>NZ_JBNNXT010000050.1:0-36036 GCF_052873815.1 Photobacterium sp. DNB23_23_1 | reverse complement strand
TTGAGGCTATCCATAGCGATGTGACTGTCTGAAAGAGTAACCTCAATTAGATCATATTTTTACTTAGATTGGTATAAGCCTATTCCTCAAGCTTAAACACGACCTCAACACGATCACGGATGGTGATCTGGGTATCCTGATAGCTGACGGCATTCTCCGGTGCGGCGTCCATTGCCATGCGCATCACCATAGGACGAGACTGGCTGACCTGATAAGAGATCTGCCATACTCCATCCAAGGACTCACCAAACCCTTTAGCGAGCGATTCCGCCTTGGCAATGGCATCTTTGATTGCAGCCTGACGCGCTTGCTCCATATACTCGTCTTCGTTGCTAACCTTAAGCTCAATATTGTTGATGCGGTTGATACCGTCACCCAACGCGCTATCAAGGTAAGTATTAAGGTTACCCAGCTCATTCACCGTCACCGTTACATGGCGGCTAGCACGGTAGCCCTTGAGCTCCGGCTCTTTGTCTTTCGGATAGCGATACTGAGGCTGCAGGCTGATATTGGCGCTTTGGATTTGATTGCGATCCAAGCCCTGCTCCAGCAAGCGCGCCACAAATGCTTCAACGGCTTTATCCACTGCCTGCTTGGCGTATTTTGCCGTTGGACGGATCTCTTCGACAGCAACGGCAAACACCGCCATATCCGGCAGGGCTGTGATCTCGCCATTACCGGTTGTCTGCAAATGCGGAACACTCACCGTGGCTGCAGCCATACCACTGGTACCCAACAAACCCAACCCCAACATTACTGCGACAAGTTGTTTTTTCATCTGGCCTATTCCTATTTTATTAATCTATTTTTTCATGCGTTGTCCATACGACAACGGACAGAGACAAAAAATTCCCTTGATTGATAATTTTTTGTACATTGTTTTATATTTTATTGCGGCAGGACTTTCCCAGCATACTGAGTCATCTGTTCAGACAAGTCAGACAATACCCCACTTTCCAGTGCCCAGTGATGCCAATACATTCTGCGAGTCAGGAAAATATCCGGAGTCAGGTTAACCAATGTTCCTGCATCAAGCTCCTGCTGGATTTGGATCCGAGGAATAAGGCAATAGGCGATGCCCTCCACCGCCATCCTGACAAAGGCCTCCGACGAACGCACCGTGTGCTTCATGACACTGCCAAAAGGCAGATTGAAATGCTGATGGATAAATCGCTCGTGCACATCATCGTGATAATCGAATGCAACACCGGGTGCGGCCAGCAAGGTGTCGCGGTTTACCCCTTGGGAGAAATACTTATCAACGAATGACGGACTGGCCACGCAGAGGAAATCCACCCTGCCAAGATAATCAGCCACACATCCCGGCATCGGGGTAGACTCCATACTGATCGCCCCAACCACCTCGCCACCGCGCAGCTTATCCAGAGTTCGGGATTCATCTTCGATCATCAGATTGAGCTCAATCCGCCTTGAGCGCAACAAAGGACTCAGTGCAGGCAACAACCAAGTGGCCAGACTATCGGCATTGGTCGCGATAGAAACCGACAATGGCTGGCTGCTTTCATCCGGTGTCAGCTCGGGTAACAGCTCTTGCTCGAGCAGGCGCACCCGACGATACAGCCCCAGTATTTTTTGTCCTGCCGCTGTTGGGCGTGGCGGCTGCTCCCTGACCAGCATGGGTTGGGCCATCAACTTTTCCAACTGCTTGATCCGCTGTGACACCGCCGATTGGGTAATACACAAGTACTCTGCTGCCCGCTCAAATCCCCGTTGGGATATCACCGCATCAAGCGCTTCAATCCATCGATAATCCAGTCCTCGCACCTTTTTTCACCTACTTTGTATCTGTATCGCGCCTTCATTAGAAAGTCTAATATTACATAAATTTTATTAGTTGTACTTAACAGTAGTGGCAAGAGTATGCTTGCGCCAACACTTTCAATCCGGCCTCCCAGATACAGGGAGAAACCGAAATATCAGATAATAAGGTAAGCAGTAAAATGAGCATTTGGGCGTTATTACAAGGATTTGGACTCGGCGCATCGATGATTATCCCGATAGGGGCACAGAACGCCTTCGTGCTCAATCAGGGAATAAAGCGCAATCACCACCTCACCACCGCGGCCATCTGCAGCGTACTTGATACCTTGTTTATTAGCCTAGGCATCTTTGGTGGCGGGGCATTGCTATCCAGCAATGAGACCTTGCTGACCAGTGTCACTGTCGGCGGGATCCTGTTCTTGACCTTCTATGGCTGCCTGTCATTAAGTAGCGCCCTTAGCAAGCCTTCCAAGCAAGAGCAGAACAAAGAGGTATTGGCCCGCGGCCGCCGTGCCGTAATCCTCGGTGCACTGGCTGTCACCGTGCTTAATCCACACATGTACCTCGACACTGTGGTCATTCTGGGCTCTATCGGCGGCCAATTTGAAGGCAATGACCGCGTGGCCTTTGCCATCGGTACCATCCTGGCATCGTTTGTCTGGTTTTATACGCTATCGCTGGGCGCCGCTAAATTAGGGCCGGCATTGTCAAAACCCAAAGTAAAAGGCGGAATCGACCTCGCCGTTGCCGCTATGATGTTCTTCATCGCCAGCCGTCTGGTACAAGAATTATGGAGCCAATATGCAGTCTGAGAAGTTAGAACAAATTTACCTGAGTAATCTGGCCTTGTTTGGGCAAACCAGTGTCAGCTACCAGCAGTGGCAACATGAAGCCATTTTGGATTATGAGACCGATGAGAAAATTGCCAACGAGCTTGGCTGGACAGCCGCTCCGACCAAGAGTCTGTTCATGCGCCTCAAGGGCGGTGGCCACAGTCTGTTGCTGACTCACCGCGACAGCCGGCTCGACAGTAAACTGGTCAAGCAGGTACTGGGAAAGAAAGTGTCAGTGTGCAGTCATGAAGAAATGACTGAGGTGATAGGCTGTGTACCCGGCGCAGTCTGTCCGTTCGGCCTGCCGGAAGAGATCTCCCTGTTGATAGATCCGGTTCTTTACCAGCATGACGAGCTGATGTTTACCCCGGGCAAGCCGGAGCTAACCTTTGCCTTTGCCAGCCGCGATCTCGATAAGCTACTGTCGGCACTGCCAAATACAGTGATCCCGCTGCCGAGTTAATAATACCAACCTACATAAATATTTGATCAGTATTGCTAGTTAAAATCGCACATAAAAAAATGGAGCCATGCGGCTCCATTTTTTGTTGGTATCGATATTACTGCTCGAGAGCCTTGTTGAGGTGGACATCCATCTGCGGATACGGGATCCCGATGTTTTCTTTATCCAACTCTTCTTTGATAGCCAGCATCAAATCGAAGTATACCGCCCAGTAATCTGCGGTATTCACCCAAGGACGTACCGCGAAATTAACGGAGGAATCAGCCAGTGCCAATACACCCACCGTTGGCTCAGGATCTTTCAAGATACGCGCATCGGCTTCTATCACCCTAGTCAGCACCGCTTTGGTATGCTTGAGATCGGCATCATAAGAAACACCAATCACCAAGTCGATACGGCGGGTTTTATGGCGTGAATAGTTGGTGATTGGGCCACCAATAACCCCCGCATTCGGCACTACCACCATTTTATTGTCAGGGGTTTTCAGGATGGTAGAGAACACTTGGATCGACTCGACCGACCCAGATACCCCACCAATCTCAACAAAATCGCCCGACTTGAACGGACGGAAGGCAACGATCAATACACCGGCAGCGAAGTTTGACAGCGAGCCCTGCAAAGCCAAGCCAACGGCCAAACCGGCGGCACCGATCACGGCAACGACGGATGCCGTCTGTACACCGACGCGGCCCAAAGCAGCAATCAGTACAATCACAAACAACAGGTAACGCACCAGCGATTGGAGAAACTCAACAACCGCCTCGTCCATATCTTTTCTGCGCAGCATTTTTGCCACGCCATTGGCAATGCTCTTGGTGATGATATTACCAATAAACAGGATCAACAACGCAGATAGGATGTTCACCCCGTACTGGATCAGTAGTTCCTGATTGTCAGCCACCCAAGTACCGGCATTGAGCACGCCATTGGTCAAATCATTATCTTTGATGGTATCCACCACCGTATCTGCAACACCTGTGACGGTATCCGTTACGGTATCTGTAACACTACTCTCACTCATACCTTTCTCATCCTGCAAATATTATTTCCTTTCCCATCCCTAAAACTCGCGGGAGCACAAATAATCATAGGCTTAATTATGAAAATTACTTATGCAATCACCACTATAACAGTGATTAATTGATTTTGTTGAGCACTAAAAGCGATTTTTCGCACCGAACAATACTGCTCGTCTAAAAAATCGCCAACAATAAATTGGGAGGGTTCACAAACAAATGACAGGCATAAAAAAACCCGCCGTAGCGGGTTTTTTCTTAGCTTAGCGCAGGACGTAAAATTATAGTACGTCGATAGCGTTAAGGTCAGAGAATGCTTTCTCTAGGCGAGCAACCATTGAAGACTGACCAGCACGTAGCCATACGCGAGGATCGTAGTACTTCTTGTTTGGCGCAGCTTCACCAGTTGGGTTACCGATCTGGCCTTGTAGGAAGTCACGGTTTGCAGCTTCGTATTGACGAACGCCATCCCAGTTAGCCCACTGAGTATCAGTATCGATGTTCATTTTGATAACACCGTAGCCGATAGACTCTTGGATTTCTGCTTCAGAAGAACCAGAACCACCGTGGAATACGAAGTTTAGAGCGTTAGGTGCAATACCGAACTTCTCTGCACAGTATGCTTGAGAGTCACGTAGGATAGTTGGAGTCAGTACAACGTTACCCGCTTGGTAAACACCGTGTACGTTACCGAAAGATGCCGCGATAGTGAAACGAGGGCTGATAGCAACTAGCTTCTCGTAAGCGTAAGCTACATCTTCAGGAGAAGTGTATAGCTCAGATGCGTCCATATCAGAGTTATCAACGCCGTCTTCTTCACCACCAGTACAACCTAGTTCGATTTCTAGTGTCATACCCATCTTAGCCATACGCTCTAGGTACTTACCAGAAATCTCGATGTTCTCTTCTAGAGACTCTTCAGAAAGGTCAATCATGTGAGAAGAGAATAGAGGCTTACCAGTCTGTGCGAAGAACTCTTCACCCGCGTCTAGTAGACCGTCGATCCATGGAAGAAGTTTCTTAGCAGCGTGGTCAGTGTGAAGAATTACTGGCACACCGTAAGCTTCAGCTACAGCGTGTACGTATTTAGCACCAGCAACAGCACCTTTAATTTGTGCTTCTTGACCTTCTAGCTTCAGGCCTTTACCAGCGAAGAATGCAGCACCGCCGTTAGAGAACTGAACAACAACTGGTGCTTTAACTTTTGCAGCAGCTTCTAGAACAGCGTTTACAGAGTCAGTGTTAACAACGTTAACCGCTGGAAGTGCGAACTTGTGCTCTTTAGCAATTTCAAAAACTTTCTGTACGTCGTCGCCAGAAATAACACCAGGTTTTACAAAATCGAAGATCTTAGACATAACAATAGTCCTATTTGCCTTGTTGTCTTATAAACAAAAAACTGTGCAATCGTTTGCGAAACGCCCGTATTCTACAAAAACATGACATCATTCACAAACGATTAGTGCGGAAGTGCTTTGCCGGAACTCCCGCCCTCAATTTAATTAAGCTTTTGCACGCTCTTCTAGCATCGCAACAGCTGGAAGTACTTTACCTTCAACGAACTCAAGGAATGCACCGCCACCAGTCGAGATGTAAGAAACGTCAGCTTTGATACCGAACTTGTCGATAGCTGCTAGCGTGTCACCACCACCGGCTACAGAGAAACCTGCAGATTCAGCGATTGCTTTAGAGATACCCGCGGTACCCGCTTCGAAGTTCTTGAACTCGAATACACCTACAGGGCCGTTCCAAAGGATAGTTTTTGCGTTGCCGATGATTTCAGCTAGTGCAGCCGTTGAATCTGGGCCAAGGTCGAAGATCATGTCGTCGTCTTGAACTTCAGAAACTTGCTTGATTTCAGCTTCAGCGTTCTCGTCGAATGCTTTTGCACAAGCAACGTCAGTTGCAACTGGGATAGCACACTCTTTCATTAGCTTCTGCGCGGTTTCAACTAGGTCTGCTTCGTAAAGAGACTTACCTACGTTGTGGCCTTCAGCTGCGATGAATGTGTTCGCAATACCACCACCAACAACAAGTTGGTCAGCAATTTTAGATAGCGACTCAAGTACAGTTAGCTTAGTAGAAACTTTAGAACCACCAACGATTGCCACTAGCGGACGTTCTGGGTTGTCCATTGCTTTGCCTAGTGCTTCTAGCTCAGCAGCAAGAAGAGGACCCGCACATGCTACTGGCGCGTAAGTACCTACACCGTGTGTAGATGCTTGTGCACGGTGAGCCGTACCGAATGCGTCCATTACGAAGATGTCACACAGTGCAGCGTACTGCTTAGATAGTGCTTCTTCGTTCTTCTTCTCGCCTTTGTTGAAGCGAACGTTTTCAAGAACAACTAGCTCACCAGCGTTCAGCTCTAGGCCGTCTAGGTAGTCTTTTGCTAGTTTAACGTCGCAATCTAGCGCGTCGTTTAGGTAGTTAACAACAGGCTGTAGAGAGAACTCTTCCGCGTACTCGCCTTCAGTTGGACGACCCAGGTGAGAAGTAACCATTACTTTAGCGCCAGCTTCTAGGCACTGCTTGATAGTTGGTAGCGACGCAAGGATACGCGCATCAGAAGTTACTTTACCGTCTTTTACAGGAACGTTTAGGTCAGCACGGATGAATACGCGTTTACCCGCAAGTTCCAGATCAGTCATCTTGATTACAGACATGGTTTGTCCTCTCAACATTAAATTAATTTAAAATCAAAGTTTTTATCGGCCCAGCGTCACTGCCAGACCCTAATAATTCGTTATAGCTTATCGCAAACCGCTGAGCTTTGCTCACCAGCCACTTCGGCTGTGTCGGCCGCATTCATTGCCAAGGCGGTGTCTAGCATTCGATTGGCGAATCCCCATTCATTATCACACCAGACCAACAGCTTAATCAGGTGCTGGTTACTTACTCGGGTCTGGGTACCGTCGACAATCGCGCTATGGGGATCGTGATTGAAGTCTACAGAGACAAGCGGCACTTCGGTATAATCAACAATGCCATCTAATGTACAACGAGATGCCTCGGCCAGTGATTGATTTACGTCATTAACTTTCACATTTGTTTTTACAGTGACACTCAAATCCATCGCGGTGACGTTAATTGTCGGTACGCGCACAGAGATCGCTTCAAATTTGTCAGAAAATTTCGGAAATATACGGCCAATCCCCAGGTGAAGCTTAGTATCAACAGGAATAATTGACTGGCTGGCAGCTCGGGTACGGCGTAGATCGCTGTGGTAAGCATCGATGACTTGTTGGTCATTCATTGCCGAATGGATGGTGGTAATGGTGCCGGATTCGATACCGAAGGCGTCATCCAGCACTTTGATAACAGGGACAATACAGTTGGTGGTGCAAGAGCCATTAGAGACAATATTGTGCTCAGGCTTGAGCGAGTCGTGGTTCACACCATAGATAATGGTATTGTCGATATCATTTGCAGCAGGATGGGAAAACAACACTTTTTTGGCGCCCGCTTTGATATGGGCTTCGCCGTCGGCGCGACTGCCAAAGATACCGGTACAATCCAAGACAATGTCGACATCTAGATCCTTCCAGGGCAGCAAGTGGATTTCGTTTTGGTGAAGAATACGGATACTGTCTTTCACGCCGTTTTCATGAGCAATAAAAAGATGCTCCTGATCATGGCTGACAGGCTTAAAAAAGCGTCCATGGCTGGTGTCATACTGGAGCAAATGAGCCATACCTTCAGGCTCAGCCAGTTCATTGACCGCCACGACTTTGATGTGATGATCTTTACCGCTTTCGTACAGTGCCCGAAGCACACTGCGACCAATACGGCCAAATCCATTAATTGCGACTTTTAGTGTCATATCCGTGCTACAAAATTAATAAGCCGCGTTAGTGTATAACAAGCACCTCTGAGAATCACCATAAATGTGAGCAGAGTCACCCAAGCAACCAAACCACCATTACTTCAAGAGCTTACAATTAAAACCACGCATTCTAACGGGTCTTTACCAGCAATACCTTACGTGACAATGGTCTCATTTTATATAAAAAAAGACCCCTGTCCGGGGTCTTTTTTTTAACCTTCGAAATAAATCGCTACGTGAACAGCACTCAGCGACTTAATTCTAATCACGCTTATGCCAACACTTCTTTCGCCGTGTTAACCACGTTCTCGGTAGTGAAGCCGAACATCTTGAATAGTTCACCTGCAGGGGCAGATTCACCGAATGTCGTCATACCGATGATCTTGCCACCAAAGCCAACATACTTGTACCAGAAGTCAGCAATACCCGCTTCAACAGCAACACGTGCCGTTACATCAGATGGCAATACTGCTTCACGATAAGCCGCATCTTGCTTATCGAACAAATCTGTCGATGGCATAGATACTACGCGTACCTGCTTACCTTCAGCCGATAGTTGGGCTGCTGCTTCAACTGCTAGCTCAACTTCAGAACCCGTTGCGATAAGGATAAGCTCTGGCTTGCCTTCACAATCTTTCAGGATGTAACCACCCTTGGCGATGTCTGCAACCTGTGCTTCTGTACGCTCTTGCTGTGCCAGGTTCTGACGCGAGAAGATCAGTGATGTTGGGCCGTCTTTACGCTCGATAGCCAGTTTCCAAGCCACTGCAGATTCAACCTGATCACATGGACGCCATGTGCTCATGTTTGGTGTTAGACGAAGTGATGCAATCTGCTCAACTGGCTGGTGAGTCGGACCATCTTCACCCAGACCGATAGAGTCGTGTGTGTAAACTTGGATGTTCTGCACTTTCATCAGTGCCGCCATACGCATTGCGTTACGCGCGTATTCCATGAACATTAGGAAAGTTGCACCGTATGGTACAAAACCACCGTGAAGAGCAATACCGTTCATGATCGCGGTCATGCCGAATTCACGTACACCGTAGTGGATGTAGTTACCAGAGAAGTCATTCGCTTCTAGTGACTTAGAACCAGACCACATCGTCAGGTTAGAAGGCGCCAGATCAGCAGAGCCGCCCATGAACTCAGGAAGCATCTGGCCAAACGCTTCAAGCGCGTTTTGAGAAGCTTTACGTGATGCGATGTTGGCAGGGTTAGCTTGCAGATCAGCGATGATAGCGTTCGCTTTCTCTTCCCACTGTGCAGGTAGATCGCCATTCACACGGCGCTTGTACTCAGCGGCTAGCTCAGGATAAGCGGCTTCATAAGCGGCGAACTTATCGTTCCATGCCGCTTCTTTCGCTGCGCCAGCTTCTTTCGCATCCCACTCAGCTGCGATATCAGCAGGGATCTCGAATGGGCCGTGGTTCCAGCCAAGGAACTCGCGAGCCGCTGCGATTTCGTCATGACCCAGTGGTGCACCGTGACAGTCATGCGTACCCGCTTTGTTCGGTGAACCGAAGCCGATAATCGTCTTGGTACAGATAAGAGTCGGACGTGGGTCCGCTTTTGCCGCTTCAATCGCAGCGTTGATCGCGTCAGCGTCGTGGCCGTCAACAGCAGGGATCACATGCCAGCCGTATGCTTCGAAACGCTTAGGCGTATCGTCAGAGAACCAACCTTCAACTTCACCGTCGATAGAGATGCCGTTGTCATCCCAGAAAGCAACTAGCTTGCCCAGACCCAATGTGCCAGCAAGAGAACACGCTTCGTGAGAGATACCTTCCATCAGACAGCCATCGCCCATGAACACGTAAGTGTGGTGGTCAACGATGTCGTGGCCTTCGCGGTTGAACTGGGCTGCAAGGGCTTTTTCAGCCATCGCCATACCCACACCGTTTGTGATGCCCTGGCCTAGAGGACCAGTCGTTGTTTCAACACCCGGTGCGTAACCATATTCTGGGTGGCCAGGTGTTTTTGAGTGTAGCTGGCGGAAATTTTTCAGATCGTCGATAGACAGATCGTAGCCAGTCAGGTGAAGCAGAGAATAAATCAGCATTGAACCATGGCCGTTTGACAGGATAAAACGGTCGCGATCAGCCCACTCAGGATTTTGTGGGTTATGGTTCATGTGGCCACGCCACAGTACTTCAGCGATATCAGCCATACCCATAGGTGCACCCGGGTGGCCAGAGTTAGCTTGTTGAACACCGTCCATGCTTAGGGCACGGATTGCATTAGCAAGATCTTTACGAGAAGACATGTCTGCTCCAGAAATTCGTAGACGTTGAATATTCGGCTACCCTTACCATCAATGATTCAGGCTAGCCGCAGTTCGGCGGGCGGGTATTGTCGCAAAGACTGGGCTATAACTGCAAACGATTTCCTGAGAAAAATAAGTTCTATATCAAGGTCATGGTTGTCATGCCACATCCGTACTCAAGGCAACTAACTGTAATAAAAGCGTTACAGGGAAAACGTTTGCTTTCTTTTGGCCAAAATATCCCTACTTGTTGCAAGTTGATTTTTAACCAGTAAAAGGTATTATGGCCGTCTAGACGGAGGTAGCTCTATACATACAAACGTATATCCGTACGCAACTGCGTGATTGATATCATAAGCATATAGAGCTCAAGTTTTTCAATTAACATATTTTTATGGGAGCGCTCATGGCGAAGCACCTGTTTACTTCTGAATCTGTATCAGAAGGCCATCCAGACAAAATTGCAGATCAGATTTCAGATGCAGTATTGGATGCGATCTTGGAGCAAGATCCGAAAGCACGTGTTGCGTGTGAGACTTACGTAAAAACCGGTATGGTGATGGTTGGTGGTGAAATCACCACTTCAGCATGGGTTGATATCGAAGAAATCACTCGTGAAACCGTACGTGAAATCGGTTATGTAAACTCAGAAATGGGTTTCGATGCTAACTCTTGTGCGGTACTAAGCGCAATCGGCAAGCAGTCTCCAGACATCAACCAAGGTGTTGACCGTGAAGACCCACGCGAGCTAGGTGCTGGCGACCAAGGTATCATGTTCGGTTACGCAACAAACGAAACTGACGTACTGATGCCTGCACCTGTGACTTATGCCCACCGCCTCGTTGAGCGCCAAGCAAAAGTACGTAAAAATGGTGCCCTACCTTGGCTTCGCCCTGATGCGAAAAGCCAGGTAACGTTTGCCTACGACCAAGGTAAAATCGTTGGTATCGATGCAGTAGTACTTTCTACTCAGCACTGCGACAGCATTGAACTACCAGTACTGCAAGAAGCAGTAATGGAAGAAATCATCAAGCCAGTTCTTCCTTCAGAGTGGCTGAACAAAGACACCAAGTACTTCATCAACCCAACCGGCCGTTTCGTAATCGGTGGCCCAATGGGTGACTGTGGTCTAACGGGTCGTAAGATCATCGTAGATACCTACGGCGGCGCAGCTCGTCACGGTGGCGGTGCATTCTCTGGTAAAGATCCATCGAAAGTTGACCGCTCGGCAGCATACGCAGCACGTTATGTAGCGAAGAACATCATCGCTGCAGGCATGGCTGACCGTTGTGAAATCCAGCTGTCTTACGCTATCGGTGTTGCCGATCCAACATCTATCATGATCGAAACATTCGGTACTGAAAAAGTGTCTCACGATATCATCGTAGAAGCAGTACGCCAGCACTTCGACCTGCGCCCATACGGTCTGATCGAAATGCTTGACCTACTTAAGCCTATGTACAAGAAGACAGCGGCATACGGTCACTTCGGTCGTGAAGAATTCCCATGGGAAAAAACTGACAAAGCGGACATCCTGCGCGACTTCGCCAACATCAAGTAAGCGTTAAGTTTGTTAGCTACAGTCTGATTGTAAAAAGGAAGCTTCGGCTTCCTTTTTTAGCATCTGGCTATTGGCTATTGGCTATTGGCTATTGGCTATTAAGGAGGATTAACTCCGACTAAGCCATATCAAACCTTTTGTTTTCCTTGGTCCCGCTTTTCCGAGGGCCTTGTGCCTCTAGCCTCATGTCCGCTGACCTCTTATACTCCCCCTCTCCATCAGCAAACCCTGAAAATATAATGACTACCCTGCAAAACCAAGTTATCGAACGCGTAAAGCAATGTATCTCACTGGCCAACCAGCGCCTCAACAAGCGTTTAACTACGCCTGAAGTACGTTTTAACCAGCGTGGGAAAATTGCCGGCAGCGCCCGGTTACAAGGTTGGGAAGTCCGGTTCAATCCGGTGTTGCTCGAAGAAAACCCAGATGCTTTTTTAAATGAAGTGGTTCCTCACGAAGTCGCTCACCTAGTGGTGTTCAAACTGTTTGGCAAGGTCCGTCCGCACGGCAGGGAGTGGCAGGTCATCATGCAAGAAGTGTTCGCTGTTACCCCTCGCACCACCCACAGTTTTGATGTCAGCTCGGTACAGGGCCAAACCTTTCATTACCGCTGCCAGTGCAGCGATCACCAAATGACTGTCCGCCGCCACAATAAGATCCGGCGCGGGCAAGCCCATTACCGCTGCCGCCAGTGCGGCCATACACTGGCTTTACAGCAGCAGGGACAATAGACCGAGGCATCTCAGCCTCTTATCCATTGAACATTCCTTGTATGGGAAGCGATTATCTGCGCGCACTACAAAGTCAAGCATGTCGCACAACTTTGCACGCACAAAAGTGCGAACTAAAAACAATTCAAAAATAGCGGTTTAATTTCCTTTTACCCTTGTTTTTCTCCCTTACCGCGTCCATCTCTTTACCAACCGCCTGCAATCAGCCAGAGAGTTGATATAATGCAGCCAGATAACAACCAACGGGTTACAAGATAGCCATGAGAATCCCACGAATTTACCACCCGGAGTTATTGCCAAGCTCTGGTATCGTTTCGCTCAGTGATGAAGCCGCTAACCATGTCGGTCGCGTCATGCGTATGCAGGCCGGACAGGAAGTGCTCCTTTTTGACGGCAGCAATGCTGAATTTCCGGCCGTGATCTCCAATGCCAGTAAAAAGAACGTGGAAGTGGAGATCCAGGCGCGCAATGAAGTCAGTGTCGAATCACCACTGGATATTCATCTTGGCCAGGTTGTTTCCCGTGGTGAAAAGATGGAATTTACCATCCAGAAATCCGTCGAACTGGGCGTCAGCACCATTACGCCCCTCATTTCAGAGCGCTGCGGGGTGAAGCTAAACGCCGAGCGTTTCGAGAAGAAATTGGCACAGTGGCAAAAAATCGCGATTGCAGCTTGCGAACAATGCGGCCGAAACGTGGTACCTGAAATTCGCCCAATCATGAAACTGGAAGAATGGTGTGCCGAAGAGTACGACGGCTTGAAGCTAAACCTGCACCCTCGTGCAACTTACTCGATTAACACCCTGCCAGAGCCTGTGACCAAAGTGAAGCTACTGATCGGCCCTGAAGGCGGTTTATCCGCAGACGAAATTTCAATGACCGAGCAATACACCTTTGATGAGGTATTGTTAGGCCCGCGAGTGCTGCGTACCGAGACGACAGCAATGACCGCGATCACCGCATTACAAGTTCGCTTCGGCGATCTGGGCTAACCAAGAGGAATACAGCAATGATCAAACTGGGTATCGTGATGGACCCAATCGAGTCTATCAACATTAAAAAAGATTCCAGCTTTGCCATGATGTTGGAAGCCCAGCGCCGTGGCTGGGAAATCCACTACATGGAAATGAACGACCTGTCTCTAGAGCAAGGAAAAGCGATTGCCCGCACCCGTGTAGTTAGCCTGAAAGAAGATCCAAGCAGCTGGTTCGAATTCCACAACGAACAAGAAATTGCACTGTCAGATCTCGATGCGGTATTGATGCGCAAGGATCCGCCATTCGACACCGAATACATCTACGCCACCTACATCCTTGAGCGTGCCGAAGATGAAGGCGCCCTGATCGTCAACAAACCACAGAGCCTGCGTGACTGCAACGAAAAGCTATTCACCGCTTGGTTCCCTGAGTTAACGCCAACGACTATCGTTACCCGCCGTGCCGACAAGATCAAAGCTTTCCACCAAGAGCACGGGGATGTGATCCTCAAGCCTCTCGATGGGATGGGCGGCTCGTCCATCTTCCGTGTAATGAAAGGCGATCCGAATGTTTCGGTGATCATCGAAACCCTAACCAATATGGGCCAAAACTATTGCATGGCACAAACCTTCGTGCCTGATATCAGCAATGGTGACAAACGTATTTTGGTGGTCGACGGCGAGCCAATGCCTTACTGCCTAGCCCGTATCCCGGCCAAAGGCGAAACCCGTGGTAACCTGGCTGCTGGCGGTCGTGGTGAAGCGCGCCCTATCAGCGAAACCGACCGTAAGATCGCTGAGACGGTTGCCCCGGTACTGAAAGAAAAAGGCCTGATCTTCGTAGGCCTCGATGTGATTGGCGACAAGCTAACAGAAATCAATGTCACCAGCCCAACTTGTATCCGCGAAATAGAAGCGGCCTTTGATATCTCTATCACAGGCAAGCTGATGGATGCCATCGAGCGACGCATCAACGCATAGTTGGCGACTCAACGCAGCCCTGCTCCATACAGCCATGCGGCATGGACTGGGGCTGTGTTAATTTTTAAAATCCGTTCCCTTTAATACCAATTCTGTAAATTAATCGGCATACTGTAAGTAAGTCGATCGGTAGTAGGTATCTTTCCATGAACTTGACTAACCACTTTCTGGTAGCCATGCCAAGCATGCAAGATCCAAACTTCAAAGGAAGTGTTGTCTACATTTGCGAGCACAACGACGAAGGCGCAATGGGCATCGTCATCAACTTGCCGATTGAAATTTCGGTGGGCAATATGCTTGATCAAATAGAGATTGAGCGTGAACTTCCGGTCAGGGATCCATCCAGCCTAGAACAGCCCGTATTTAATGGTGGCCCTGTTTCTGCCGATCGCGGTTTTGTTTTGCATAACCGGGTTGGCCGCTTGAGCTCAAGCATTGATGTCACCGCTGACGTCTCCATCACCACTTCCAAAGACATCCTCTCGCTACTCGGAACCAGTGAGTCGCCAGACCATTTTCTGGTTGCTCTGGGCTATGCAGGCTGGGATGCCGGACAGCTTGAAAAAGAACTGATAGAAAATGTCTGGCTAACAACGGAAGCCAATACCGATGTGGTGTTCAATACCCCCGTCAATGAACGCTGGAACAAGGCAATTGCCCAACTGGGGATCAATGCCACTAACCTTTCTACAGAACAAGGACATGCATGAGTCATTCTCGCAGCGTACTCGCTTTTGATTACGGTACGAAAAGCATTGGTGTTGCCATCGGCCAGGAGCTGACCGGCACCGCTAGCCCACTAGGGGCTCTGAAGGCTAAAGATGGGATCCCTAACTGGGACGACATTGAAAAAATCATCAAAGAATGGCAACCGGACTTGGTTGTTGTCGGCCTTCCGCTAGATATGCGAGGCGGTGAACTGGAAGCCATCACCCCAAGGGCCAAAAAGTTTGCCAATCGCCTGCACGGTCGATTCGGCTGCCAGGTCGAATTACATGACGAGCGCCTGAGCACCGCAGAGGCTCGCTCCGATCTATTCGATCGTGGCGGCTACCGCAACCTCAGCAAAGGCAATATCGACTCCCAATCAGCTGTTGTGATCCTCGAAAGCTGGTTCGAGCAGCAGTACGGTTAATACAAGCTCCTGAGTCCCCATCTAAAAGTAATAGCCCTCCCAACTATGTACTCTATAGTAGGGAAGGCTCGTTCAGCCTGTGTACAGAAATCAACACTAACGACAGATAAACGTCATAGATTTGCAATTTAAAAAAACTAATCTACGCATCAGTTCCCATAAAGCTCTGTAAGTATGCTGTCAGATCGTCGTTTTCGTACCTCACTACTCTCAATAATTGCCGAAATCGGCCTCACTGGCACCCGCATTGCCCTTGCTATCTTTACTGGTAGTGCCGCCTTGCTGGCAGATGCTTACCACTCAGTTACCGACTTTTCCGTTTCTGTTATCTTACTGTTATGCCTCATTATTCGTCTTTGGTGTGAGCGAACCAACAACGCCAAGCTAAAGGCGCGAGCGGGTACAATAGAGTCGTATTCAGTTATGGCGGTGTCTGTCGTAATCTTGATGGTGCCATTCCAATTGCTGCAAACGATATCCGGCATCGATGCAGGAGACATCGGCAACCTTTGGATTGGTATCTTCGGAGTATTGGGGATCATTATCCTCAACCTGTTCTTTGCCAAGCTTAAAGTGCATGTAGGTAAAGAAACCAACACCTTAAGCATTGAAGCGGACGGCCACCATACCTTTGTCGACCTCATGACCTCCGTTGCGGTACTGTGCTCACTGATCGGCCTACTGATCGGCATTAATATCGATGAACTGATCGCGATTGCGATCGGGGTGATGATCTGGATCTCTGGGGTTGAACTGTTTTTTTCTGGCTATCAAAGCCTAAAGCAAGGTGAATGGACAGAAAGCTCGTTGTTTGGGCTGCTAACCCGATACCTGCCTATCGACCAGTGGCGCCAAACGCTTGCGCATACACAACTCAAGCAGCGCCTACTAAACCGCAAAAGCCTAGGCTCACTGGCAGCCATTGCGTTTAGCCTTTACATGGCAACAGGCCTGACTATCATTCCCCATGGCTACAGCGGCATTAAGCACCGCCTATTTGCCATCGTCGATACCGGCCTACAACCAGGCTTACACTACCACCTTCCACAGCCATTAGGCTCAATTGTTAAGGTCTCGGAAGGGGACGTGCGCACCGTAACTATCAGCCCAAACCAATCCTCATACACACGCAGAGCGCAGCAAAATCAGTGGTTTCAAATCGTACCTAGCCGCGCCCACCTTGATGATACTGACTATCTGCATACCGGAGATGACAGCCTGATCTTTATTGAAATGGCTCTACAATACCGTTTGCTCGATGCCGCGGGGTCTTACTACGATTACCAAGATATCGATCAAATCATCACCAACCTCGGTGAGAACGCGCTTTGGCAACACGCGGCAACGACCAAGTATGAAGGGCTGCTACTGGCAAGCCAAGATACCTTTTCAAACAAACTAATTGAAACCCTGAGCCGTAACCTCGACCAACTCGATATTCCAGTAGAGGTCACGGGCGCTTATATTCAAAAGTCGCAGCCCCCGGCCTCTATGGTGAAAGTATATCGAGATGTACTGAACGCATTTCAAACCAGTCATAACGCAGTAAATGTCGCTATCGGTGAGCGCTGGTCCGATTTACCGCTTGCTCAAGCGCAAATCAATATCGATCAGGCCCGAATAGAGGCCAAGGCCGTCGAATCCGTCCTGCACGCCGAGGGCGATGCGGATCACTTTACTCAGCTGGCAAACGTGCATAAAGACAGCCCAGAAGCTCTCTACTTTGAGCTGGGCCTGCGGGCATCTACCGCTGCGCTTGCCAATAAACACCTGACAATCACAGATAGCCGAATCGACCGACAAGATTTCCGTGTTTGGCAACTCCCTTTACAGCTTGAGCAACAACCTCAAATTTCAGAAACAGAGTAATTTCAGATGAAATGGACCATTTTGCTCGCCGCAATCGGCGCATACCTGCTATCAACCTGTTTGGTTATCGTCAACGAAACCGACTATACCGTGATCAGCCAGTTCGGCCGCCCGACCCGCGTGATAGATCAGGCGGGCTGGGCCATCAAGTGGCCAACCCCGATCCAAACCGAGACCATTGTTGATAAGCGGATCCAACTGCTCAACCTCGATGCAACGGAATACGGCACCCGCGATCGCCGTAATGTGGTCACCGAGGCATTTGTGATCTGGAAAATCAGTGATCCCCTGCTCTACCTCACCAGTGTGCGCACTACCGATATCGCTGAGCAACGGCTAGAAACGATGATCAACGCCGCGATTGGCGCAGGCATTGCCAACATCAACCTAAGCCAGATCTACAGTGAAGACGCTGAAGACCATCGCCTTGAGGCCCTATTTGCCGATATTTCCACTTCTGTAGCGCAAGCAGCACAAAACGAACTGGGTGTAGAGGTACAAACGGTAAAACCGAGCCGATTTGGCTTCCCATCGCAGAACCTCAGCGCCATCTACGATCGCATGGAATCAGAGTGGGACAGGCTGGCTAATCAGTACCTGGCGGAAGGCGAAAAACGCGCTTCTGAGATCAGAGCAGATACCGAGCTGGAAGTTCGACAACTGTTAGCTTCTGCCTATCGCGATGCACAACAGATCCGTGGCGAAGGCGAAGCCAGTGCCGCTGCCCTCTACGCCGATGCCTACACCCGTTACCCTGATTACTATAAGTTCATCCGCTCTATGGAATCCTATCAGGAGATCTTCAACGACAATACGCGGATGGTGTTATCCACCGACACCCCGATTTTTGATGCTCTGATGCAACCCCCAGGTACGGCCGCCCATGCTAACTAAAGACATTAAACATACCGCCTCGGTAATAAAAAAGACCGTACTGTTTGTTCTACTTGGCGTACTCCCGGTCATTTACGTCCTAAGTGGCATCTTTGTGGTTAATACCGAGCAGCGAGCGATCGTAACCCGGTTTGGCCGAATCGTCGCCGACAATGTTATGCCGGGGCTCCACTATCGACTTCCTTGGCCTATCGATGCAGTTGAAAAAGTCGCGACAACAGAATTAAGAACGCTTTATATTAACTATGGCGAACGCTCAAGACGCGCTTATTTACAGCCTGAAATGGTTACAGGGAATGGTGACTTAATTGATGTGGAATATGAAATACAATATAACATCCCTTCACCAGGTCTATACCAGTTCACCACAGCTGTCGCCGAAGAAATCATTGAACGATTATCAATTAGCGAAACCATATACTTTATTTCTCAAAATGAATTTGAATCATTATTAATAAGCCAGCGAAATGCGCTTCAAGTACATGTAAAAGATAAGTTACAAACAATAAGCGACAAACTCCAACTTGGTATGAATATAAACTCGGTGCTTATTCGTCATATCGATGCGCCACGTAACATTAAAAACACATTTGAAAAGCTGCAGAATGCACCAGCAGAGAAGCAAACCCTAATAGAGCGCGCTGAAAACAACCGGACAACCCGTATTATTATGGCGCAAAGTGATGCCGCAAACTTAATAACAGCAGCCCGCAGTGACGCTACTGAGACAAAAGAGAACGCTTCTGGCGACCATATTAGGATGACAACAAAAATAGCGCAGATCGAACGCTCACCTATGCCAGAAATAAGTATGCTTGAAGAGTACACAGACTATGTCAGTAATATGTTACCAAGTATCGACATGCAGCTGGTTATGAACAATGAAAATTAAAATAAAAAAAACAAACTACCTTTTTAAATTCAATTTATAGCAAGATAATGCAAAAAATAAATATTTACTTCATACAAATATAATATTTCAACATTATATTCTATCGCTTGAAAAAACAACTACTAACTATAAAGGACATAGTGGTGAACTATAAATTATCTGCGATGGCGTTAGCTACCTCGCTTATTCTTACTGGCTGTATGAGTAGCAGTGATAGCAATACAGATGGCGGTTCAAATCCCCTTCCAAAACCAACAACAGCCAAAAACGTCATTCTGATGATTTCCGATGGAGCCAGTGATGGTGCATGGGATATTGCTTCATTTTACACCCACGGCCAAATGGCTAACGAAGTTGCACCGCTAAAAGATATGCCTCACCGCTATGCAATGACGACATATCCACTGAACCAAAGTCTTTCACCACCGATATTTGGCGGTTGCAACGACAGCAATACGGAAGATGTTTTAACCCCTAAGTTCACTTACGACCCTGAAAAAGCCTGGAGTGATAAGCGAGTTGATGATCCAGAAGCCCGCCGCATGTTTGAAGGTTATGAATACCTAGACACGAACTGGACCGACTCCGCAGCAGCGGGCACTGCGATGGCAACCGGCACCAAAACTTATATTAATGGTATTAGCGTTGATGGCTGCGGCGACCCACTTAAGCTTATCACCGAATACGCAAAAGATGCAGGTAAGAGCACAGGGGTTGTGACCTCGGTGAACCTAGCCCATGCCACGCCTGCAGTATTCGGTACAAAAGATACCACGCGTCTCTTTATGAATAGACTAACTAGCGGCATGCTGAGTCTAGGTCACCTTGATCTTATTATGGGAGCGGGCCACCCCGACTACGACGATGACGGTGTACGTACAGATAGTCCAAACTTTGCCACTATCAGTGAAGATGATTGGGCAAGCGTAACAAGTGGGCTACTGTTCCCAGCTGGCAGCGAGCTACCTTGGGGATTCATGGATACCCTATCTCAGTTCGAAGCATTAGCAGGTGATTATGCAGCCCCAGCACTGATGGAAGGGCCACTACTGGCAATACCTCAGGTCAAACAAACGTTGCAACAGCGCCGTACTTGCACCGCCGAAGAGCGCATGGAAGCTTTCGCCTGTAAGGAAATTCCAGATATGCCAACGCTGGAAATGATGACTAAAGGTGCTCTAAACTACCTAGGCCAAAACGAGAATGGCTTCTTTGTCATGATCGAAGGCGGCGCCGTTGACTGGGCCGCTCACGATAACGATACCGGTCTGATCATTGAAGAGCAGACAGACTTCCATGACTCTATTAGTGCGGTAATGGAATGGGTTGAAACCAACAGTAACTGGGATGAAACTCTGCTTGTTATCACTACCGATCACGGTAACTCATATGTACTGGGTGAAACATCTGACCTAGAAGCATACGCCCCTGTTAACGAAAGCAATGTTGGTACGACACCTGAAGTAAAATACTATAGTGGTGACCACACCGCTGAACTGGTTCGCGTTTATGCAAAAGGCTTTGGCGCAACGCGCTTTGAAGAGCACTTTGATGGCAACGACCCTTACTACGCTGATAAATATCGCAATGAAGGTGCAACCGGTGAGTACTTCGACAACACTAACATCTTTGATGTAATGAAATCAGTAATGTTCGAAGCGGTAAACCCGATGTAAGTTAGAACATAGTTGAACATAGCTAAACATATTGTTTGACATTAAGAGCCTGCTATATCTTTAGCAGGCTCTTTTATTTATTTACCACCCCGAAAAAATTTATTTATCCTCTAATATAAAACACAACATCCCTTCACCAGATATATAACAATTTACCGAAGCTGTAATATGAAGAAGAAATTATACCAACCTACATAAATATTTGATCAGTCTTGCTGGTTAAAATCTCTGTTCACTGCATTAGATATTTTGTAATTAGAGCCACTAGTTACTGCAATATCTACTTTGATAACAATAATTTTTTCCAGTGCAAATACTTGATCAACTACTTAGCATATTGGTATTACACGACCGTCAATTGGTTAAATTATTATTTCTATTTATAGCAATTAAATTTAACCACTATTAATAAACCAAAGTAATGCACTGCAACCACATGTAAAACATAGAGTACAAACAACCGATATACAATTACCCATGGTGAAAAAGATGACAATGATTATTACTTACATTATTAATGTTATCGCAAATGATAATCCACTCAGTAAAATAAATGTTTAATATTAATTATTAAATGTTAAACATTAACTTAATACTTCACCTCTATATTAACTCTATCAAAACCAACTAACTATCAAGGATATAGTAGTGAACCATAAATTATCTGCAGTCGCATTAGCTACCTCGCTTATTATTACTGGTTGTAACAGTAGTAGCTCTGACGGACCTAAAACTGGAACACCTGTGGCTAAAGCAAAAAATGTTATCTTGATGATTTCAGATGGTGCAAGTGATGGAGCATGGGATATTGCATCTTTTTATGAGCACGGAGAGCTGGCAAATAAAGTTGCACCATACAATGCGATGGAACACCGCTATGCCATGACAACTTACCCGCTTAACACAAATTCTACCCCTGCCGAAGATTGTACTGATGAAGCACTTGAGCCTGAGTACACTTATGATCCAGAGAAGGCATGGGATGATACTCGAGTCGATGACGAAAATGCTCGTCGCATGTTTAAAGGTTACGAACACCTAAACGATGGCTGGACTGACTCAGCTGCAGCCGGTACAGCACTGGCTACAGGTACGAAATCTTATAACCAAGCAATCAGTGTTAATAACTGCGGCGAGCCTCTTAAGCTAATTACTGAATATGCAAAAGAAGCGGGCATGAGCACTGGCGTAGTGTCTTCCGTAAACATTAACCATGCAACCTTGGCGGTATTTGGTACCACAAATACTTCTCGCTATGAGAACCATGAGCTAGCTTACGATATGCTAACACGTGGCCACCTAGACCTAATCATGGGTACAGGCCACCCACACTATGATAACAATGGTGATCGCCGTAGCTCACCAACATATAGCACGATTAGCGAAGAAGACTGGGAAGACGTATTGGCAGGAAAGATCTATCCGAAAGGAAGCAACCTGCCATGGAGCTTTATGGATAGCTTCAACGAATTCACTGCCCTAGCAAATGATTATGCATCGGCAGAGCTAATGGAAGGACCATTGCTAGCAATGCCTCGCACAGGCAGCACTATGCAACAGAGCCGCTCTAAATCAGGCTGTAATGACGCCAGCGAAGCTTTTGGTTGTGAACTAAATCAAAATATGCCGTCTCTCAAAATGATGACACAGGGTGCATTGAACTACCTAAGCCAAAACGAGAACGGTTTCTTCGTTATGGTTGAAGGTGGTGCTGTCGACTGGGCTGCTCACGCGAACGATACCGCTCGCATCATCGAAGAGCAAATCGACTTCAATGACTCAGTAAGCGCTGTGATTGAGTGGGTAGAGGCAAACAGCAGCTGGGATGAGACCCTGCTAATCGTCACCACGGACCACGGTAACTCGTACGTTCTGGGTGATAACTCTGACATTGAAGCATACGCAGCGGTAGAAAACGCGGGAGCATTTTCCACTCCAGAAGTTAAATACTTCAGTGGCGACCACACAACTGAACTAGTACGCCTATATGCTAAAGGCGCGGGTGCAGCACTGTTCAAAGACTACTTCGATGGACACGACCCTTACTACGCAGAGATGTACCGTAACGATGGTGCAACCGGTGATTACTTCGACAACACTAACGTTTTTGATGTGATGAAGTCGGTCATCGATGAAGATTCTATGTAAGTTTAAACATAGTTGAGCATACTGTTTGACTTTAAGAGCCTGCTATTTATTTAGCGGGCTCTTTTTTATGCTAGCAACAATCTGTATCAACCTCACACGTACAGCTTTCCCTTCTCTTTTCACCGAAAAGCGATCGCTTATCAAGATCTTGAAAAACTGATTTGGCTTACCCCAGAAAGTTCAAGGGGTGATCAGCTTGTACAGCTTTTGGGCTATTTGAACCCAAAAGCTTATATTCCTGTACACGGTTATCTAGTTGAAAATAAATGTATATCTATTTCAGTTACTTACAACTTAGCGTTCAACAAAAAAAGTATTAGGATCATTACAAGCCTAATACTTTTGACTACCCATAGGAAGATCGGAGTGATCCGTAAGATCAGCCCATGTCGACGGTGACCCCAGACAATGCATTCATACTTCGTTGACTCTTGTTTCCCACTTTAATCATCAAGCGCAGATCGTTGGCTGAATCAGCATGGTGCAAGGCATCCTGCTCGGTGATCTTGCCGGTGCTGTATAGGTCATAGAGCGACTGATCGAAGGTCATCATCCCCGACTCATTCGATTTGGCCATGGTCTCTTTGATCTCATGAAGCTCGCCGCGACGGATCAAGTCCGCGACCCTCGGGGTGTTGATCAACAACTCAAAAGCACCATGCCTGCCGATCCCATGCGCATCAGGGATCAACTGCTGGGCCAAGATACATTTAAGGTTCAAAGACAGGTCGAACAGAAACTGCCCACGGCGCTCTTTCGGCACTAAATGCAAGATCCGCTCTAGTGCCTGATTGGCATTGTTGGCGTGCAGGGTCGCCATACACAGATGTCCGGTCTCGGCAAAGTTCATCGCATATTCCATGGTCTCTGGAGTACGGATTTCACCAATCAGGATCATATCCGGTGCCTGGCGCAGGGAGTTTTTCAGCGCCACTTCGTAGCTTTCGGTGTCCAGCCCCACCTCGCGCTGGGTGATGATGCACTTGTTGTGCTTGTGTACGAATTCAATAGGATCTTCTACCGTCAGGATATGACCACTGCGGTTGCCATTACGGTAACCGGTCATGGCTGCCATCGACGTCGACTTGCCCGACCCGGTCGCGCCAACAACCAATACCAGCCCACGTTTGGCCAGTGCCATCTTCTGCATATCCATCGGTAGATTAAGTGAATGAAAATCCGGGATTTCCGTTTCAATACGGCGGATCACCATCCCCGGTAATTCTCGCTGCCAGAAAGCGCTGACCCGGAAGCGATACTCCCCCCTTACCAGGGCAAAGTTAGCCTCTTTGCTGGCACGGTATTCCGCCTCTTGCTCACTGTCCATCGCCTCACCAAACATCTGCTCGATGGCTTTAAGATCGAGCGTATCGCCAAGGGGGTGGAAGTTGCCATCAATGCGGAGTAAACAAGGGGAATCAACCGTAATATAGAGATCCGAGGCCTTGCGGCTCACCATTTCGTTCAGTGCATGCTGTAACGTCATTCTCTCTATCCCCACTAAAACTGCGAAAAGCCAGAGTCCACGACCCGGCGTCCTTCCTCGGCCTCCACCAGCCCCTGGGCGACCAGCATCTTGACACTCTGATCCATGGTCTGCATTTCCATCGCCGAGCCTGTCTGGATCATTGAAAACATCTGCGCCACCTTGTCTTCCCGGATCAAGTTACGAATCGCCGGTGTCGCCATCATCACCTCATGGGCGGCAATACGTCCACCACTGGTACACTTGAGCAGGCTCTGCGATACCACCGCACGTAGCGACTCCGACAACATGGATCGGACCATCGCCTTGTCATTGCCCGGGAACACATCGATGATCCTATCGACGGTCTTGGCCGCCGAACTGGTATGCAAGGTTCCCAGCACCAAATGGCCGGTTTCTGCCGCCGTCAGGGCCAAGCTGATCGTCTCGCGGTCACGGAGCTCACCGACCACAATCACATCAGGATCTTCACGTAGCGAAGAGCGCAAGGCATTATGGAAGCTGTGAGTATCACGGTGAACCTCACGCTGGTTGATAAGGCAACGTTTACCGGTGTGGATGAATTCCACCGGATCTTCAATAGTCAGGATATGGCAGTTTGAATTCTCGTTGATGTAATCCACCAACGCAGCAATCGTGGTCGATTTACCTGAGCCTGTAGCCCCGGTCACCAACACCAATCCACGTGGAAGCTGGGCGATCTGATAAAAAACATCAGGCACACCCAGTGACTCCAGAGTCGGGATCTTGACTGGTATCGTCCTGAATACCGCTGCACTGCCCCTTGCTTGCCTGAATGCATTGACACGAAAGCGCCCAACATCGGGTAATTCAAACGAGAAATCGACTTCTAGTCGCTCTTCAAACTCCCGGCGCTGGGCATCATTCATTATATCGAATACCAAACGGTGTACTTCTGCATGCTCCAAAGCCGGTAAACTCAGCTTGCGCACATCGCCGTCAACCCGGATCATCGGCGGAACACCAGCAGAAAGGTGCAGATCAGAGGCGTTATGCTTTACACTAAAGTCCAGTAGTTCGGTGATATCCATAAATTTTCCCCACAGAATCAATTATGAATAGTATCAAGCAAAATATTGAACAGGTCATCACCCAGATCGGCCTGGCAGCAGAAAAATGCGGTAGAGATGCCGAATCAGTGCAACTGCTTGCAGTTAGCAAAACCAAACCTATTGCCGCGATAGAGGAAGCGATTGCCGCTGGCCATGCAGCATTTGGCGAAAACTATGTTCAGGAAGGTGTCGAAAAGGTCCAGTACTTTGCCCAGCAAGGTCTCGCGTCGTCATTAAGCTGGCACTTCATTGGCCCGATCCAGTCCAACAAAACCCGCCCGATTGCCGCGCACTTCGACTGGGTCCACTCGGTTGACCGTGCCAAGATCGCCCGCCGCCTGAGCGAACAGCGCCCGGATGGTATGGCACCCCTCAATGTCCTACTCCAGGTCAACACCAGTGGTGAAGACTCCAAGTCGGGACTGGATTTTGATGACGTCGACGCGCTGGCAGATGAAATCGCCACCATGCCAAACCTGGTGTTACGTGGCCTAATGTCGATTCCGCAAAAAGCCGATGATTACGACAGCCAGTTAGCTGCGTTTTCCAGCCTGGCTGAGACAATGGACAAGCTCAAGGCCAAACACCCGCAGCTTGACACCCTGTCGATGGGAATGAGTGGCGATCTTGATGCCGCCGTTGCCGCCGGCAGTACCATTGTCCGCATTGGCACGGCTATTTTTGGTGCCCGTGATTATTCGTAGTTCAGCGAGAATAACTTGGGTATATAATAGCCACACAATTATAACGTCTAGGAAGGACGTCATCGTCCCTCCCGGCCTTGAAAACACAAAGGATGTAACATGGAACAACGCGCGATTGCCTTCATTGGTGCCGGTAACATGGCCCGCTCTATCATCGCTGGCCTCGTTGCCAGCGGCTATGCGCCGGACAAAATCACCGCGACCGCACCAAGCTCAGCCCGCCGCGAGCCGTTGGCCCGTGATTACGGGATCCACACCACCGACAATAACCTCAGCGCCGCTTCCGATGCCGATGTGATTGTATTAGCCGTTAAGCCCCAGCTGATGGAAGAGGTGTGCCGACCACTGCAGATCCTCGATTTTTCCGGCAAGCTAGTGATCTCAATTGCCGCCGGAGTGAGTGCCGAGCGCCTCAACCAGATGCTGGCAACCAAGCTGAGCCTAGTGCGGGTAATGCCCAATACCCCATCACTTATTGGCAAAGGCATGAGCGGCCTCTTCGCCTCTAGCAGCCTCAACCCCAATGACCGTCAATTTGCCGAACACTTAATGCAGGCTGTCGGCGAAGTATGCTGGGTAGAGCAAGAGTCGGGAATTAACGGTATTATTGCCGCTGCTGGTAGTGCTCCTGCTTACTTCTTCCTGTTTATGGAAGCGATGCAGGCAGAAGCCATCAAGCAAGGTTTTACCCCCGAGCAAGCCCGTATGTTGGTACAGCAGTCGGCGCTTGGCGCCGCAGAAATGGTCGTTGCCAACCCGGATACCGACCTAGCGACCCTTCGTGCCCAGGTAACCTCGAAAGGGGGTACAACTGCCGAGGCAATCCGCACTTTCAACGAGTGCCAACTTAGTGATACCGTAGCAAAAGCAATGCGTGCTGCCGTTTCCCGCGCTGAAGAAATGGAAAAATTATTTTAAGGTTAGTATATGAACTCAATTGGTTTTCTTGTCAGTACCCTATTTGATCTCTACATAATGGTCGTGCTGCTGCGCATCTGGCTCCAGTGGGCGCGTGCCGATTTTTACAATCCGTTTTCGCAGTTTATCATCAAGGCAACCCAGCCGGTCGTCGGCCCGCTGCGCCGCATTATTCCGTCAATTGGCTCACTGGATGTCGCCACCCTGCTGTTTGCCTACATCCTGAGTATGGGTAAGTTCATCCTCCTGCAGTTGGTGCTGGGCGGTGGCTTTATGTTTACCCCTGAATACTTCTGGATTGGCGCCCTATCATTAGTGAAAGCCGCTGGTGGCCTGCTGTTCTGGGTACTACTGCTACGCGCTATCCTAAGCTGGGTCAGCCAAGGCCGCAGCCCTGTTGAATATGTAATGCACCAACTTACCGAGCCATTGACAGCCCCTATCCGCCGTATTATCCCTGCAATGGGTGGCCTGGATCTGAGTGTATTGGTTCTGTTCCTTGGCCTGCAGTTTGCCAATTTCCTGATCGGTGACGTTGTCGGCCCGATCTGGTTCCAGCTATGAGCCAACAGGCCGTTTACCTTGATGGTGACGATCTGATCTTAAGGCTCTATATTCAGCCCAAGGCCAGCCGTGACCAACTGGTTGGCCTGCATGGTGATGAAATCAAAGTGGCGATCACCGCCCCGCCGGTTGATGGCAAGGCCAATGCCCATCTGACTAAGTACCTGTCCAAACAGTTCAAGGTCGCCAAGGGGCAGATTGACATAGAAAAAGGGGAGCTAGGACGTCACAAGCAAGTGCGAATCACTGCCCCCAAGGTTATCCCCGAGCCCATCAAAGCTCTGTTATAACCAACTGCGATTTCCAGCCCGGCGTCCCCCAATACGCCGGGCTGTTTTTTTATCAGGCGATGTCGTCTGACTATAATGGAACTAAGCAATACCCACTCCCGGTGCAGGGACAATCCCCGACCCTGTGCGTATAAAAGGATAATAAAATGACTCGTTTTTTCAGCTTATTTGCCCTGTTACTTACCAGCTTGGGTGCAACCTTCCCGGTCCATGCCGAGCAGTTCGAAAAAATCGGTAATTTGGAGGTTCACTACTCCAGCTTCCCATCAACATTTCTCACCCCCGATGTTGCCAGTACATACAAAATCCAGCGCAGCCGGTATTCCGCCGTGATCAATGTCACCGTGCTTGATGCAGATAAGCCGGGAAAACCGGCAGTAACAGCGGTACTCAATGGTCAAGCCAAAAACCTACTCGGCAGCGTAAAGAACCTCTCTTTCCGCGAGCTCAGGGAAGGTAAAGCGATTTATTACATCGCTGAAATCAAACATGCCAATGAAGAGCGCTTCAGTTTCTCCATCGACATATCCCACAACGGCACCCGAGGCAACATCACGTTTGACCAGACTTTTTATGTCGACTAAGCCATGTGTGCAATAACGTTCAAAGAATGTATTTACAGGGAGCCTAGCGCTCCCCTTTTAATTTCCGGGCAGTGAGATAAGATAGCGCCCTCTTTATTGTGAGGAACTGTGATGAGCAAATTAGTACTGGCTACTGGTAATCAGGGCAAAGTGAAAGAAATGGCGAGCCTGCTGGCTGATTTCGGCTTCGATGTGGTTGCCCAGAGCGATTACAACGTCTCTTCGGTTGCCGAGACAGGCACCACCTTTATCGAAAACGCTATCATCAAAGCTCGCCATGCCGCCAAGGAAACCGGTTTGCCAGCGATTGCCGATGACTCAGGCCTTGAAGTCGACTACCTCAAGGGAGCACCGGGGATCTATTCTGCCCGGTTCGCAGGTGAAGATGCCTCAGATGAAGAAAACCTGCAAAAGCTGCTAACAGAAATGGAAGGGGTAGCGCCAGAGCAGCGTACCGCCCGCTTCCATTGCGTACTGGTGATGATGCGCCACGAGAATGATCCTACCCCGTTAGTCTGCCACGGCAGTTGGGAAGGCCAGATCCTGACCGAAGCCCATGGTGAGAATGGCTTTGGTTATGATCCCATTTTCTGGGTACCTGAAGATCAGTGTTCTTCAGCACAGCTTGAACCAGCCCGCAAGAAACAACTATCACACCGAGGCAAAGCCCTAACCAAGCTCTTTGCCGCCCTGAAGGAAGCATAAACCATGCTAGTACCACCACCACTGAGCCTGTATATCCATATCCCATGGTGTGTCCAGAAGTGCCCTTATTGCGACTTCAACTCCCATGCGCTGAAAGCCGATATTCCGGAACTCGATTACATTGATGCCCTTATCGAAGATCTCGATACCGACTTGGCCAAATATGATCTCAATCGCCAAGCCCGGGAGCTGCATTCCATCTTCATCGGTGGTGGTACCCCAAGCCTGATCTCCGCGCCGGAAATCGGCCGCTTGCTCGATGCCGTCAAGCAACGGATCCCGTTTAGCAAGGATATCGAAATCACCATGGAGGCCAATCCTGGCACCGTTGAGGCTGGCCGCTTCAACGCCTACCGCGCGGTAGGCGTCAACCGTATCTCGATTGGTATCCAGAGTTTCCAGGACGAAAAACTCAAACGCCTAGGCCGAATCCATGGCAGCAAAGAAGCCATTACTGCCGCCGGGCTGGCCAAAGAGGCCGGACTCGACAGCTTCAACATCGACCTGATGCACGGCCTGCCGGATCAGAGTATCGATGATGCCCTGTCGGATCTGAAACAGGCGATAGCCTTGCAGCCACCGCACTTGTCTTGGTATCAGCTGACTATCGAACCCAATACCCTGTTCTACTCCAAACCGCCGGTACTGCCAGATGACGATGACCTATGGGACATCTTCGAACAAGGCCACCAGCTACTGGCCGAAGCAGGCTATGTCCAGTACGAAATATCTGGCTATAGCAAACCCGACTACCAATGCCGCCACAACCTCAACTACTGGCGCTTCGGCGACTACCTGGGGATCGGTTGCGGCGCCCACGGCAAGCTGAGCTTTGCCGATGGTACTATCACCCGTACAGTGAAGGTCAAACACCCTCGAGGCTACCTCAACCCGGCCAAACCGTATCTGGATCAGGAAAACCAGGTTGCTGCCGGCGAGCGCCCGTTCGAGTTCTTTATGAACCGCTTCCGCCTGCTAGAAGCCTGCCCGAAACAAGATTATGTCGATCGTACTGGCCTACCGTTATCGAGCATTGAAAGGCCTATCAACTGGGCTCTTGAGCAGAATTATCTAGAAGATAAGGGCGAGCAGTGGCAGATCACCGAACACGGCAAGCTGTTCCTCAATGATTTACTCGCTGCATTTGTCGAGGAAGACGAATAAATCAAACGTCTTTTGGCTAGTGATAGGCAAATCGATGCCATCTAATACCAATCTGGATAAGTAGTTAATCAAGTATTTATGTAGGTTGGTATAATTTAGGTAGTCGAACCAAGTTTCAAAACCTATCGGTATGGATGCACCGAGTTGGCAATTCAACTCAGAGCTACATGGATGTATTTATGCATTTTTGAAATTTTCGTTCAACTACCATGAAGAAAGCTGAATTGACCACATCAATCCAGAGTCACACTCTGCCAGCGCTTGAGGGCGGGAATTTGGGATTGGATTTCGTTTTCTTTCGCTTGGCGCATTGCCACCTGATCGCACAACTTCTGGTCGATCAACTGTGAGTGGGACAAGGTATAGGGCAAGTCATCCAGCATAAGGCGGTGATAATCAGCCAACAAAGCCGATTGCTCGTCATTGAGTTTGACCTTGTGCACGCCAAAATAAAGCTGGCCGCTAGGCTGGATCTGAAAACTCTCTCCCTTCAACTCCAGGTTGAGCGCCCCATCCTGCATACTCAGGCTATTGTGCCACTCAAACTGACACACCGGATCATCACTGGCTTGAACCCCCAGTGACAAGGCAAACCCAATAACCGCTAATTGGTACCCGCAAACACGCAATAGCATAAACCTCTCCCCATAACCGGGGCAGGCGAAGGTTTATTGATCCGCATTACCCCGTTAAAAAATTGAACGGCCGATCCGCTCAGCCAGCAATTCGAGGGCAGCTGTACCGGCCAGAGAGTTACCCGAAGGATCCAGCTCTGGCGACCATACTGCGATGGCCATTTCACCGGGAACGATGGCAATGATCCCGCCACCCACTCCCGACTTACCCGGCATACCTACCCGATATGCAAATTCCCCTGCCCCATCGTACAACCCACAGGTCGCCAGTAGCGCATTCATTTGCTTAGACTGAGTTTGGGTGATAATTGTTTTTTTTGCGCCCAAAGGAAGCCCTTTATTTGCCAAGTAGCTGAAAGTTTTGGCTAAATCAACACAACTCATTTTCAGGGCGCAATAGCTGAAGTAATTGGTAAGCACCGGCATCACTTCGTTGTCGAAGTTACCGAAAGACCGCATCAGGTAAGCAATCGAGGCATTGCGATCACTGTGCTGCATCTCTGAGGCGGCAACAACCTTGTCATAGCAAATATGCGGGTTCTGGGCCAGATCTCGCACCAACTCCAGCATCCGGTATTGCGGGGCTGACAAACGACTGTGCAGCAGATCCGAGACCACCAGCGCACCGGCATTGATAAACGGGTTACGTGGAATACCGTTTTCCAGCTCAAGCTGGATCATCGAATTGAAGGCATGGCCCGATGGCTCTTTGCCAACCCGCTGCCAGATCTCATCAGGCTGGTACAATGTCATTGCCAATGTCAAACTCAGCGCCTTGGAGATCGACTGAATCGAGAAATCTTCCTCGCTATCACCCGCCTGGATAATTTCACCATCGTTATAACACACAGCAATTCCCAACTTGTTGGCCGGAACTTCCGCCAATGCAGGAATATAGTCAGCCACTTTGCCTTTGCCGATCAACGGCCTGACTTCATCCAAAATCTCGTTTAGCAACTGCTCTGTTGGTTTCATTACTTTTCTCCAAGGATAAAAAAGCCAACGCGAGGTTGGCTTTTTTCGAACAACGGATACACCTAGCGGTGCTTGGCAATCTCTTGCCCAAATGCGCTGAGGCTTACTCAGTGCGCGCGTATTTCATGTCCCATACACCGTGGCCCAAACGGTGGCCGCGAGCTTCAAATTTGGTTAGCGGACGATCTTCAGGACGTGGGATGTAAGCACCGTCTGTTGCCGTATTGCGGTAACCCGGCGCAGCATCCATCACTTCAACCATATGCTCAGCGTAATTTTCCCAGTCTGTCGCCATGTGGAAGATACCACCGATTTTCAGCTTTTTACGCAGCATTTCTGCAAACTCAGGCTGAACGATACGACGTTTGTGGTGACGCGCCTTGTGCCATGGGTCAGGGAAGAACAGCTGCACGCAATCAAGGCTGCCGTCTGCAATCATGTGCTCGAACACTTCTACGCCGTCGTGACACATGACACGTAGGTTAGTCAGACCCGCTTCTTCTGCGCCCATCAAGCAAGCACCCACACCTGGGCTGTGAACTTCAATACCGATGAAGTTTTTCTCTGGGGAGTTCTTGGCCATCTCAACCAGAGAAGCACCCATACCAAAGCCGATTTCCAGTGTAACTGGGTTATCGTTATTAAATACTTCTTTCCAGTCCAGCATCTGCTGAGCGAAGTCGATACCCATAGCCGCCCAGTTATTGTCCATGGCCGCTTCTTGGCCCTTGGTCAAGCGACCTTCGCGACGAACAAAGCTACGTACCTTACGTACCAGTTTGCCGTCTTCGGTAAATTCGTTCAGGGTAACTTCACCTGACTTTTTTGAAACTTCGCTCATGCTTACTATCCAAACAAAAAAGAAACGGAACGGCATTATCCAAAGTTACAGCGCAAGTGCAAGTCTATCGATTGCGACGACCCGGACTTTGTGGTGCAATCAGGGCCAAAAATAAGACAGGCGAAGACGGCTGTCAGTAAAGTGAGCTTGAAACTGTGACCAATACCTTCTCTGATGCCATTTTAGCGTGGTATGACAAATTTGGCCGGAAAACCCTGCCATGGCAACAGCAAAAGACCCCCTACAAGGTCTGGCTGTCGGAAATCATGCTACAGCAAACCCAAGTCGCTACGGTGATCCCATACTTTGAACGTTTCATCGAACGCTTCCCTACCGTCGCCGATCTTGCAGCAGCGGAACAAGACGAAGTGTTGCACCTATGGACTGGCCTCGGCTACTACGCCCGAGCGAGAAACCTGCATAAAGCAGCCAAACACATTGTTGAGCACTATAACGGCGTTTTCCCAACCGATATCGAACAAGTGGTTGCCCTACCAGGGATCGGCCGCTCTACCGCTGGTGCAGTCTTGTCACTGTCGCTCAAACAACATCACCCCATCTTGGATGGCAACGTAAAACGCACGTTGGCCCGATGCTATGCCGTTGAAGGCTGGCCGGGGAAAAAGCCGGTCGAAAACAAACTCTGGGAAATTGCCGAGGCCAACACCCCCGCTCAGGGCGTAGAACGTTATAACCAAGCCATGATGGATATGGGGGCGATGATCTGTACCCGCAGCAAGCCAAAATGCGAATTGTGCCCCGTCGCCGAACGTTGTGAGGCTAAAGCGCAGGCCAGACAAGCCGAGTTTCCGGGCAAGAAGCCGAAAAAAACGCTACCGGAGAAGCAAGCTTGGTTTGCCATTTTTCAGTATGATGAATATGTCTGGTTGGAAAAGCGCCCACCCGCAGGGATCTGGGGCGGCCTGTGGTGCTTCCCGCAACAGGATCACGCCGATCTAACCGCAATTATCGAGCAGCGAATTGATCAATTAGAGATCATCCGCGATCAAGAGCAGCTCAACGCATTCCGCCATACCTTCAGTCATTACCACTTGGATATCGTACCGGTAAAATTGAGCCTTTCCGAACAACCCAACGGCATCAGCGAAGCAGGCAAAGGTCTGTGGTATAACCTCAACCAACCCGCGGAGGTTGGATTGGCGGCTCCAGTACAGCAGATCCTCGAGAGCCTACGCTACGAGCTAAATAGATAGCAACGTATACCCGAGTAACTTCAAGTTACATGCACCTTGAAGTTACTTGAGTATATTAAGCATGATATAAATATACCCAAGCTAACGAATCAACGTTATAACGAAGGAGCTCCCCGATGAGCCGTACAGTATTTTGTTCCCGCCTAAAAAAAGACGCGGAAGGCCTTGATTTCCAACTTTATCCTGGTGAACTAGGCAAGCGTATTTTCGACAACATCTCGAAAGAAGCCTGGGCTGAATGGCAAGGCAAACAGACAATGCTGATCAACGAGAAAAAACTGAACATGATGGATCCGGAGCACCGCAAGCTACTGGAAACCGAAATGGTTAACTTCTTGTTCGAAGGCCAGGATGTCATTATCGACGGCTACACACCGCCGAGCGAATAATTCCGCTAATGCTTCCTCAGCGCTTGGTCGTTTAACTCAAGAGAAGCATATCAGTCACTAATTCAGGCATCTCTTGTAAGATGCCTTTTTCTTATTTCGGGAACTATGAGATTACGCGCGCTGTTTTTATCCCTGCTCATGCTGAGCGGATGTAGCCGAGAGTTCATCGAGCAACTCTACGATGTCGACTACTCCACCACCAACCGTTTTGCCAACAACCTCGCCCCGTTGCCCGGCCAGTTCACCCAAGATACTGCCGCGCTCGACAGGCTGATGAACTCCTTCAACGGTCAGGTAAAACGCTATTGGGGGGATAACGACTCTCTGGTCGCCAGCAAGCGTCAATACGTAAAATACACCGACGGCTACCGCAGCCGCGCCCATGTCGACTTTGAGCGCGGTATGGTTATTGTCGAAACCGTTGCCAAAACCGAACCGACCAAACACCTCAAGGAAGCGATTACCACCACTTTGCTGACGCCAGACAACCCAGGCGGCGTCGATCTGTATTCCGATTCGGCTATCGAGTTGAGTGGCAAGCCGTTCCTCTACGGTCAGGTACTCGACAGTGAAGGCAAGCCGATCGAATGGTCATGGCGTGCCAATCGCTTCGCCGATGATCTGATCAACAGCAAACTGAAAAAGCGCTCGGAGCGCTTCCATCAAGTCTATTATGTTGAAATCCCCATGGTGGCCGACCATGCCAACCAGCGAGGGTACAAATATGCCAATATTGTTCGTGATGCCTCCCGTCGTTACGGCATTGCCGAAGATCTGATCTACGCCATTATCAAAACCGAAAGCAGCTTCAACCCCTATGCGGTCAGCCACGCCAATGCCTACGGCCTGATGCAGGTGGTGCCTAAAACCGCCGGAGCCGACGTGTTCAAGCTAGTGAAAAACAAGCCCGGCATCCCGACACCTGAGTACCTGTTTGATCCTGCAAGAAATATTGATACCGGCACTGCCTACTTCTACATATTGCGTACCCGGTATTTGAAAGACGTCCGTGATCCGCTGTCGCTCCATTACAGCATGATCTCGGCTTACAACGGTGGAACAGGAGGAGTACTCAATACTTTCCACAGCAGTGATCGCAAGCGGGCGATGAACGATTTGAACAGTTTACAACCAAATCAAGTCTACTGGGCACTGACCAACAAGCACCGTAATGCCGAAGCCAGAAGGTATTTGGAAAAAGTCACCGCATTCCAAAAAGAATTTAACCAAGGAAAAATCTGAAGCGATGACAAGGAAATAGCCACAATCGGCGTTTCCGAGCAAAAAGCAGGCAACCGAATGCGACAATGAAATTTTTCTGAAAAAATGGTTGACGAAAAGAACGAAAAACCGTTTAATAGCGCTCCGTTGCCTCGATAGCTCAGTCGGTAGAGCAGAGGATTGAAAATCCTCGTGTCGGTGGTTCGATTCCGCCTCGAGGCACC
>NZ_JBNNXT010000049.1:0-38109 GCF_052873815.1 Photobacterium sp. DNB23_23_1 | reverse complement strand
GCCATCTGTCGTCTTTAAAACGATGGTTATGGCTGCTTGATATTAGAGGGTGTCGCACTTCGGAGTTGAATTCGGGCATAAGAACTCCTTGGTTTAAATTCATCTTATGTACTATTTGAGAGAAAAGTTTAAACCAATGTCACACATACTGAATAGCAGCTAAATAAGATGTGAGTTCTATAGTGGGTGATCAACCTTTTACATTTTTACACACTTTATCTTCGGCTAAGCCGAGGTATAGAACAGGTCAAGGCGAAGTGATCCAATAATAATACAAATAGGTTTGGGCTAAAGGAATGTTGATGTTGAAGGGGCGATCGTACATTTCGATGATGGTGAACATGCTGTCATCGTTCGTCGACAGTGGAGTCGTTGGTTCTTATCAACTTGCGGTAAAAGTTACGCCTTCGATCTCTCAGCTCTGATATTCTGCTTTAAATCGAGGAATTTGTACTTTAAGTGGTGAGATATATTCACGTTAGAGAGTAATTAAATGGAATATATAAAGCCCGGGAATATTTCCGGGCTTTTTCGTGTTTGAATAGAGGGATGGTTAAACATATAAATCACTATTAGCTGCTTTGATTCTGATACCTCCTTTCTTGTGTTCGGTCACTTTTAGACCTCTAAGAGTTTCGTATGAGATATAGAGCTTGGCATTGTCATTGCACCATTTTGACACTTGAGAGTCTAAAAGAGAGTTGGGTAAGTAACGAGAGCGACAACATTGAGAAAAATTAAGTTGTGCTTGACGCTTGAACTCTGAAGCAATACGAGGATAGAACAAATCTAGCTTTCCATTTCCATCTTTATTGCACAGGTGTAAATTTGCTTTCAACTGGCCTTTCTGATATCTCAATTTTAGTTTGGCTGGAATACTCTCATTCATAACTGGAATTTGAACATCCACGGTTTTATCAATTGATTGATGCGGTAGAAATAGATTGGTAAGCATAAGACCTCCTTGGTTAAATTCATCTTATGCACTAATTGAAAAAATTTTTTCAACCAATGTCACACATACTGAATGGCAGCTAAATAAGATGTGATTTCTATAGTGGACGATCAACATTTTACATTTCCACACACTTTATATTCGGATTCACCGAGGTGTTTAACAGGGCTAAACGAAACATCCTTATAATATTACAAGCTTGATGACTTTTTTGTGAGCGGTTTTTCGCTAGCGCTGCTGGTCAAATTGTTGGGTATTTAAACAATAACTCTGCAACTAGTGCGGTTTTCTTTAAAAAAAGTGGTCGGCGCTCTAAACGAACTGCATTTAATGCACAAAAAACTGATTCATCGCAATTCATTTAACTGCTCCTATCGGGATACTTGCTCGGTGTATTAATCTAATTGAACTAAATGAGTGGGACATGGATAACTTAATTGAGCGTTTTTTACGATACGTGAGCTTTGAAACTCAATCTAACCCTGCCAATGCCCACTGCCCAAGTACTGAAGGGCAGCGCGTATTAGCTCAGCAACTGAAAGATGAATTGGTTGAACTTGGCCTTTCAGACGTCACTTTGGATGACAATGGCTACCTGACAGCTTGCCTGCCTGCGAATGTCAGCCATGAAGTGCCGGCGATTGGTTTTATCGCTCATATGGACACAGCACCTGATGCATCAGGTAAAGATGTAAGGCCTCAGATTGTTGAGAACTATCAGGGGGGGGATATTGCTCTAGGCATTGGGGATGAAGTGCTATCACCCGTTCATTATCCAGATCTCAATAAGCTGCACGGCCACAACCTGATCACAACTGATGGCACGACTTTGCTAGGTGCCGACAACAAAGCCGGTATTGCTGAAATTATTACAGCCGTCGCTTATTTGAAAGCCAACCCTGAAATCAAACATGGCGATATCTGTATTGGCTTTACGCCGGATGAAGAGATTGGCCGTGGGGCTAACTTGTTTGATGTTGAGAGTTTTGGTGCTCAATGGGCATACACCATTGATGGTGGCCCAGTTGGTGAGTTGGAATATGAAAATTTCAATGCGACGTCAGCCGATGTTATTTGTCACGGTGTGAACGTCCACCCAGGTACAGCCAAGAATAAAATGGTTAACGCCATGAACATCGCTGCACAATTTCAATTAATGATGCCAGCAGAAGAAACACCAGAATGCACTGAAGGCTACGAGGGTTTTTATCACCTCAAATCCATGGAGCCAGCTGTTGCACGTACCGAACTTGGCTACATTATCAGAGACTTTGATACTGAAGGTTTAGAGCGCCGTAAGGCCTTTATGCAGGCTAAAGTTGATGAGCTGAATAGTCAGCTACCGAAAGGGAGTGTAGAGCTGGTATTAACCGACAGCTACAACAACATGCGTGAAATGGTTGAGCCTCATCCTCACATTATCGAACTAGCTAAACAAGCGATGATTGAGTGCGATGTAAAACCAGATATCAAACCGATCCGTGGTGGTACTGATGGCGCCCGTTTGTCATTCATGGGGCTACCTTGCCCGAATATCTTTACAGGCGGTTATAACTTCCATGGTATTCATGAGTTCATCACCATTGAAGGTATGGAGCAAGCCGTTAAAGTGATTGTGAAGCTTGCTGAGAACACGGCAAAAAGCACTCAGTCATAATCTTTATTGGTAAGCAGCCAGATTTAGCGTACCACTAGATACCCAGCATTTGCTGGGTATTTATATTTTGTTTGTCCATTTATGGTTATTTTTAATCCCATATGCTAGCTTTGTCTATATATGTACAGGTGGAGTGGCGAAATGAGTGCAGCCCAGGTCAATCAATCTCAACAGCAGACACAGGCGGGTAATACCGTATTGCCTGTGGTATTCAATATCCTTGATAAATGGTCATGCAGTCAAAACCAGCAAATGGCGCTGCTTGGTTTGAGTAACCGATCGACGCTTAACAAATACCGGTCTCACCCTGAATCTGCCAAGGTCTCAAAAGATCTTTTGGAAAGAATGAGTTATATACTGAATATTCATAAGTGCCTGCGAATTATGTTTACCGCCGATGAGAGTGTTTATAACTGGGTACAAAAGCCAAACAGCCATCCTTTTTTTGCTGGCCGCTCGGCGATGGACGTTATGTGTGAAGGTAAAGTGGTGGATTTATTTCAAGTCGCAACCCGACTTAATGCATGGCGCGGCGGGCAATCATAAATGGACATAGAACTGGATGAGTTGGGGGTGGTGTCTTTTTCTGAACAGCTTTGCTATCGATTGATCCCTTCCAAATACCCACCAATCAACTTGTATGAAGATGTGGCCGAGCCTGAACAGCTTGAAGCTATTTTTGCCATCGAGGCGATAACCAACCCCCGTTTGGCTGAAGAAACCGGTGATTTTGGCCGTATTCCGCCGGAAGAAAGGTTAGTCGGTATTCCCCATTGTAGCTATATCATGGCAGCGTTTACCCATGTGAACCCTGATGGGGCTAGATTCAATGCCGCAGACTTCGGTGGCTATTATGCTTCACCTGAAGTGAATACCGCAATTAAAGAGACTGTGCACCATATAGAGCGAGTGATGGGTTACACTAATGAGCCAGCACAAGATATCCAGATGCGGTGTATTGACGCTTGGTTTAACGCCGAGTTGGTTGATTTACGTGAGCAGCATTTACTTGACTCTACGCTATATCATCCAACCAATTATACTCATTCGCAAGCGCTGGCGGTGGATGTGAAAACGGCAAAAGGTGACGGTATTGTTTACCAGTCAGTTCGCCACCAGGGCTATGACTGCTATGTATTATACAAGCCAGTGTTGGTGAGTAAGGTATGTCAAAGTCGCCATTTCACTTACAAATGGAACGGTGATTCAATCAATTCTGTACTTGAATTGAATTTAGTCTGAACTGCATTTGGCACTGGGGTCTGAACCAGTGCCTTTTCTGATGAGTGCTACAACTTTGGTTGATTTTTAACATCTGGGTGTTTGTCTATTTCATCTACCATCCAGTCATTAAGGTGTTTTAAAATCGCAAGAACGGCATGGTCTTTTGTACCTTTTTGATTTTCAGCAACTTCCAGTTGTTGTTTCACATGCATGCCCGTCTGGTCTTCTGCAATGTGAAGCCAATCAGGGTGCCAATAAAAGCTTTTTCCTTGTTTAGTGATCCAATTATGAACACCAGACTCTTCGCCTTTGTAATCTAGATCGCCTGCTGTGAATTTCATGACATACCTCCGACAGTGATAATGCTATGAGTATATACCCAAGTCACTTGAAGCTACTTGAGATTAAGGTGGATAATGAATCCAGGGAGTGGCAGGAAATGGTAAGTGGTGTTTTTTTTGTACTGTTAATATATGGCCATCAGTCAGCGATGAGAAACAGTTATGTACATTATGAATAACGTATCAGAAGCATCATCAAACGGTATCCACGGAACTTTACATCATCTAAAAGCTGAGGCTAACGAGTGGAAACTGGAAGTTGAAGAACTAAAAGTGAGCCTAAAAGTTGCAGAATATAAGATAATTAAGAGTACTTCATTTTATCGAGAGACAAAATCGCTTGAGAGGCTACAAGGGATAAAGCACGTCAAATTAGACTACGACAGGCTAGAAGCGCGACTAAAGTACGCATCATCACAACTTACTACCATAAGGGCACAAATTACCTTCTTAAAAAAAGCCGCTCATATTTAGCGGCTTTATAATTAAAACGCGTTAATTCGTATCCGGATAAAGCTAAGTTGAGCGAGTTACTTCAAATAACGTTGCTCTAGGTGTTGTTTGAAGAACTGTGCATTAAGTCTTTCGCCAGTGGCATCAATTAATAGTTGATCGGTTGAGACCGTCGAAGCGCGTTTCCAAACATGGCGATCTAACCAGTTAAAAATAGGTTGTAAATTACGCTCACGCACAAGGTTATCAACATTCATCTCTTTATTAATCGACACCATAAACTGGGCTGCATACATCGCACCTAAGGTGTAGGACGGGAAATAACCAAAGGCACCGAAGGTCCAATGAATGTCCTGCATGCAGCCATCGATAAAGTTCCCTTTGGTTGAAACCCCCAAGTATTCAGACATTTTTTTATCCCATAATTCAGGGATATCTTCGACTTCAATCTTACCTTCAATCAAATCCCGCTCGATTTCATAGCGTAGAATGACATGAGCCGGGTAGGTTGCTTCATCGGCATCGACACGGATATGTCCGGGTTTAACTCGGGTATTTAGCAAGGTAAGGTTTTCAGCTGACAAGGCTGGGTCATCACTACGCTGGAATGTTTCGGCCGCCATCGGCGCCAAGGTTTCGATGAACAACTCGTTTCTTGATAGCTGCATTTCAAAAAATAGGCTTTGTGATTCATGGATGCCCATTGATCGCGCTTTACCTACGGGTAATCCTGCCCACTTTTCAGGTAAACTCTGCTCATAACGAGCATGGCCCGTTTCATGAATCACTCCCATTAGCGCGGAGGTAAAGTCAGCTTCATCATAACGGGTGGTAATACGAACATCAGTTGGTACACCACCGCAGAAAGGGTGCATACTCTTATCAAGTCGGCCATGGTTGAAATCAAAGCCAAACTTAGTCATTAATGCATGACTTAAACTTTGCTGTTGTTCTACCGGAAAGGGACCGACAGGTTGGATACTAATATCCTGGCTTTGACGCTCCATAATTTGAAGAATGAGATCAGGCAGCCAACTTTTGACCTCACTGAATAATTTATCAAGTTCATGGGTGGTCATTCCCGGTTCGTACAAATCAAGCAAGGCGTCATAGCGGCTTAAACCAGTGGCCTCAGCACGGATTTGTGCTTCTTGTCTTGCTAATTCAACCACTTCTTTTAGGTTCTGGCTAAATCCTTGCCAGTCGTTTTTTTCACGCTGTGTTCGCCAAGCATGTTCACATTTAGAGCAGGCTAGGGATTTCTTCTCTACGAGTTCTGCGGGCACAATATTGGCTTGCTGCCAGCTTCGCTGCATTTCAAGAAGGCTTGTCACATCATCAGCTTCTAATTGCTCGCTGTTTGCTTGTTCAAACCAACCAGACAGATACGGGGCAGTTGATAGTTCATGCTTAATAACGGCGAGCTCGGCCAATGCTTCTGAACGGGCTGTGTTCCCCCCCTCAGGCATCATTGCTGCCTGATCCCAGCCACAAATAGCTTCAAGGTGTTCAAGCCGAGAAATCTTTTTATGATGGTGTACTAATTTTTGGTAGAAAGTCATTATCATTCCTTTATTTTGACGCATCTCAGCCTGAGAAAATGTTATTTTACGTTATCTTAACGGCATTTTAATACATACGCTATGCATTGATACTGGATTACATAGACGATCAGAAGCGATAAGCATCGAAATGCAAGACGTTGAGCAGGATATGTTGTTTGAAATCCGATATCTTGGGTTAAAAATACACCAACTTAAACATCCAGTTGTAACGGATGTTACAATAACGTAAGACTTCGTAAAGCTTACAAGATTTCATTCTTGGGTTCGATATACTGCCCCCAACAACACCATCGATGGCGAGAATAATGAAAACACAACTGAAACACACTTTTCGCACTTTAATTGCAGGTACACTTTGTCTTTCGGCCTCTGCCTTTGCTGCGCCTACAGTCATCCCTGATGCCCCCATTCTTGGTGCCAAGGGTTATATCTTGATGGATTACTATACTGGTCAAGTATTGGTTGAGAAGAATGCCCACGAGCAACTTAACCCTGCAAGCCTAACCAAATTGATGACCAGCTATGTTGCTGGCCAGGAAATGAAAAGCGGTAATATTAACGAAGATGATCTTGTCGTGATCAGCCGTAATGCTTGGGCTCGTAATTTCCCTGATTCATCAAAAATGTTCATTGAGGTGAATACCGAGGTGAACATGATGGATTTATATCGAGGCTTGATTGTTCAATCTGGTAATGATGCCAGTGTGGCGATTGCTGAACATGTTGCAGGGTCGGAAGGGGCGTTTGTTAGCCTGATGAATTCTTGGGCCAAAAAACTCAACATGAACAACAGTTCGTTTTCAAATCCTCATGGCCTTGATAGCGATAAGCTTTACTCTACGCCTTACGATATAGCACTGCTAGGTCGCGCATTAATTAATGATTTACCTAATATCTATTCTATTTACAGCGAGCGTTCGTTTACCTACAACGATATTACCCAGCGCAATCGTAACGGTCTACTTGCTGACCGAAGCATGAATGTAGACGGTATGAAAACCGGTTATACCAGCGGTGCTGGTTATAGCCTAGCCAGTTCTGCAACTGAAGGTGACATGCGTTTGATCTCAGTGGTTATGGGGTCGAGCAGTCCAAAAGCTCGTGAGGCTGAAAGTAAGCAGCTGCTAAACTACGGTTTCAGATTTTTCCAGACCGTATCACCTCATAAGAAAGGCGATGAACTCATTAACGAAAAAGTGTGGATGGGTAACGCCGATTCTATTTCACTGGGTACGATAGAAGACACCTACGTGACATTGTCACGTGGTGATGTCAGCAAAATGAATGCAACGATAGAGCTAAACTCTGAGCTAACGGCACCGATTAGCGAGGGCGAAATTGTTGGTAAGATCTTCTACCAAGTCGATGGTGAGGATGTATCTGAAGTACCGCTGGTTGCGCTAGAGTCAGTAGAAGAAGGTGGCTTCTTTAGCCGCTTGATCGACTACATTAAACTATTCTTCATCGGTTTGTTTAAGTAATTGAATATCTTAGGAACGGAAAGCTAAACGGAGAAAGCCGCATCATAGGATGTGGCTTTCTTTTATCATAGAGAAATATTTCAACTGGCTTGAAAAATCCGTATAATCCTCGCCTTACGAAAATCCAATCAGGAAATCAACCGTCGGCATTGCCGACAGTGTGAGAAATCGCAATGAATCATACAGATACTAGAAAAGAAACACTTGAATTCAACAAACTTCATAAGCGCCTTAGAAGAAATGTTGGTAATGCCATTATCGACTACAACATGATTGAAGAAAATGATGTTGTAATGGCATGCATAAGTGGTGGCAAGGATTCATTTGCGATGTTAGATATCCTATTGAATCTTCAAAAAGCAGCACCAATCAAGTTTGACGTTGTCGCTGTTAACCTAGACCAGAAGCAGCCTGGCTTCCCAGACCATATCCTGCCGGATTACTTTGAGAGCCTCAATATTCCTTACTACATCGTAGATAAAGATACTTACTCTGTAGTTAAAGAGAAAATCCCAGAAGGCAAAACTACATGCGGCCTATGTTCTCGTTTGCGTCGTGGTACGCTGTACTCGTTTGCTGAAAAAATTGGCGCGACTAAACTGGCTCTTGGGCACCATATGGATGACATCGTAGAGACAATGTTCTTGAACATGTTCCATGGCTCTCGCCTTAAAGCGATGCCACCAAAACTACGTTCTGACGATGGACGAAACGTGGTTATTCGTCCACTGACTTACTGCCGTGAAAAAGATCTGATTAAATACGCAGAGCATAAGGAATTTCCAATTATTCCTTGCAACTTGTGTGGTTCTCAAGAAAACTTGCAGCGCCAATCGATTAAAGCAATGCTGACCGATTGGGATAAGAAGGCACCAGGGCGCGTAGAAAGTATTTTTAAATCAATCCAGAATGTCAGCCCAAGTCAGTTGGCTGATAAAAACTTGTTTGATTTCGTTAATCTTCCACTGGATCGTGAAGGTGAAAGGGAAGAGTACGCGTTTAGTGAGGCAACAGTTTCATCAAGTAATATCGATGAATCAATGTTTATTGACGTGACTAACGTTTAACGTCACGCATGTCATATGCATAAAAAAGGCGACCTTGTGGTCGCCTTTTTTAGTTAAAAGTTGAGAGTGTTATTGTATATGTCGGATAACTCTTCTGCATTTATCGATGTAGAAAAATGTGGATCAAAGGCAATAGCATCATCGATGGTGTCAAATTTTTCATCTTGAAGTGCAATTATATCTCGGAGATTATTTATTATAAAATCAATCCAGTTAAAATTATCAAAATCAACATTTACCCAGTCAATATCTTCTGTATGTTCAATAATTTGAGCAAGGCTTTTATCGAAATAAGAATATTTTCCGAATATGCCTGGTAAAATAGGGGTATTGACTAGTAATTTAATTCTTGCATCAAGATTATCAAGGTTTAGGTCCGAGGAGACAATTAACGAAAAAATTTCATCATTTGCTCCATATTCCTTTCCCATACCGATAGTATAGAAAGTATCGTCAAATTCAGAGACTAAAAAAGGGGCATCGTAGGTGAAATTAGCTTCCCCATCTGCAGATTCTACTTTACTGAAAACGTACTTATCGTAGTTTTCACAATAGTCTCCATCTAGTTCTATGTTCTCTCTGTGATAGTCAGACTTAATTTTATCAATTTTGTATTGATTATCAGACAGCTTGACAGAGGCACAATATTGCTCGCTCGCTTGCGGATCGACATCATCACTGTTACAGCCACTGAGTGCTAAAATGGCTATACCTAAAAATATTGCTTTTTTCATTACTCACCTAAAGTCATGCCGTTGAATACATGATGAAAATATGTATCAAAGTCACTTATTTGATATATGCTAACTCTCGAAAGGGTGAGCACTGTCTGATTTACAAAACGGTGTATTTTAATAGGAAGCGAGTGATTTTTGAATATAGCATACGGTCTTTTCTAGCAACTTTCAGCTTAGGTTTAGGTTCTATTTGATGGAAAAAGGCTATCAGCAAGAATATCTTTAAGTACCTGTTTAAATTCAGCTGACTCTTACGGCCGATAAACTAATCATTGCCTTTTACTTATTTAAGTGTTTATTTATTATCAAAGGATTAGCTTTGAAAATTATAAAGCACGTGGAGTAACTACGATGAATATTCTCAAGCTCGATTTAAATTTACTGAAAGTGCTCCTTGTTCTATTAGAGGAACCTAATACTCACCGTGCTGCCGATAAACTAGAGACCAGCCAACCAGCGGTGAGTCGAGCATTAGCACGATTACGCGAAGCGTTAGGTGACCAACTGTTTGTTCGCCATAACCGTGGTTTAAAATTAACCCCACGTGCAGAAGAGCTGGCCGCCGTTTTGCCAGGTATCTATTCACAACTCGATAGAGCATTAGAAAGCAGGGAGTTTGATCCTTCCGAGATGGAAGGCCGTTTTCGAATCGCGCTTAATGGTTTTTTAATTGAGAGCTACGGTACGGAGATCTATCGGCTTTTCAATCACCACTGCCCGAAAGTAGAACTCGAGTTATACAGTTTTGGGTCAAGTACGGTGTCGCAATTGCAAGATGGTAGTTGTGATTTAGCTATCACCTATCAACCGTTACTAACCCCCAAGGCCATCTATCAAAAGAACATTGCGAAGAGCCAGTTTGGGTTTATCTGTCGTCGGGGGTTAGTGGATGAGCAAAAATCAATCCCTATTGAAGAGCTAGATAATTATCGTTGGGCAGGGATGGTGGTGCCGGGCTTTAACGAGCAAATTGAATTAGTTAAAAAGTATGTGAGCTTGAATGCAAAGCCAGCCTTCCGTAGTCAGCACTCCATACCCATTCTTCAAGCCCTAAAAAGTGAAGACATGCTATTCATAGCTCCTCGTGAGCTATACCAGGTCATCGATCATAATAAATTTCAATTTGTCGAAATGGATGAGAAAGAGAATACTGGTCGGCGTGATATTATGGATATTGTCATTGCATATAATCAGCGGCATTGGAACACAGAAAAGTATCAGTGGCTTGAACAAGAAATCAGGCAACTTAAGTTATCTCGGCCTGATGAGTAATCTTGGAATGGCAAATTTGCATTAAGCTAACGTTCAGAGATGCGTTATTGGTATTTCGCTAATCCATTCCTGCCATGGTTTTTAGGCAACTGGCATCATATTATGTGTACATCAAGTGAGGGAGTTCTAAAACCTCACTGAAACTTTCTCAACACTCTCAGGGACAGAGGGTACTGATAATACACATAGAGGTAGGTTATGAAAAAATCAGCTTTCGTTATCATCGGCGCTTTGGTTCTGTCTTCACAAGTTATGGCAAATGACATACTGGATTACCACCTATCAACGGCGGGTGAGCGCACTGCTCCGACGGCTCATTTGATTAAGCAGGCGACTACACCGACAATGAGTGTACTGGAAGCTCAGCTAACCACTTCAGGTGATGCTTCAATGCCTGCAGGACATGTTGGTGATGCCCGAGTACAAGACTCTAGCAACTCAGTATTTGATTATCACTATAATACTGCTGACTAACACCCGAATCGACTCCGTTAGAGGGGCTGATGCGAAAGCGTCGGCCCTTTTCTTATGTTGAAAAGAAAACCTTGTATGAGAGTCACGGCAAAAGTGAATATTGATAGGATGTGAATCGTAATCAGTTATAATGGTGAAAGACAACAAATCATTATAAATCAATATTATGCTTATACTGAACATGGTTCGCCGTACATTGCCTATCAAAACAATATTTGTTGCACTGAGTTTGACCGTATTAGCTGGCTGCTCGTCTTCGCAATCACAAGAGTTGGGTATGCGCAGTAGTACAGTAACGAAGACGCCTCAACAAATGAGTAATCTTGAAATATGTGAGACTTATGCCTTTGGGCGAAAGGCTACGCATACACGGGTCGCCATCGCTAGTGAGTGGAATCGACGAAACATAAGCCATGCGTACTGCGATAAGATCAGAAATGAGTTGTACCTGACAGCCTTGTTGAAAAAACTCGCGAATGCCGAAGAAAAACCAGGCAGCAATCAAGTACAGCCCGTTCAGCCTATTGAGTTGCGGTAAGAAGCAGACGATTCAACAAATAAAGCCTCTTTCGAGGCTTTTTCTTTACCCGTATTGCGTTGCTAAATGTTAGGGCTTAACGGGCTGACATAACCATCAGGCTTCAAAGCCAGTAAATCACAATTCAAGCTATCGATTGTGTGCTCAGCTGTATTACCAATAAATACAGCGGATAAGCCTGTACGCCCCGTTGTTCCCAAAATAACCAGCTCGGCATCGATATCTTGAGCAACCTGAGGAATGATATCCTCTGGTAACCCTTCAAGCACATGGGTTTGCTCTTCAGGTAAGCCGTGTTTATGACGCAGCGCTTTCATTGATTTCAAGTGGTGGCCCCTTACCGCATCGGTATAGGAGGCAGGGTCGAACTCCGGAAGTTCTATCGTGATGTTAACCGGTGTCGCTGGATAGGCATTGACAAGGTTAACCTCTGCTCCAAGCAAATCAGCTACCGTTTTCGCTTCATTTACAATGGAATCATTGAGCTTATCATGGGTTTCGTCATCGGCAGCAAGGTTAACACTGGCAAGGACTTTTCCGTTTTCGGGCCAACTATGATCTTTTACCATCAGAACCGGACAAGGGCATTTACGCAGTAAGTGCCAATCTGTTGGGGTGAATATCACAGAGCCGATTTTATCGTGATCATGTGTCGCCTTGATCAGCAGATCATGATGATTGCTAAAGACTTCTGCAATGATGGCTTCATACGGGCGGTTATGCCATACAACAGTAAGCTGTATGTTAAAACCGTCGTCAGTATATGGACGAATGATATCTTTTAGCCACTCTTCACGCTGCATAACGACACCTCGGCGCATGGCTTGTCGCTCGTCTGCTGAAAGCATCGAGGTCATCTCGTATGAGAAGTCATAAATAGCGAGGAAAAGGGTGATTTTTACATCGTCGGAACGACGAGCAAGATGTATAGCGCGAGACAATGCTGGTTGATGATCCTGCTCAGGATCGACAACAACGAGTATATTGCTGTACTTGGTCATAACGGCCCCCTTACACAAACCGTGTTGGCGTCTAAACCAGTCTCTGTTCCCTCAAAGGAATGATATCGATCTGTCACTTTTGGGCAGAGAAACATTCAGAGTAATTTAACCCAAATCGGGTGCTTGCTTGTAACGTAACGAAAAAGCGTCTTTGGATACTAATAACTGTAACGTAAAGGGAAGAAATAGGGGAGTGGAGGGAGAAAATTAATATAAAAAAAGTGATACGGCTCGCGTATCACTCTTTATAAACATTCACTTAGGCAATTCTTTTAAGCGATAGTGTTTTTGTTTACACCTGCAAGTTTTGCTAACTCTTCGTGATTAAGGATAGTAATGTACTTCCCTTTTACACTGAGCATTTCAGACTTTTGGAAACGTCCGAGTAAGCGGCTGATCGTTTCAACCGTCAGGCCTAAGTAGTTACCGATATCACCACGGGTCATTGTCAGGCGGAACTCACGAGGAGAAAAGCCACGCTGTGAAAAACGTAGAGACAAATTGTATAGGAAGGCAGCCAAGCGTTCTTCCGCATTCTTTTTGGAGAGCAGCAAAATCATTTCCTGATCCCCTTTAATTTCGTTACTCATCAGGCGCATGATTTGCTGACGAAGTTTTGGCATTTTCCCTGACAGATCATCCAGAATTTCAAACGGGATTTCACATACCATCGATGTTTCCAGAGACTGGGCAAAGCTCGGATGCATCATTTCATTAATGGCATCAAAACCTACTAAATCGCCAGCCAGGTGGAAAGCTGTGATCTGCTCGTCACCTTGTTCAGTGATGGTGTAGCTTTTGATTGTACCCGAACGAATTGCGTATAGTGATTTCAGCTCATCTCCAGCTTTGAATAGCTCTTGGCCTTTCTGAATGGGCTTCTTGCGTTCGATAATTTGATCCAGCTGATCTAGCTCAGACTCATTCAACGTAAATGGAATACACAACTGACTGATGCTGCAATCCTGACAGTGGATAGCACATCCGCCTGATTGGATTCGTTTGGTTGTTAGTTTGTCTGGAATCATAAGCCTGTCTAACCAATTTGATGTAGGTCAATATTTTACCATAATATGAATCATTATGACGAGTATTAAAAAAGCCTACATTATTTGTTTGATTGCGATATAACCAGTATGAACCCCGTAGGCCAATAACAGCAAGGCACTCGCTCTTTTAAAATAAAGGTTCTTAAGCCATTTTTGTAACTGGTTTGCCATTGAGCCCACTGCTAGCATGGCAGGTAGCGTGCCCAAACCGAATGCAAGCATCACACTTGCACCCGAGGTAGCGCTCCCTGCAACCGCCGCCCAGCTCAAAGTGGAATACACTAAACCACAAGGTAGCCACCCCCAGATCATTCCAAAGGGAATCGCGGCAAAAGGGCTACGTAAAGGTAACAGTTTTTTTGCGGCCGGTGAGAGGTAACGCCATAAGCCTTCACCAATGACTTCAATTTTACTGACACCATGCCACCATTGACCGATGTATAATGCGAGTAAAATCATCATCGTAGCAGCAAGAAAGCGTAAAGTGGCTAAAGCTGTCACTTGTCCGCTATAGCTTGCTAGATTTGCAAAAGCGCTGCCTATTATCGCGCCGGCAATCATGTACGATGCGATTCGACCCAGATTATATAACACTAAATACGGCCAGCGGGAAGATTGTTGATTACCTTGAATACCAAGAGTCAGAGCGGCAGATACGCCTCCACACATCCCTAAACAGTGGCCAGCCCCCATCAAACCTATAACGAAGGCTGCATAAAAATCAGCGGTTATCATGGCTATCACTTATTTCATTTTCAGACTGCTTAATCTTGCTTTCGGTCGGCTTTGACTCATCTTCATCGAAAAGAATATCGTAGCCTTGGCGCTCAAGATCTTCGAACTGTTCAGTACGAACTGCCCAGAGGAAAATCCCGACAGCGATGCACACAAATACAATCGCAATAGGTATTAATAAGTAAAGACTAGCCATTTTCTTTTAATAACCTTAAGGAATTTGAAACAACGATAATAGAACTGCCTGACATACCCACAACCGCAATGTAAGGGGCAACAAAGCCTGCCACCGCCAGCGGTAGAATGATCAAGTTGTATCCCAGTGCCCAAGCCAGATTCTCACGAATAATTTTTCGTGTTTTCTGGGCTAGCTTTCTGGCACGTAAAATGCGGGATAGTTGATCACCCAGCAATACCATATCAGCCGATGACTTGGCTATATCCGTTCCGCCGCCCATAGCAACAGAAAGGTGTGCACCCGCCAGTACGGGGGCATCGTTAACACCATCACCGATCATCAAGGCTACTTTGTCTTTGCTTAAGCTTCTAAGGTATTCCAATTTGCCTTCAGGAGAGGCTCCTGCTCTAAGGTTATCAACGCCTAGTTTATCGGCTACCACTTGTGCTGATGCTGAATGGTCACCGGTTAGCATAGTGACTTGAATACCTTCTGCCTGAAACTGTTTAATTAGTTCAGGGCTATCCTCTCGGATAGGGTCATCCAACATAAAGCTCGCCACAAGCTCACTATTACAGCTTAGCCAAACTTGATAGTGGTTATCACATGATGCAAGCAACTGGTCCTTTTTCGGGTTGGTTTCTAATACAAAGTCGACTTTGCCAATCCGCCATTCTTGGTCATCAATAGAGCCTTTAAGACCGCTGCCAATAACATTGTCTACCTCATCAAACCGTGGTGTCTCATCACGGTACACGGAGAATGCCCGTGCGATGGGGTGATTCGCAAAGCGTTCGAGTTCCGCCGCCATTTGCAAAGCTTGTTCTTGTGAATGGTTGTTGAAGGTCTGTGTGTTAACCAGCCTGATATTGCCTTCGGTAAGCGTGCCTGTTTTATCAATAACGAGTTGATTCACATTGCATAATGTTTCAAGCACATGGCCACGGCGTAACAAAATGCCTAGACGTCCGAGGCTTGAGGTTGAGCATGTCAGTGCCGTTGGCGTAGCAAGGGAGAGGGCACAAGGGCAAGTCGCAACCAAGACGGCAAGCGTGATCCAAAGGGCATCCTCTGGACGGTGTTGATGCCAGTACAGCCAAGTTGCCGCAGAGATAATCAAAATACCAGCAACAAAATAGCGGGCGACAATATCAGCAACTTCAGCAACCTTCGGTTTTGAGCTCTGTGCTTCGTCTTGCAGTCGGACAATGTTAGATATCAAAGAGTTTTGGCGATCTTTGGTGACCTTCAAGGTAATGTGGCTGTCGCCATTTATAGTACCTGCGTAAACCATATCGCCAGTCGCTTTTGTAACCGGCATGGATTCACCGGTTAACATGGACTCATCAATTGCCGTTTGGCCTTTTACTATTTCGCCATCGGCCGGAAGGCTTTCACCTGGTAGTACAGTGACAACGTCACCAGCTTTTAGTGTCTTAGCCGCAATTTGTGAACCATCATCCAATGTTGCCATTGCGGGTACCAACTTGAGTAGGTTGGCGCTGGCAGCAGCAGCCTGTCGGCGTGCCCTCATTTCGAGAAAGCGACCGAGCAGCAAGAAGAAAGTGAACATCGAAATTGATTCAAAGAACACCTCGCCTTTTTCCATCACAGTTGCATAGAGGCTAGCAACATAGGCAAACAGCAAGGCAATAGAGACAGGGACATCCATACCTAGTGTTCTTGCCCGAAGATTACGCCAGGCGTTGAGATAAAACGGCAGGGCAGAGTAGAGTAAAACGGGAGTGGCGAAAATTAAACTTACCCAGCGGAGGTAGTTTTTGAACTCGGCATCTAAGTCACCGAAGATCTCAAAATACAGTGCGACGGCTAGCATCATGACTTGCATGGTCGCAATACCCGCAATGCCAAGTCGATATAGGTAACCTTTCATGGTGCGGTGGTATTGTTGCTCTTGAGCATCCGCTTCAAAAGGGGCGGCTTTGTAGCCTAAACGATGGATAACACTTAAAAGGTGGCTGAGCTTTACGCTTTCAGGATCCCAAGCTAATAGGGCTCGGTGAGTAGTCGTATTGACCCTGATAGAAACCACACCTGGTTCGCGTTTAACTTGCTTCTCGATTAGCCAAGCACAGGCCGCACAAGAAACCCCATCGAGTGACAGTGACGCTTCTTTACTATTTTCGTTATCACGAACGAACTCCTGTTGAATTTCATCATGATCATAAAGTAGGAGTGATTGCAGCTGTTGCGGTACCAAGTCGGCTTTTTCCGCCGGTGCCGTGCGGTATTCGTAATAAGAGGTGAGGCCACTATCCACAATGGTTTGTGCTACCGCTTCACAGCCAGGGCAGCACATGTCACGTATTTTGCCAAGTATTTCTACATGATGCTGGCAACCCTGTGGAACAGGATCGCCGCAGTGGTAACAGTCTTTCGTCATTCCTAAATCTGCCCGTACAGCGAAATCGGGTCGGATGATGGCAAGTTCACACGTCCTTGTAACATCCAGTCTCCATCAAATGGTTCTAACTCGACAAACCATGGACCATCTAAAATCGCTGGAGATTCAAAGCGATAAGTCCCTGAAAGATCGGCGCTCACCATTTGAGTAAAATCTTTATTAGCTAGAGTACGGTGTGTGAATGTCACACGCAAATTTGGATAGTTATCTAGATCACCTTTATTGAAAAAAACATTGATATCACTGTCATTAACGGCAACTTGAGCTTTCAAGTTCAAGGCATCGGCTACTCGAAGGCGTGATAGGTCTAGGTTAATTGCCTTACCTTTTTTGTAATAATCTTCAGCGACGAGATCGACTTTATTTTGAGAAAAGATATACACAGCTGTCAGGCTATAGACAATTGAAGTAGCAGGGATGGCAAAAACGAACCATGGCCAGAACTGCTTATACCAAGGTTTACCCATATTGAATACCTATGTTACTTAGAGGGATTTAGCCCCTGAAGATAACAGGGGCTAGTCGTTAAGTCTCAGATATTTGTACGAAATCAATGAACAAATTGTAACTGAGTGTTGGCTGATTTGTTATTCTGATGTGTCGTCGCTTAGGTTCCAGACATAAGCCGAGATAACCTGAACTTTTTCTTCTCCCAGAATATCTTTCCACGCTGGCATCACGCCTTGGCGACCGTGTGCAATAGTTGCCTCTACCGCACGACGAGAACCGCCATATAGCCACGTATTGTCCGTCAGATCCGGTGCACCAAATGCTGGGTTACCTTTACCATCCGTACCATGACATGCCGCACATACAACAAACTTTTGTTTACCAGCCGCTGCTTCTTTAGCGTTCACACTTCGGCCGGACAGGCTAAGTACGTAACTGGTAACCTCAGTGATGCCATCTTTACCAAGCGTCTCACTCCAACCGGGCATTACACCTTGGCGACCTTCCATGAGTGTCGTCTTGATAGTTTCAGCTTCACCGCCGTATAACCAAGCATTATCAGTTAGGTTAGGGTAACCAAGCTGACCACGGGCATCAGAGCCGTGGCACTGTGCGCAGTTCTGCAAAAACAAGCGTTGACCGACCTTAATAGCTTCTTCATTTTCAGCGATCTGAGTAATTGGAAGCAGAGTGGTGCCAGAAGCATCGTATGCTAGGGTTTTGAATGTTTCGCCAAAACGTGCTTGGGCATCATCCAACTCTTTTGCATACTGGTTCAAACGTTGCTCTTTCTGGGCATTGGCAATCGCCAACTTGGATTCCTCGATAGAACGCACGGTTTGATCTGAACTCTGCCAGCCCAAGAAGCCTTTGTAGTTACCTAATCCAGGGAAAAGGAATAGGTAGAGCAGGCCGAAAATAATGGTGCCCCAGAACATGTAGGACCACCATTTAGGCAGTGGGTTGTTGATCTCACGAATACCATCGTATTCGTGCCCCATATCCTCACCTTCTTCAACACCCATTTTATCCTTGCTACACCAAATCAATAGGGCAGCAATACCGGTTAGGGTACCCAGCGTGATGATTGTTATCCATAGACTCCAAAACGTAGTCATGTTTTCTAACTCCTGTCATTCTCACGCGTTGCCATATCTTTTTCTTCGTCTGCGAAAACGAGGTTCGCAGCTTCATCGAAGCGAGATTTTTGGCGTTTACTGTAAGCCCAAAGGACAATACCAATAAAGCTACCGAACAGAATTAATGTCCATATGCTATGAATGGTTCCGATATCCATGGTACCCCCTTATTTCATTGCGTGACCGAGTGACTGGAGATAGGCAATGAGCGCATCCATCTCAGTCTTGCCTTTCACTTCTTCACCAGCGTTTGCCACTTGTTCATCAGTGTACGGAACACCAAATTGATTTTTAAAAATACCGAGCTTTTTCGATGTCAATTTGCCATCAAGCACGTTTTCTTCCAACCAAGGGAAACCTGGCATGTTGGACTCAGGAACAACCGCACGAGGATCACGAAGGTGAACACGGTGCCAGTCATCAGAATAACGGCCGCCTACGCGAGCGAGATCAGGACCAGTACGTTTTGAACCCCATAGGAACGGGTGTTCCCACACGCTTTCACCGGCTACAGAATAGTGGCCATAGCGCTCAGTCTCAGAACGGAATGGGCGGATCATCTGGCTATGACAAACGTTACATCCTTCACGGATATACACATCACGGCCTTCCATTTCCAATGCCGTATACGGACGAAGGTTTTCAACCGGCTCGGTTGTTTGGTCTTGGTACAGCAGTGGGGTAATTTCCACCAGGGCGCCGAAACTGATAGCAATCACAATGAGGATCGCAAGAAGGCCGACATTTTTTTCTACAATTTCATGACGATTATTAGCCATTGTCGGTGTTCCTTATGCTGGTTGCTCTGTGGCTTTCAGGCTTTCTTTTGGTGCAAGAATTGTCTTGTATGCGTTGTATGCCATTAAGAACATACCCGCCAAGAAGATTGCACCGCCTACAAAACGAACGAAGTAGAATGGGTAAGAAGCCTGTAGCGACTCAACAAAGCTGTAAGTGAGCGTACCGTCGGTGTTAACCGCACGCCACATCAGCCCCTGCATCACACCAGAAATCCACATTGCCACGATATACAGAACTGTACCGATTGTTGCTAGCCAGAAATGTACGTTAATCAATTTAATTGAGTACATACGTTCTTGGTCGAACAATTTAGGGATTAAGTGGTAAACCGCACCAATAGATACCATTGCTACCCAGCCTAACGCACCAGAGTGTACATGGCCGATTGTCCAATCTGTATAGTGTGATAGGGCGTTAACAGTCTTAATCGACATCATTGGGCCTTCAAAAGTTGACATGCCGTAGAACGACAGTGATACAACCAAGAAGCGCAAAATAGGGTCATAGCGAAGTTTGTGCCATGCACCAGATAGCGTCATGATACCGTTGATCATCCCCCCCCAAGATGGAGCGAATAGAACCAGTGACATCACCATTCCCAGAGACTGAGTCCAGTCAGGAAGAGCGGTGTAATGTAGGTGGTGAGGCCCTGCCCAGATGTAAAGAGAAACTAATGCCCAGAAGTGAACAATAGACAGACGGTATGAATAAACAGGCCGGCCGGCTTGTTTAGGTACAAAGTAATACATCATCCCCAAGAAACCTGCAGTAAGCAGGAAACCAACCGCATTGTGTCCGTACCACCATTGAATCATGGCATCGACAGCACCAGAATAAACCGAATACGACTTACTCATTGATACTGGGATAGCCATACTGTTAACAATATGCAGAACAGCAACGGTTAGGATGAAGGCACCAAAGAACCAGTTCGCCACATAGATATGCGACGTGTTTCTTTTAATCATAGTACCGAAGAAAACGATGGCATAGGAAACCCAGACAACAGCAATGGCGATATCAATCGGCCATTCCAGCTCTGCGTATTCTTTACCGGAAGTCCACCCTAACGGCAGTGTAATTGCCGCGGATAGAATGATAGCTTGCCAACCCCAGAAGGTAAACGACGCTAATTTTCCACCAAACAGTCTTGCTTGACATGTGCGCTGCACTACGTAGTAAGACGTAGCGAATAGTGCACTGGTACCGAATGCGAAAATCACTGCATTAGTGTGCAATGGTCGTAAACGGCTGTATGTCAACCAAGGAAGGTCGAAGTTTAGTGCCGGCCATACCAGCTGAGCGGCAATCAATACACCAACGCCCATTCCGACAATTCCCCAAAGTATGGTAACCAAGGTGAATTGACGAACGACCGTATAGTTGTAGTTTTGTTCAAGCTGCTTTACTTGGCTCATGTTGCATGCTTCCAATTTTAATTGTTCAACTACACTCTTTTCCTTGTGCGAACAACAAGTTGTCGCAATGCCACCCAAAGCTTCAATAATTACAGGTTTGCTTTTTTAAATCCCCCAGTAATTAAATTGCTATTTTGTTGTAAAAGTGGCATTTTCAGTGCCTTATACTACTTTAGATAACCAATAATTGACAGGGTCAAGCCCACAGGATGTTTACGGTTAAGCAACATTTATGTGAAAACTTTGACCTCTGTAACATGGGAAGCACGTAAAATCATGGCTGCAGAAAAGCTGACTAAAGGCAGATTTATCCAAATTATATTTCTTATGACCGTATTGGTCACTGCATTCGTATGGAGAACAGTTACCTATGACGAAAGTGAGGGTGGAAGTATAAATGCAGAAACCTGCGAGCTAACAGCAGAAAAATGTATTAATACTCAGAGCAATAAATCGTTAAAACTCTCTTTATCGCCTTATCCAGCTGTAGCAAATCAGATTATCGAGATACAAATTCATAACATAGATGTTAAGCCAGAAGCGACGGTTGAAGGTGTCAACATGTATATGGGTATTATTCCGGTCACGTTTGAGAAAAAGCCAGAGGGTTGGGTTGGCCGATTTAGTGTTCCTGAATGCATGCACGACGAAATGCAGTGGGCAATAAATATCAATCAGGGAAAGAGAAAGATAATTGCTGTTTTTACAACGAAAAAGTAATTAAAAATAAATAGGTTATATAATTTAATTTGCAATTACAGGGTTTTATTAACTAAACCCTGTAATTATCCTATAATTGTTAGCTGATATTGTATTCCAGAGGGGAAGTGGGAAGGTGGATTTATTTGCTGTAAACCATTTTTTTTGTCATACCGCCATCAATGATAATATTTTGACCGTTAATAAATCCCGCCTCATCAGAGAGCAAATATGCCACCATTGAGGCGATATCAGTTATGTTACCGACACGTCCGGTGAGGTGTTGTGTGTGATCGGTTTCGCTTAACTGTTCCTCAGAAGTATGTATCCATCCCGGAGAGATACAGTTCACTCGAACACAGGGACTCAAGCTTGTTGCTAAGGAATGTGTCAATGCAACAATACCACCTTTAGTTGCACTATAAGCTTCGGTATTTGATTCGGACTGTAGTGCGCGGGTAGAAGCAATATTTACAATGCAGCCATTTGTGTTCTTAAGTAATTGTGAAGTGTGCTTTGCCATCAGCATAGGAGCCGTTAAATTTACGGCTAACGCTTTATTCCAATCATGAATATCCAGTTCGTGTAGAGGGGCGTTATAAGGGGTGGCAATAGCAGCATTATTAATAACAGCATCAAGCCTTCCGTGCTGCGATGTTATCTCTTCAATTAAAGTAACAATTTGCTGTTCTTTGGTGACATCAAGCTGTTTAAAGCGAATGAGAGGATTTTCGGAAACCAATTGGAATCCAGCATTCTCATTAATATCAACGGCAATGACCAGCATATTTTTTGAAAGGTAATTCGCAATTCCCTTACCAATACCGTTTGCGCCACCTGTTACCAGTACCACTTTGTATTCCATCGTTCCCTCATCATTCAACCGCTACAAATGCTATCCTATACCCAGTCACTTCAAATTGTTCGGGTATACTTATCAGTAGCGGTCATTACGTTCAGATCTTTAATTTATTACAATAAAAAAGCAGACACTACATGGGATGCATGTAAGAATATGCGTACGTAACTTCAATGGTTTGTATTCCACTCAGTTTTACTTAAAGTTACTTGGGTAACGTTACAAATCAAAATAATCTATAGATAAATTCCCCATGGATATCGCAACAAGCTTTTCTTCACAGGCAATAGCATCTGATGCCATTCAAGAGGCCATCGAACAATTACAAGCAAAGCTTGCTAACCCCAAATTGATTCTTGTTTACTTTTCGGAGAAATATGACGTTGTCACTTTACAGGAAGCGCTGATTGTCGCCTTCCCAAACGCACAAGTATTGGGGTGTACATCTTGTCAGGGAGTGATGACAGAAAGCGGATACCACCATGGTCGAGGGGTCGCACTTTGGGCAATATCCGATTTTCATGGAGCTTACGGAACAGCCATTGTTTCTACAAACCATTCAAAATATGAGATGGCAAGGCAAGCATTGTTAAAAGCCATCGCTAACAGTGGTCGTTCTGGCGAGTTACCGGCACTTATCGTACTTCATGCGAGCCCAGGATATGAAGAAGAAATCATTCAGGGAATTGAAGATGAACTGTGCACTTCAGTTCCAATCATCGGAGGGAGTGCGGCCGATGATCATATAAAGGGCAACTGGTCCATTTTTACGCACGAGCAGAACACACAAGAAGGTGTCGGGATAAGTGTCATTTATCCATCTTGTCATATCAGCTACTCGTTCCATTCTGGCTATGCCAGTACTGGTCAGTTTGCCAAGGCAACCAAAGTCGAGGGCAGGGAGCTTATTGAACTTGATGGAAAACCAGCTATCGAGGTTTATCAAAACTGGATGAACCTATCTATGAGTGAAGCTGAAAATATAATAAATAACAGTAGCTTAAACCCACTTGGTCGCGTGGCCGGTGTTGTTCATGAACTACCATATTTTAAATTAGCTCACCCATTGAAAACCACTGATCGGGGCGGGATAACCTTATTTGCTAAAGTGGAGTTAGGAGAGACGCTGTACTTCATGCAAGGCACCGAGGAGCGCTTAGTTACCCGCGCCGGACGGGTAGTGAATGCAGCAAGTAACATTTATGCCAACGAGGAAAGCCTTAACCCGATCGGCGGTATTACTATTTACTGTGCAGGTTGCATGCTCCGCGTACAACATCGTATGAAAGAAGTTGCTCAGTACGTCAAAAGTGCGATGCAGACAGCACCTTTTGTCGCTCCATTTACATTTGGCGAACAAGGACAGTTTGTAGGGGGCGAAAATGCCCATGGTAACTTGATGATTTCAGCAGTTTTGTTTCACAAGGATTAAGCAATGGTAAATTATGAATCTGAAAAGCTCCAAGAAACATTGCTTGATTTATTGCGAACACGAGAGCGGGAAAAACAATTACGGGATGAAAATACAGCAATTTTAGCGGGTATTGCTGCAATGGCCGGAGCTAACAACAAACGGCAGGTATTCAATAGCTTATTGTCTGTATTGCGAAAATATATCGGTTTTGAGCATGCACTGGTATTAACCCGCGAAGACGAAACTGCACCGCTGCAAGAGTTGGTAACAACCTGTCGTTTTTTTGAATCAAGTATTTGGCCTATTGGAAATACGTTTATCCGTTCGTTGAATGGCGACAGTATTGTACTTTACGACCCAAGCCAAGTTTATGAATTTAAAGAGCTCTCACCAGAAATGGTATCGTACTGTCAGTCTGTATTGCTTACTGGTGTAAAGGTCAGCTCTGGCGACGCGCTCTTGCTATTTATCCATACGGAAAAAGGGCAGTTTACCCCTAATTGCCGCAGGGTGCTTGAACGATTCCGGCCGCTGTTAGAAAGGGCCATCATTGATATTGATTACCGTGAGCGTTTGCAGTCGTTAGTTACAGCCCGCACACAAGAGCTTACACATAGTCAGCAGCGCTTTAAAGATTTTGCGAAAACAGTCGGTGATTGGTTCTGGGAGGTTGATCCTGAGTACCGCTTTACTTATATATCATCATCAAATCTGACTAACCATACCGTTGATAGTAATTGTATCCTCGACATATTTGGAGCTTCTGTAAAATATCGTGATCGGTTACAGGCGATCTTTGAAAATCAAGTCGCATTTGAAGATCTCGAGTGGCAATTGCCTGAAGATGAAGGTGGACTTTGGATTAGTCTCAGTGGGACACCTTACTTTAATAAGCAAGGTCAGCTGTTGGGTTACCGAGGTACCGCAAAAGACATAACCAGTAGAAAGCAACAGATCGAAGAAATAAAGCAGGCAAAACGGCAAGCTGAAGATGCCAACAAGGCAAAATCTGAATTTCTAGCGATGATGAGTCACGAAATTCGGACGCCATTAAATGCAGTGCTAGGTTTGTTAGATATGCTAGGTGATTCTGGATTAGATATAAAGCAGCAAGGCTGGATAAACCAGATGGATCAATCTGCACAGTTACTGCTGACAATTATCAACGACATATTAGATTTGTCACGGATTGAATCAACAAGCTTTGAACTGTTCAATAGCAGACTGTGCTTATTCGACTGCATCGATTTAGTTATTACTCAGTTGCAAGATCAAGCTCAAAAGAAAGGGATCAAGCTTTACAGTTATATCAACGATGAAGTTCCGGAGCAAATTATCGGTGATAAAAACCGAATCTCCCAGGTGTTGTTTAACCTTGTTGGAAACGCGATCAAGTTCACTAATGAAGGTTCGGTTTCTGTAGATGTAACTCAAAGCCATAACAAGTTATACCTGAAAATAACTGATACGGGGATTGGCATTTCACCCGAAGCACAGAAGCAATTGTTTAAACCTTTTAAACAGGCCGACGGCAGTATTACTCGAAAGTATGGTGGTACTGGACTGGGTTTAGCAATTAGTCAGCATCTGATTAAAAAAATGCAAGGTGAAATTCAACTGCAAAGTAAACTGGGTATTGGCAGTTGTTTTACTGTTATTTTGCCATTAGACACTCTAGAAGCTGAAGGCTCTGAAATCGAAATTCCGGTTGTTGAAGTTGAGCATTTACCAAAACTCAATATCCTGGTGGCAGAAGACAGTCCAACGAATCAGTTAGTTGCGAAACTCATGCTAGAAAAGCGTGGCCATAAGGTAATGATTGTCAACAATGGGCAAGAAGTCTTAGACATCGATGATAGCGGACTGAACAAGCTAGATATGATTTTGATGGATATTTCAATGCCAGTACTTGATGGAATCAGTGCAACGAAAGAGTTGCGAGCCCGAGGCGCTGATATTCCAATCATTGCGTTAACGGCCAACGTCATGCAATCAGATCAGGAGGCTTACTCTGAAGCCGGCATGAATGGCTTCATCGCCAAACCGATCATTGCCAAGGAGCTTGATAAGGTATTGGCAAAGTATCAATTACTGATAGCTAAGAAATAAGAATGCTAGACACGCACTAAAACGCCGAGCTTGTATAAGCTCGGCGTTTTGGGTTTAGGCTTGATGAAATCAAGCCTAGTAATAAACACCATGTTTTGAAGTACCAGGCAAACTGACCATTTGCTGCAGTACTTAAAAAAAGGTGTTTATTACCTATTTTATGGTAAATAACGAATACTGTTAAATTGTACAGTGCTTCGAAGCATTGCTGTCGAGCAAAAGAAAAGTAGGGGAAACCAAGAGATAGCCATAACTGCTTATATCTATATTTAGAGCAACCCTATTTAACATAAGGTACATAATGCGCACTGAAGGGTGTTTTATTAACATGATTTGTAAGGTTCTTGCTCTTAATGAGTCAAGCTAGAAACTTCCACTTTAGGAGATTCAAAATGCCTTGGAAACAGTTAGTTATTTTAGGATGCGCTTCTTTTTATGACGTTAGATTTCGTTTAGCTTCCTGTTCTCGCAAACGTAGAGTTATGGCCGATATTCCTTTGTTGGCTGTTTTTATCGGTACTGCCTATTGATTCGCGTTTGATCAATCGGAATTAACTTTTAATAAACGATAAATTTGCGAGGCACATCATGCTACATCAATCCTTCGTCAAGCTGTTCTGGCGTCATTTCGACAACATTGCTCAAGCTTCTGCTTGGTTTCACGTTCGTCCCATCACCGTCAAACGTTGGTTAACCGGAGAAATCGACGTTAATCCAATGGCTGAAAAATTACTTATCATTCGTGCCCGTGGCTATCTTCCCGATGATACCCGCTGGCAAGGATTTCGAATTGATGAGCAATACTGTGTCATCGTCACACCTGATGGCCGCCGCTTTAGTCCCAAAGAGCTAATGTCTTGGTCACTTCGTTATGATGAATACCACGCGTTAAAACGACTCTACGAATTAGACTATGTGCCCGTTCGTTCACATGTCGTCACACCGTTGCCGTTCCGTGGTGGCCGCCGACTCCAACAGCCGATGCATGAGACTGTCAGCAAAGACAAAAAGAAAAAGTATCGGAATGTTCAGGCAAAGCACGCCGCCAAAAAGTAAAAAGTACAAGCCCGCAAGATTGCGGGCTTTAATTCATCAAAACTACCGTTGTTCGTCATTCTGCCATTCCAGCTTTAAGATACGTTTTTCATGATGCGATATCATTTTTTTTAGTTCGGTTAAAACAGCTTCATGGGCCTTAACTGATCGGAATAACAGATAGCAGATGATGAGCGTGGGCGGATTAACGCCCAGCTCGGTAAACAGTTTAAGCAGCTCTCCCACATAAGCCCCCTAGCCTTTTTCCCGGCGAACCGTGTCAAACAGGCCGATAAACATAGCGGCAATGGCCGGAATTGTGCCGCCCAATTGGGCACCAGATTCACCAATTGTCACAGTAACCAGTTCGCTATTGCCAGTCAACAAACCTACGGCGGCACTGCCTAGTAACATCAAACCCGTTTTGGTGCTTGTCTCTTCAAGGTTAATCACCCGTTTCAAATCAATCATAACCATCCTTTTTTACGTAGAAATTTGAGTGTGTATGCACCGATAATCACGCCTGTAACGCTGAGTGCGACTGAGGTCGCCGCTTTTTTCGCTGTCATGCCAGTGCCACTCCTTCAATAACTTCCTGAATTGGATATTGGCGGCCGACTTCCATCCGGGCCATGGCCTGAATCAGCACGGCGGCGGTGTTATCGTTGGTCGCATCAAGTGCCTGGTACTTGTCGTATCCAGTCCAAGTCGCCACCATGTTGGCGTAATGATCACTATCGTTTTCATGGCTCGGCGCGAATGTGTGGATAATGTCATTGATGCTAGTGATCCCGCGTTTCTGGTAGCTGCGCAAGATACGGGCCGCCGCACGGAAGCCCCATTTATCATCTTCAAAAATCACAAATCGGCCATCACTGGACACTTGGCCGCGCCAGTTATTGTGCTTGCTGTACTCGATATTCAGTGGGTTGTTATTACGAATACCCCGTGGCATTCCGGTGGTCATATCTTCATTCATCCCTGTGTTATTTGATGGTTGGCTTGGCTGGTTATTGGGAATAACCAACCCTTTGCGGCTGTTAAGCCATAACAGCACCATGGCAAGTGCTATCAGCCATTTCATTCGTAGAACCCAAGCCCTATTGGCATTTTGCTGTACTGGCAGCGGCCTAAACCTAAATTTCGGTTGTCCACATACATCTGATAGCGTTCCGCACTGGTCTGTATTATTACGCTAGTTGCATCAATCGCGGTTACTTTGAAATCAGGGTTTCCACCTGCTGAAAAAATCATGTGATTTAGTAGGCCTGATGGTGCATCAATAGGTACTGTTCGTGAAAACTTGACCTGATTATCATCCAGCAACTCCGTTGGGTGATCGTACATATGCTCCAATAACCTGAACTCTGTACTGTCCAGATATGAGTTAGGTGTATGTGTTGTCACAAAGCTCTTTGGCGATTCACCATGTATTTGGGAGTGCCATAATTGAGCGCTTTCAATCAACGCATGTTTAACTGTGGGGTTTTCAATTCGGATATAGAACACCATCGCAGGCTCATGCCTTTCCCAACTATGGTTTACGTTGAATGGTCCAAACTCATACGTTTTCGGTGTATCCCAAACATGGTTATCAGTGTGCTCAGCGGTTTCGAACTCATGAAAGTTAAAGTCAGTGGCTTTAGCTTGGTTTCGTAAGGATTGATAACCCATAAGCCCTACCGTTATCTTTGTGCCCGGTACCAAGTTAACTAATGACACGCGTGCTTTTACATCCCGGTGAGCCGAACCACCTACAGGCATGCTTAATACTTGATAGGTTGTGCTGTCTTTAGCAAGGATTGCCAAGCCACCACATTCAGGATGCATGTTTGGTTTGAATCGCTCATCATCTTTGCCTTGTAACCTATGTTGGATATGCTGCTGCTCTTCATTTGGGGAAAGTTCAACTCCCCAATAAGGTGCTAACAATGCAGAGCCTCGGCCATACTCAAGATCTCGGCTTAAGTCAGGTTTCTCACCCGTAGCAAAGTTGATGGTATTACCGTGAGGGTTATAATATGGCAACGCTTCACTGAAATTCGGATTCGATAGAAGATTGATCGCTTTGTTTTCTAACAGGCTGTAAAGTTCATTAGCTGTTCTCTCAAACTCATCCGCCAAATATTCCACTTTGTTTCGTGGGCTCCCTACGGGTAGACGTTCCTTTAATGTTTTCTCTGTCATCGTGTGATCTCGATAATTTGGATTGTGTCACCGTCAACGCCTGAAAAACTCAAGGCGGCGGTGGTTTCAAGTTTGAGCTGTTCACCTGCGGCCAGCTCCCAACCCTCGTTAATGACTATCGGTTGAGTGTTTGCTAAGTCTGCTTTTATTAAAATGTGACAGCGTGACGTATCGGCATTTATTGATGAAATACCGCCCTCAATGGTCACTTTGCGGGCTGAAATGCTGTCACCACCCACAGGTTTGGTTAAAAGTGGCGTTGTTGCATAGACCCTAACCGCCTGACCACTCTCAAATTTCACCCTTGGTAGCTCTGTAACCACAACCTGCTGCCCATCAGCCAAAGAGACTTCTGGCAGTTGTGACACGGTCACTTGCTGGTTGTCTTCCAGCTGAACCTTGGGCAATTGTGTTACTGCGACTGACTGATTAGCCTCAAGCTGAACCTTGGGTAGCTGAGACACTACAACCGCCTGCCCATCGACCAAAGCTACTTGTGGCAACTGACCAATATTCACCTGTTGGTTAGGTGACAGGGTCACGGTTGGCATTTGAGTAACAGACACTTGCTGGCCGTCTGTCGGCGGGATATATCGACCAAAGCCACAGATGATCGTGACTGCTCCCGCCTCGCCCATGTTTTCAACGGTCACACGGCCTGATAATTGCGGGTCGATAATTTGGGCACCTTGTTTCAAGCGATAATCGCCGCGCTCGGTAGTAATCGACACCGATTCAGTACACGTCTCGACATACAGAAACTCGCCCACGGCTTGGAATTGCGAACGCTGGCGCGGTTGCATGATTTGGTGAAAATTCATCGTTTACCTCCAAGCATCATGATCGCCATGAATGTCATTACCAAGCCAACAACAATGGTCATTTGCCGGGTGGTGGCGACTTGCCCGCCATCGGATTTCATCCCGGCCAAATCTTTCAGTGTTGATAAGCTCTCACTGTTTTGGGCGGCTTGGTTGCCAGCCAGCCCCGCAATCATTTGCAGGTTCTCATGGTGTGCCTGACTGACTTCATCAATCGCGTTATTGCTCAACTCGGCATTAAGTTGCATGGCTTCACTACCGAATGACAATGCTCCGTCCAGCGAGTCACGGCCAAAACTCATGGCTTCATCCATGGCGTCCTGTCCAAAGCCAAGGGCTTTATCGACTGACCGCTCTCCCATTTCCAAAGCGGCCTCACTGACATCGGCCATGCTCCAAAGGGCTTCTTCGGTCACATCGGCATTACTGAGCAGTGCCAGCTCTGACAAATCAGAAGCCCGTTGCATCGCGCCGTGGTCGGTCATGGTCATCGAAACGTTAACATTGGAATCATTGACGCCCGCAATTGATACACCAAGGTTATCGCCGTCGATGGCGTTCTGTCCGCTAGTGTTGGTGTTAGTGGTGGTGCTTGAGCTTTTGCTCTTTCCTCCCTTACCCATCAAGACCTCCGTAAACGACTAGCTTTGCTTTGGCTAGTTGTGCGTAGTTCCGAAACACTTTCACGCCTTGCCAAGTTTCCTTGTGCGTTTTTTGCTCCGCTGCTCGCACTACCGCCAGATTTACCCTGTAAGTTTTCGGCCAGCGTTGGACGGCGAGCTTTACCGTTTGTGGGTCGAGCGGTAACGCGTGACGGTTGCTTGCCTGACCGACGAGAACGGCGTTCAGCACTGCTACTCCCTGACGGTGTTTTGGCTGTTGGCCTTGTCTTGGTATTTGTTGGCTTGTTCGTTGACGCGACTTTATTGGCGCTGCTCGTAGAAGCTTTACCCATCTTATGATCCCTCAATATCTAGTTGATGGACGGTTTCCTTGGTGTCGTTGAACTCCCTGAGTTGTTCAACCTGCTTAAAGCCAAAGGTACTCAAAATACGGCGCATCCCTTTGCGGTAGGTATGATAAGAAATGGCCGAGTAGCCACACTCGGCAACGCGCTCGATAATATGGCTGGCGGCATCAACCAAACCTTTCCCGGTCATTGCAATGATGTGGTAACGGTTATCTTGAATGCGGCTGATAAACCACAATTTGATCCCCTTGCCAGTCAGCAGGTAAAAACTGGCTTCCTTGGCACAGACCATTGATTTCACATCATCAAATTCCGCCTTGGGGGTATCAGAACCCGCAAACGCGGGTTTGATTTGTTCCAAGTGGGCGTGAAAGTCTGGTGCTGACGGTCGAATTAATCGAAAGTGCATCATCGGCCTCCTTTAATCAGAAACCACAAAGCAACGGCACCCATACCAACAAGTAACCAGTTGGGCAGCGAACTGCTGCCCATACTGATCCCACCGACACGCAACGCCGAATCATTTTGGCTATGCACACCCGATGGTCCCGCCGAACCGCCGCCCGCGTTAATTGGCATACTGCCGGAATTGGTTAGACCGGGAATATTCATCATGCTTTCTTCCCTGTCACAATGTCATAGAGCCACAGCCCCATGACCACCGCCGCCAAGATGCGCAACGTGCGCCCGACTTTCTCGCTGGTAAACATGCCAGTGGCAAAACCAACGGTTCCCGCCAGTAGCGGCCAAAATAGAAATGGCATTATTTCCCCCTAAGCAGAATGACCAAGGCCAACAACGCAACACTGCCACCCATCAATATCATGGGGGTATTGCCCGGCATCATGGAATATATCGGTTGGCCCGTTGGCTGTTGCGCAGGCTCTTGATGTTGTGGCGTGCGGTTTTCTTCCGGTGCTGCCGAGGCCACTTTGTTGGCCTCGTTATCAAACCAAGAATTTAACCAGGCTTCGCCACCATCGCTGGCGGTATCCCAAATTCCACCCAGTGTTTCACCTACCGAATCAAGTAGACTCATTGCGCCTCCTTAGCCCTTGGTCGGCAATGCGTTCACCTGTTCAACGGCTTCGATGATCACCGGTACGCTGCCAACCTCTGACTTATCCAGCTCAAAAGCCAACTGGCTACGGGCGGCCGTATTCAACATGCCATCAGCACCAAAGCCATAACGGATGAAATCGAGGCTGAACCATTCAGGGTTTTGCTCTTTCTTGGCTTGCGCCAAGTCATACGCGTTATCTTCTTTAGTCACGTTCATTTCTTCGAAGCTGTCACGCAGTACACGAACGCGATCAACCGACTTATCAAGGAAATGAATCCGCTTGAGGTTCAGTGCTGGACTGCGCTCGGAAAAATCAAACGGCGTGCGGCCTGTTGCCGAGGCAAACCAAGTTAGTTCGTAAATGCGTGGCATGTAGTAACGCACCGATTGTGCTGGCAGCACATGGGCACGGGCGCGAACACTTGGCGGTGTGGTTCCGGCAGGTTTTGACTTGAGGGTGATATACACAAACCAAATTTCACCACCCAAGGTGACAAGATCGGTTTGGCGTACACCAATTTTGGTGCGCAGCGTGGCATCACCAAAGGAAATGACATAGCGCCCGTCTTGGGCGTAGTTCTTGCGGTGGGCTTGCAGTTTAACCAGTGTTTCGCCTGTCACATTGATTTTGGCCGAACCATTCAACGACACTTCAACGCGTTCGATGTCGGTGGGATCAGTAATATCCGTTACCAGTTCAATGCTGTGATAAGTCGGGCCAGATACCAGACGCAGTGACGCACGGTTGCCCCAACCTACACCCTCAACCGGGTCTAGCTCTTTGGGACGTGGCGCGAATGGGGTTTGCACTAATTCCATAATGCTCCCCTTATCCAATTGTGTCTTCAACGGCATCAACGTTGTTCGATGCCCAGACTACCGCGCCAGCTACAAATAGCGCGATCACACCTGTGATCACATAGCCCTTAGTTTTTGCACTCATGATGTTTGCTCTCTGTTGGTTAACAAAAGTTCCCCAACAGGAAAGCAAGTGATTTGGTTTTAAGGCAAGCGTAAAAAAACCCGCTAAGGCTATAGGTTAGCGGGCTTTTAAAAATGTGATTAGCTTTAAAAATAACGAACTAAGGGGTGAGCAACGCTACCATCAAACCTAGACCATTGCGCCATAAAAACGAAACTCAAGGCAATCCGTCTTAACGCCTTTATATGCCGCTCAGTCTACTAATGTCCCCACCAATTGCCTTTAAAATTGGACGCATAAAGAATGCTTGACCTTGATTTGGGTCATCAATCTCTGCAGAGGCTAGAGTGGGCATTGAATCCTCATTTTCACGATTTACTTTCCAAGAATTACTTTTTTGAAAATTACTAGAATCGATGCCGATTACTTGGAGCTTTTCCTCTTCAATAGGCATCTGATGAATAGCTTTTCGAATGCCAAGCTTGGTACTCCTAACCCAAAGCTCAGAAATCCAAACAAACCCATAAGCATTTAATACCTGTGCACGGTCAGCGGCAAATCTCCAAAAAATATACTTGTCCGCTTGGTCATCAAAGCTCGTACTTAACAGATCAATAACTTTGTGATTGCTATCGAAAAACATCAGAATAGGAATATGATATCCGTCTGCCAAAAACGTTGACTCAGCCATTTTTGAATATAAATCAACCAAACCTTCTGTAGAATTGATAGGCTCTGTTGTTCCAACGGATCTAGCACGCTCTTTGATTGTTTCAGGTATACTCTCGCTATCGTAAGACACGGAACTATGTGATAGCTTTCCTTCTGTGAAATTTCTCAGTTTTAAATAGCTAACATGCCTTACTTCTTCCCGTATTGAGTCAAAAGATGTTGGCGAAGCTATTTTACGACTAATCGGACTGCCAATATGCTCACCTAAAGATTTACAACAATCGTACATACGAGCGTATATGAGGGTTAAGGCATTTAGAAGTTCATATTCTTTTAACGTATTTGCAACCCAACGCCTTTCAGATTTAATAACAGCTGCATCAGTTACTCCTGATGGAAGTTTCTTTTGGGCTAGCCTTACTAATTTCTTAACACTAATAGCAAGTAACTCTTCTTTTGCTGTAATTTCGATATCTTGCTCTTCAACATAAGAAAACAGTAGGGTTGCTTTAGCAGTACTATACATTTCTAGATCCCCTTGTTTCTCGATGGTATTCCTCGAGTTTTTTGCCCAAGTCATAAGGGGGTCACTTCGCCACTTTTCAACAACATTAGATGGGTACCAATCATCGTAACCAGCTATTCCTCGCTTATTTTTTTGTATGATAAATGTAACTGTACGGGAGGTTTGAAGAAATTGATTCAAGTTCAATCGAAATAGCTCTGGATCAAAGTACGTTGTTGCACACGTATTCAGCAAGTGAGCAAGATCTTTTAGTCTTCTTTCCCATGGTTTATTGTTCATTATTTTGTCTCAAAATTCCGAGCGAATGATTAGAACGGCTAACAGCTTGATATATTGAATAACTCAATATCATTTCTACACTATCACATAGAAAAAACTAAAAAATTTTGAATATAGTCAAGTTATCATGATCTCGCTGTTTGATATGTTTAATTATTCAACCTATGGCTATCCCCTTTACCACTATCATTATTATTTGATGAGGAGCTTAATAGCGATTTGGTCTCAATTTTGACTGCTGTTACCACTGTATTTTACTTTTTTTCCATTTTTTCCCATCCTGCAAAACATACTCAAGCACGTTTAGCTTAATGATCTCACTAGCCGGTATCCCAGTCTTCTGCTGCAAGTACCTCGCACTATCATCAGCCTTTTGCATCATGACACAAGCGAACTGGCAGTTATCAATGATGGTTTTCGATACTTCTTGCCCGCGCTGGAACATGTTGATGGTGTGAAGGCCAAACTTGCGCCCTAGCCTCAATATCTTGCCGTGGTAGCCTGTCGCCTTGCCTGCGGTGCTGGTATGCTCAGCCACTTCTTCGCAGATCACCTTTAGTGGTTTCTTGTGCTTACCGTTCCCCATGCCCCACACCACCATGCAAAACTTATCGAAATCCTCCTCGGTGGTTTCGTGGTTTGGGTAGTAAGCGATCTTAAAGCCTTGGTTGGTTTTTCGGCCAGCAATCAAAGCGGCGGCAAAGGCTTTCAATGTGGCATAGCTGCGAACCTTACGCCCGGCCAATAGCCCTTCGTAATCACCAAGTGGGTCAAAGATAGCGACTTGGTCTGTCGGCTTAATAAACAGCTTTTTGGCTGCGGAGGTTTTCCCGCAGCCAGACATACCAACCACATAGACATGATGATTACTCAGCGCATTATTTTGGTTGATAGGTTGTAGTTTCAAGCGGCCTCCTGCTGCTGGTCATCATTAGTGGCTTGCTTGGCCTTTTTAGCCAATTCAACATCTTCCAGTTTCAGACTGCGAACCTGCATATAGCTAGTCAGTCCGAGCATACCAATCGCTGCAACAGCCATGATTTCATCCATGTATTTAGCTAACCATGGTGGCGGATTGCCGTTGTATTTCACCATAAGTGGTGCAATTTTAAGTGCGACGTTTTCTACTTGTTGTGGATTAAATTCAAAGTTATGGTGCACCATGGTTTTCATAACTTGTTCGATAGTCATTAAGCCCATAAACACTGCTGCACTATAGGCTTGGATTTCTATTTCCTGTTGCTGCTCTTTGGTATCGGCAACCGTTGGATCAAAATCATCACCCAACCCATTGATGAAGTCTTTTTCATCTTGCTCGTTATGGCTTTGAATCCCTTCATTGCTATTCAGCTCGTCATCATTGGCGGCTAGTTGTTCGGTTTCCATATCGACTCTCTCGGTTTGTTTAGGTTAAAAGCGGGCAATCATCCCGCCAGTTAAAGCACCAAGCACCACGCCCGCTATGACTGACTTCCAACCGGAAGGTTTCGCATCAGGTTGGGTTTCATGTTCGGCCTCGGTTTGGCTTGGTTGCGGTTCCATATCAGTTGCTATATCCATGCTTTCAGCTGTTAATTCGGTATCCAGCTCGGTTAATTCCGGTTCAACGTTCGGCTTGGCTTCGGGTTCCGATGCCACTACTGGCGCGGTTTGTTCGGCTTGGTGTAACGCTTCAATCGTTGGGTAATGCAGCTCAAACCGTGACTGCCAATACTTTCCGGTTTGCTGGTTTGTACCGCAGTCGTCACAAATCGCATACAGATACTTAGAACGTTTTCCCCTTGCCCGGTGGATGGTACGGACATTGCCGCACTCACACCGATTGACCCCTTCGACCTTGTTGGCCGATGCACGAACGGGCATTGATTCAGCCATGCTTCCCCCTTTGCTCTAATTCCATGAGTTTGTTGTTTACGCCTTGCATCCAGACCAGCACCAAACGGAGCGGTGACATCACTTTGCCCGCGAACGGGTTTTTCGCCGCCTTGGTTACTTCATCTTTGAGTTGGTCTGTGATTTGGTTCAGTTCATCCATTTGATAGCGTCCTTTACGCGGCTAGTTGCTGACTTTGGTACCATTCGAGATCAGCTTTAGCGGCTGACACATCGAGTTCGGTGGGTTCTTCCCTGTTTGGAGCAAGCGGGTCATTCAAGACTGATTCCCAATATGCCTGTTTAAGCAAAAAGCGTTGGTACTGTTGGCCGTATTCTTGTTGGGCTATTGCTCGGGCTTCGGAAACGTTTTGGTGGTAATCGGGATCATCATCTTTGGATTGCATGGACCATCCTCGGGCCCCTGCTGCCCAAAGCAGAAAATCATAGGCTTTGTTTTCGGCCTGTTCGCCTTCGAATGACATACAGAAACGGTTCTTGGTACTGGCGTGAATGCCACGCGCTTTGATTTGGTTATTAATGGCTTGTTGTTGGCCTTCAAGCCGGGCAATTAAGGCGGTGAGCTTTTGGATTGCGGCCTTGGGTCGTTGGGCTTTTTTCGCTATGGCTTTGGCCTTAATGGCGCGTTCTTTTTGCTTATCCAAACGGTAAAGGCTGCGCTGTAATGGCTTTTTCCAGTGCTCCAACCGATAGCCACACTCTTTAATGATTGCGGCCATGTTATGGGCTTCGAAATTAGCCAAACAATCCCAACCGGGGGCACGACTGCAGCGGGCAATGTTATAGCGGTTGCCTTTGATTAACCCTTGGTCGGCGTTCTCACCTTTGGCGGCATAGCCAACAGCTTTAATGATGTATGAACCCGCCGCTTTGGGTTGGCGGATTCGCTCCAAATGGGCGAACCCGTTACCCCAAATACCTTCTAATCGTTCGGACCAGGCGCGAAAATATTGCTTATCCACTTTCCAATTCATGATCAGGTGAACGTGTGGATTAGGTTCGCCGTCTTCATTGGCCGGACACTCTGCTACCCATATGTAATGGAACGGTTCGACAATGCCATCGAGTTCAAACGGTTCGCCCTCTGCATCAATGCCTTGCCAGCCACGCTGGAACATCTTTTTGATGCCATCAAGAAAGCGCGAGACTTCACGGCCAAGCGTGGTTTCACCACCAAAGATGGCATTACGTTGCTCAGGGGTGAAAGTTAAAGTCAGGAAGGTGGTAAACCCTTCTTCGCAAGCGGCAACATACGCACCCGATTCGAAAATCTTGGTTACTGCTCGTTGGGTCAGTTTTTCGGTGTAGCGCTCCCCGCTTTGTGGGTCTGGTGCATCACCCGGTCTGGTTTGGGTGTGGTGCAAAATGCGGAAACTGCCCGACCATTCACGGTGCATCAAACGAACGGAAGATAAGCGCTTGTCCGCAGGTGTCTTAGGGAGATCATACAGGCGGTCATGGTTGTAATGGGACTCGGTACTTTCCAACTCGATATCACGGCGCTGTGACTTGCGTAGCCTGCCCACACGGCTGGATATACTAACCACTTTCGGGTGTGTCGGACTTTTGCGCCCTTGGACAAGCCTATTGTCTCCGTCACTTCGTGCCGCCGCTTCGCGGATAGGTTCGGCATACATTTCACGCCCTTGCTTGGCGAATGCTTTGGTGTTCACGTAGTGAAGTTGAGCAAACTGGTTGAG
>NZ_JBNNXT010000048.1:0-40540 GCF_052873815.1 Photobacterium sp. DNB23_23_1 | reverse complement strand
GGGCGATGGGCGATGGGCGATGGGCGATGGGCGATGGGCGATGGGCGATGGGCGATGGGCGATGGGCGATGGGCGATCCAAATTTTTTGCAAGAGCCTGACCATGTCAAGCTCTTGCTTCTACTCTTTGCTTTTCCTCTAGCCTCTAGCCTCTAGCCTCTAGCCTCTAGCCTCTAGCCTCTAGCCTCTAGCCAAAGACTACTTAAGCTTATAAATGATACCCGGGTTACAACGGATCATCTCAAACTTATCGGTCAAGCCTGTTAGTGACTCCGACGCCCCCAGCAGCAGATAACCGCCCGGGTTGAGGCTGGCAGCCATTTGGTTGAGTACTTTCGCTTTCATCTCAGGCGAGAAGTAGATCAAGACATTGCGGCAGAAAATCACGTCAAACTTGCCGAGCAACGCATAGCTGTCCTTGAGATTCTGGGGACGGAAGTTCACCATCCGCTTGACCTTGTCATTGACCTTCAGCCGACCATCGCCATTGTCTTCGAAAAACATCCGCCGGCGCTCCATTGATAACCCGCGGCTAAGAGCCAAGTTATCATAAGCCCCGGAACGGCAGGTCTCCAGCATGGTCTGGGAGATATCGGTCGCGGTGATTTGTACTGAGTTCGCCAACATCCCCGGCCTGCGATTCTGGGTCTCCAGAACCGTCATCGCTATAGAGTATGGCTCCTGCCCCGATGAGCTGGCAGACGACCAAATTTTGATCGGCCGCTTATTCGCCGCCAGTTCTGGCAAAATACGGTCGGACAGCACTGTATAAGGGTATATATCACGAAACCACAGCGTTTCATTGGTTGTCATGGCATCAACTGCCGCCACCCGCAGCTCCCGATTACGCCCAGTATTAACCACCTGCAACAGTTCAGATAATGAAGATAATGAAAATTGACTGACTAAAGGACTGAGCCGGCTTCTTACCAAATACTGCTTACTGTCGCCCAGGACAATGCCACACTGGGCTTCGAGGAATCGGCAAAATTCACGGTATTCCTGATCGTTTATTGTTATAACTGTCATCTACTGCTCTAGTATGGTTATTCTGTGCTCGAGTATGCTTTTTATTTTGGCATTGCCGCTTTCACCGCAGCACCGAGTTCGTCAGGATTAAATTTAGGAATAAAGGCGTTAGCCCCAACACGCTCAACCATGGCTTGGTTAAAGACCCCACTCAATGAGGTATGAAGAATAACATGTAGATCCTTAAGTCGAGGATCATTACGGATTTCTGCAGTTAAGGTATAGCCATCCATTTCCGGCATCTCTATATCCGAAATCACCAATGACAACTGCTTGTAGATATCCCCTTCCTGAGCCATTTCGCGCAGCTTGATAATGGCCTCTTTACCATCTTTGACCAGAACACACTCGCAACCGATCGCCTCAATAGCTCGCTGTACCTGCTTGCGCGCCACACTGGAGTCATCAGCAACCAGTATCCTTCTGATATCAGGCAGATCTTCAATCAACTCTTCCAGCACCGTTGCGGTAATATTGGTATTAACCGGGGAAATTTCATCAAGGATCTTCTCGACATCGAGGATCTCGACCAGCTCATTATCGATTTCCGTCACTGCCGTCAGGTAATTGGCCTTACCCGCGCCCTTCGGCGGAGGAAGGATTGATTCCCAGTTCATATTGATAATGCGTTCAACCGAGGAAACCAGGAAGCCCTGAATCGAACGGTTGAATTCCGAGATAATCACAAAGCAGTTATCAAGATCGTCAATAGGACGGCCACCGGTTGCCAGGCTCATATCAATAACGGAAATAGTTTGCCCACGGATATGGGCAATCCCTTTCACCAACGGATGCAGGTTGGGCATCACCGTGAGTTTCGGGCACTGAAGCACTTCCTTAACTTTAAATACGTTGATCCCGTAACGTTGACGTCGATTAAGCCTGAAAGTGAGCAACTCTAGCCTGTTTTGACCAACCAGTTGGGTACGTTGATTCACCGAATCCAATATCCCCGACATATTTAGACGTCTCCTTGTTGTTTGTTTTTATAATTTGATACGTGTTTACTAGAGAAACAGGTGGTTAAATCACATATCATAGCCAATTAAAACTGCTTTTCTGAAACACCTACGGTGTGACGCAGTATCCCATTGTGACTAGCGACATTAAAGAGATAATTACGTGCTTAGCAAGTGGCTTAACATTCATATAATTTGTTTTATCGGCCTTCAGCTCTTTTTCTTTAGCGGTATTCGTCCGGTTTTGGCCAGCCAGGAGGCCGCCACCATGGCACCCGAAGCGATCAGCCAAGCCGCACAAGACCATGTCGCTCACCTAACCGAGCAAGCCAACGGTCGCTATACCATCACCCCCCCTAGCCTCGATAACCGCCTTCGCCTGCCTGAGTGCCCCGAGCCTCTGGTAACCGATATTCCCAACTCCAACTCACTCAGCGGTACGGTGTCGGTACTGGTGCGCTGCGAGCCGTTAAATTGGCAGATCTACGTTCCGGTCCGTGTCCAGCAAGTCCTCAACCGGGTCGTCGCTAAAGCGCCGCTACCAAGAGGCAGCGTCATTACCGCTGCTGATATCAATGTCGAAGAGATTGAACTAAGACGGCAGCGAGGTGCCTCGTTCTCGGCTCCCGAGCAACTCATTGGTTCTAAAGTAAAGCGCCCTGTCCGGCTAGGGGAAATCATATTGGCCAGCGACATCTGCTTGGTATGTCGAAATGATACGGTGCTAATTAAAGCCGGAAATGATGGGCTATCCATTATCACAGAAGGAAAGGCACTTTCAGATGGTTCGCTGGGTGAGCAGATCCGCGTACAGAACAACCGCTCGAAAAAAGTGATAACCGGTGTGGTGAGTGCTGTCGGTGAAGTCACCGTCAGGTATTAAATAGCGAAAAGGTGAAGTATTAATTACCGAAATTTTACGTACAATCCCTAAAGGTTTTGCTATCGTTGTCGATAATACAGTAGCTATAGAGCCAAACTGCACGTTCAAGGAGTTTCTAATGCCTACTATCAACAACATACGTACTAACCAGCCAATGACCAGTGGCGGCAATGTTAGCCATGCCGAAACGGGCAAAGGCAAACCGACGGCTGAAGCCAAAACCAGCGCTACCGATTCGGATTCTGTCTCCCTGAGTAGCCAAGGCCAATCTGTGGGCCAGATCCACCAGCAGCTTGCGACTCAAGAATCCTTTGATACTGAGAAAGTGAACGCGATCAAAGAAGCCATTGCTAATGGCTCCTACGTTATTGATGCCGATAAATTAGCGGCTAATATGATTAAGCTAGAAGACGATTTAAAAGGCCTTTAAGGAACGGATGAGAGTGTATGTCTACTTCTATAGAGCAACTTCTTGAACAGCAACAGAAGAACCTTACCTCTTTGGCTACCCTGCTTGAACAAGAGCAAAAAGCGATTGTCGAACGCCAGTCCGAGCAGATCCTTGAGTGTGCCGAGAAAAAAATGGCGCTAATCAACAATATCAAACTGGTCGATCATCAGCTTTCTGTTCACCCAGACAAAGCAAGGCTTATGGAAGGTGGAGACTTGGCGACTACGGTTAAGTCATTGAAGGCCCAAACCAATGATTGCCAGTCGACTAACGAGGTCAATGGTGAAGCCCTAATGCGTGCCCAGCTCAGCTTCCACAAGCTCAACAACTTGCTGCAACAAAGCCGCGGCAAGCACCAAATGACCTACAACAGCGAAGGGGCCACCCAGAATACCCGCACTCTAGGCACCGATCTCAAAGCCTAAATCCAATACATCATGTCTGCAGAACACGCTTAGAACATGATCTCTTGGCTTTGGGGAACAGCATAAATTTCTGCACTTCCCTTTAATCGCTCCATCCTGTTGATATCCAGCTGCATTTCGGTCACATAATTGTCGCCCAGCGGATAACTTCGGATCACCTCAGCTCCACGGATACTTCCATCGACCGAGCTATCATTGCTTTCAAAATTCAACTGTTGGTCATCCATCTCGGAACGGGCAGAAATACGGATCCCGTAAACCTGCTCAGTCAGCTCGCGGTAGGCGTCGAGTTTTGATGCCCGCATTGCACGCATCCGTTTCTCTTCTATGTTCTTACCAGATTGCTCGCTGATCGATGCATAGCCAATTGCTGTAATAATATCTGTGTTGCGTGTTTCAACCAAAGGCTGACACCCGACAAGAAAAGATAAAACCAACAGATACCAATAACGCATTTCTACTCCTAAGGTTTAATAACAACGGTATTTCTGTCGTGGGACAGCGTTTCATCGCGGATGATCCAGCCATTATCCATTCGCATTCTGTTCAAGCTATCAAGATCACGGCCAATTCGGTCTGCCGGCAAGAAGCCCTGTGCCGAGGCAATCACCACCCGAGAGCGAATACCGATAATACGGGCATTTACCAGCACACCTGCCGATTGGCGTAACATCGTCCCAGCCAGCACGTAATCGACTGGTTGTTCAGAGGGTAATTGCTGCCAATCGCGGCTGAGTGCAAAATCGCCATCTGGGGTTACTTTGATCCCACCCGTGACCTTATAGTCCACCACGGTATAACCACGCTGCTGCATCTGATAAATCAGACCTTCTGAGACAGTATTGCCCAGCCAGTTGGTCTCATCCATGTCTTGGAGATCAACAAACGATGTCACGGCCAACGGTGTGCGAGCAGTTAAATATTGGTTGGACTCAATCAGTTTGGTCGCCATCCCCTCAATAAAGAAGTCCATGGTATGCCGCGGCATCTCATCCAAACTGTGCCGATTACCAGTGTAAGGTTCTTTACCGTTGTAAATGGGAGAATAGGCGCATGATGTTACCAACATTGCCATCAACACAATTGCCCACTTTTTCATAATTTACAGCTCCAATTGAAAAGAGACTTCAGACCCATAGCTTGTTATCGTAGGCTCAAACAAAAACTTTATTGTTAAAGTCAAAAATTCGGGAATGCTCTTTGCATTACCCTTTGAATACTATGAAAGCCGCCATTCAATCTCGTTACCGATAGTGGCACTCTCGCTTCTACTTGTTCGCATTCAACTTACAGTAGATAAGCAATTATTATACCTAAAGTGGAAGACATGAGAAAAAAGATCCTCCTCACCCTAAGCTGTCTCTGGTTAGTCATGACCCTGCCAGTCAATGCCGCATGGTATGAAGTTACCGGCTCAGCCGTTGTCCTGCAAAGCGAGGCTCAAGCCCGACAGAGCGCACTGGAAGATGCCGTGTTACAGGTGATCCGCTATGCCGGTGCCGATCTTTCCTCCTTCAATCGCGTTAAGCCCTACCTCAAAAACAGCCGTGAACATTACCAGTTCAGTGGTAGTGAGCTGCGTCAAATTACGGTAACTAAAACGAATAAGAAAAGCGGCAACCTTTACCTAACGGCACAAGTCGAGGTATTCCCCTCGGCAAGAACTTGCCACAAGGTACAATATAAAAAAGGCTTGCTACTGGGCGAGTTTGATATCCGCTCACCGCAGCATGCCTCACTTGGCGGGATCTACCAACTCGGAGACAACTTTACCTCTGTATTGAAGCGGCAACTAGAAACCCGCTCACAAAGTTTTGTGGTCTCAGGCACTACCCGCGTTCAAATCAACCCAGGCTACCCAAGCCAAATGGTCATGCTTGCAGAAGATAATGACGCCCAATACATTATCAGTGGCCAAATCACTGATCTGACGTCCACTTTGGATCAGAAGCTTTTGCGTAGCGATACAATCAATCGGCAATTTGCTGCCGAGCTTCAGCTACTTGATGGCAAGACTGGCGAGATACTTATGCAGAACCAATACCGTGAAGTCGCCAACTGGCCGTTTTCACGCACCAGCCAAGTCGATACCGGTAGTGCACGTTTCTGGCAATCGGCTTACGGCCAAGCTGTACAGCGAGTCAGTCAGAACATGATGCTGGATCTTGAAAGCAATCTAGCCTGCCGCACCAACTTGCCTGAAGTCGTGCGTAACCATGGTAATACCGTTCATATCAACCAAGGCCGCAAGCATGGCGTCAAGCAAGGTGATCAACTCGCTCTATGGCACAGCGCTGGGTTTATTGATCAGAACGGGATCCCAAGAAACCGTATGGTGCAGACCGATATCACTCTGGTGGTAGATCGGGTTTACGAGAAGTCAGCAGAGCTAAGCGTTGAGCAAGCTGAGCTTGCCAACAGCATCCAACCTGGTGATTTGCTAACCAAACAGATTGATGATTAGTAGTAATCACTTAATTTATTGGTATTTTTTTGTATAATGGTGGAATCAAGCAATGCTTGTTGCTCCCTTAGCTCAGCTGGATAGAGCGTCCCCCTCCTAAGGGGAAGGCCGCAGGTTCGACTCCTGCAGGGAGCGCCATATTCTAAGGCCCAGCTACCATTACGTAGCTGGGCCTTTTTCATTTTGGCTTGTTGTTTACATCGTAAAATCAATACTGATGTATAGGTTACCCAACTCATACTCTTTCCAGTGCAAATCCAAGATCAATTACTTATCCAGGTTGGTATAAAGCGGAGTAACAAAGAAGTCTTAAAACGAAAAAACCTCGCCTAAGCGAGGTTTTAAAATTTGGTGGAGCTATGCGGGATCGAACCGCAGACCTCTTCGCTGCCAGCGAAGCGCTCTCCCAGCTGAGCTATAGCCCCAAATTGTGGAATTGATAATAAAAACTTAGTTAAATCATGTCAATAGATGCATTTGGGAGTTTGTCACTTCAATCATGGTTTCGTGATTTTTGTCACACCAAATTTCTTATAGCCATAACTAACCCATTCGGCACAAAGAAAAACGGAAAGGCCATAACCCTTCCGTTTAATCTTTGTGACAGAAAAATAAGCTTAGCTGTTTGCTTCACGCTCTGCGATAAATGCCAGTGCCATCTTGATACGAGCCGCGACGCGCTCTTTACCAATCAGCTGCATAACGGCGTCAACAGATGGTGACTGGCCTTGACCGGTAACAGATACGCGTAATGGCATACCCACTTTACCCATACCAAGTTCCAGCTCTTCACAGGTTTCTTTAATCACATTGTGAAGGTTTTCAGTCGTCCACTCTTCAAGTGCTTCAACTTTTGCCAGCGCCAGTTCAAGCGCACCTTTAGCAACTGGGCGTAGGTGCTTCTTCGCAGCACCGGCTTCAAACTCGCTGAAGTCCTGGTAGAAGTAACGTGACTGCTCAGCTAGTTCAATCAGCGTATTACAACGCTCACCCACCAACTTAATCACGTCAGTGATTGCTGGGCCGTCTGTAATAGCAATTTCTTTTTGATCCAAATGCCACTGCAGGTACTCTGCAACGTACTCTGGTTCAGCCGTCTTGATGTAGTGGTTATTCAACCACAACAGCTTGTCGGTATTAAATGCAGAGGCAGACTTGCTGATTGAATCGAGGCTAAATAGCTTGATCATCTCTTCCAGCGAGAAGATTTCCTGATCACCGTGAGACCAACCCAGACGAACCAAGTAGTTCAGAAGGGCCTGAGGCAAGTAACCTTCATCACGGTATTGCATCACGCTTACCGCACCATGGCGCTTAGAAAGCTTGGCACCGTCATCACCCAGGATCATTGCACAGTGAGCAAACTCTGGTACCGGTGCACCAAGCGCTTCATAGATGTTGATCTGGCGAGGCGTGTTGTTGATATGATCTTCACCACGAACAACCTGAGTGATCCCCATATCCCAGTCATCAACAACTACACAGAAGTTGTAGGTTGGGCTGCCATCGGTACGGCGAATGATAAGATCATCCAGTTCACTGTTAGCAATTTCAATACGACCACGAACGTGGTCATCAAATACTACCGTTCCCTCTTTCGGGTTACGGAAACGGATAACAAATGGCGAGTCTTCCGTTGCTGCAGCATTTGCCGCGACAATTTTTGGATGATTTGCATCGTAGCGAGGTTTTACACCTGCCGCCATCTGCTCTTCACGAAGTTCGTCTAGTAACTCTTTCGGGCAGTAACACTTATACGCCTTGTCTTCAGCCATCAACTGATCAATAAGCTGGTTGTAACGATCAAAACGTTTGGTCTGGTAGTAAGGCCCCTCATCCCAATTCAGACCCAGCCACTCCATACCTTCAAGAATGGCGTCGATCGCTTCCTGTGTAGAGCGCTCTAGGTCAGTATCTTCGATACGAAGAACAAATTCGCCACCCATATGTTTAGCAAACAACCAAGAATAAAGAGCCGTACGAGCACCACCAACGTGCAAAAAGCCTGTTGGGCTCGGTGCAAAGCGAGTTTTAACCGTCATTGAACATTACCTAGTTTATGAAGGAGCAGCAGTACCGAAAGCGTACCACTGCAAAAAAATATGGCTGATATTCTATCATTGTTAAGCAAATCTACAATCTTATCTCTTCCGCGTAGTTCAATAGGCTGTAAGCTCACCTGAAGGGGCGATTCTATCAACCCTGACCATACATAAGCGTGTCGAGTCACATGCCTGCAGGCAAATAAATGCAGGCAAAACAGTAAAGAAAAGGTTACAAGATCTAATAAACCTTAAGGTTCTGCTATCGCTAATGACAAAAACGGATCTCTGGTGTTTTAAAGGAAAAACCAAATACAAAATAACATGCAGTTTTCATAAACTTTATTTAACAACCGAAAGAGTATGAATTAACTATTATTTTTCCTTGTTAATTTACTTAATAAAAATACTCATCAAGCTAAATAAACGAATAAATAAAATTTAAACGACAAAAAAAATCACATCTTAAAAATAAGAATATCTATTTTAATAGGTTTGACCGATAACAAACCAAAGACATAAGAGATTGATCTATAAGGACAAAACAAAAATAAATCGCCATACTTATTTATTTGTATAAATTTAGGTTAATTTTCGAAATTTTTTGACCTTTCACTTATCCTATACATAAACTGAATTGGAGAGATAAGCAACGGAGTTAATTATCTGAATTTAAGCAATGGAAGGCTTACTCTAATTCATCTAATAAAGTTGAGGTTATTATGAAAAGTGTAATTGCTATAGCAATGGCAACATTCTTATTTTTATCAGGTAATGCAATGGCTAACTCAAGCTCTGGTGGTGCAAAAGCCTCTTCAGCTGCTGGCCCTTGGATCGACTGTATCCTGCCCGATGGTAAAGTTGAGTATATGCCACTGATGATTTGCAAGATTCAGAAGAATGGCAAAGTTAAATAGCACTTTGAATAGGGAGTGGTAATCATACCCCCACTCCCGTAGAATTTTTCTGCAGTTACTGAGACTGTGCCCAATGCAGGAAGGTTTGTTTCTGTTCAGCCGTCAGGCGAAGATAATCGGCCTGCAGAAGGATCAAAGCGTTATCATTTACCGCTAATGAAACTTCAGGCTGGATTTGTTGTGGCTTAGTCGCAACAGCTGGCCCTGATGCGCTGGTTAGAAGTAACTGTGGTCTTACATCTTTAGCAACAAAGCCTTGAGCAAGGTTATAATCGTCAAGCTCTTTGACATAATCGCGCATCATACCTGACGTGCGAAGTAGAATACCTTGATGAAAAGAGTCAAAAGATTGGCTTCCTTCATCAATTTTCATCACAGGATTTTTATCAAAGCCATTGATTTGATGGTCACGGACAATATGCCTGGTTGGGCCGACTGATAATTCAGTGTCTTCAACATCAAACGTCAGCACGACGGGTTCTGAAATGAGCTTTTTATATTCACCGCTATATGACACAAGCTTCGATACTCGGACCACTAATTGATTAGCGCCATTATCCAACGTTATTGATTCAGGGCTTTTGGCAAGAAGTCCCATCGACTCCCCATTGGCTACCAGCAATTCCAAGTCTTTATCAAATGTTACCTCTACTGCCGCGTTGGCTATTCCAGCAGATAGTAAAGCAGTAGTGGCAATAAAGGTTTTCAGTGTGTTTATCATATCTACCCCTAGAAGAAAAAAGCGAGCATCTGATTCCGATGCTCGCAGTTGTGTTTATACCATGTCTAAGATGACTTAGAAGTAGTATTCAGCACCTAATAGAATACGTGTACCGTCATGCTCATCGCTATTACCAAACATGTCGTAGTTACGAACATCCAAGAACAGGTAAGTGCTTGGTAGTAAGTAACCTAGGCGACCTGTGATTGCTTGAGATGCAGTGTCTTTTGTGAGGCCACGACCATCTTCAAGGTCTATAGCATTATCGGCATCCGTTGTGGCAGCATAACCCAGCTTGTATACCCACTTATCGTTCATGATGTACTGTGCAGTTGCAGAGTAGGCGTCTTGCTGATTGTCAGTCTTATCATCCCACATTGGCTTATACGCCGCGGTGAATTGGAAGTCACCGACCCACAAAGTACCACCAAGGATTGCATAAGACACATCGCCAGCTTTTTCGCCATCACTGTCCGTGTACGATGCTTGGTTGTAGTAACCCGCATGGATATTGAACATGTCTGTGGTGTAGCCTGCAGCGATACTTGATACTAGTGCATCGTTTGTCTCTGTCATGCCACTTAGGGTCGCTTGCATCTTGAAGCCGCCCCAGTTAGCTGAGTCGTAGCGGACAACGTCGTTAGCACGGTCTTGGAAGCCAACGTCCATAGCATTGTGCCAATCGAACACGTTACCAAGACCTGGGTTTGAGTGAGGCCAATCGACGTAATCGTAAGCAGCGACTAGCTGACGACCGATTTTAATTTGACCGAAGTTATCAAACTCTAGACCTAGGTATGTATCACGACCACCAAACGAACCTTGTCCATCACCGTTACCTTCACGGTTCCAAGCGTTACCTGTTTCAATCTGGTAGATGAAAGCAGGACCAAAGTTGTCATAGGCAACTTTACCACGTAGGCCTAGACGAGATTCGATTTCAACAACAGTGTTGTCTTCTGCACCTTTTGCATCAGCTTGCCATAATTGCAAACTACCTGCTGCCTGACCGTATAGCACTACGCTCTCACCAGCAAGTTCGATTGCTGCATTCGCATTGCCTGCTACTGCGGTCATTGCAATAGCCGCACCCAATAGAGAACGTTTGAACATCTTATCCATGGAATAAACTCCTAAAAATACTAGCTGTGTTTACTTGTGCCTAAAAGGTTGGCCGCCGTGGGCAACAAGTAACTCTCCCGATATGTTAGCCGGGTAGTTTCCCGACCAATTCATATTTTTTCGTTTTAAGCTGAACTGCTGTCTAACTTCACCCCTAAGACTACTTTCACAGCAAAAAACATCAAACAGAACTTAATTTATTGTTTAAAAAATATGACTCAGTGCAAACTTTGGGGCGATTAGTGATCCGGATCAACCCAGCTCACCCAAAAGCAAGCAACGACAATAAAATTAATAAAAACAATATCTTACCCACATCACCTCTTGTTGTTTATTGTTTGGGGATGTTTTTGACACATTCCTTTGTAATTGATTACATCCTTTCTGACAGTCCCATAACAGCTGAAAAGCCCCTATGATTTCGAGTCGAAAAATAACTACAAAAAAATACCATAACCATAAAAAAACAGCTCTAAGGACATAGCCTTAGAGCTGCTTAACGTTAATTCCGTCAATAAATTATATTTTAACGTTTTTAACGAGCCATGAAGTCTACAAGCTGCTGTTCATCCCAGATTTCGATGCCAAGCTCTTGAGCTTTGGTCAATTTTGACCCTGCCGCTTCACCAGCAACCAGTAGGTCCGTCTTTTTAGAAACACTTCCGGTTACCTTGGCACCCAGGTTTTGCAGTGCAGCCTTCGCATCTGAACGCGTTAACTGCGACAAGCTGCCGGTCAAAACAACGATTTTCCCTTCTAGGGGTAATTCAACATCATCATCGCGCTTTTCAATCGCCGGCCAATGGATTCCTACCGCAATAAGATCCTCAATCACAGCCAGGTTATGCGCCTCACGGAAGAAGTTATAAACATGGGCAGCAACTATCTCACCGACATCTGAGACTTCAATTAGCTGCTCTTTGCTTGCGGCTTCAATCGCTGGCAAGGTTTCAAAGTGAGCAGCCAAGTTAGCCGCTGTTGCCTCGCCCACTTCTCGAATACCTAACGAATATAAGAAACGTGCAAGTGTGGTTAGCTTAGAGGCAGCCAGTGAATCCACTAGCTTCTGTGCAGATTTCGGCCCCATCCTTTCTAACACAGTGACGACACCCGCTGATAGCTTGAACAGATCAGCAGGCGTTGCCACCATTTCGCGATCAACCAGTTGTTCAATGATTTTTACGCCACAGCCATCCACATCCAATGCTTTACGAGATACAAAATGCTTCAAGGCTTCTTTTCGTTGTGCCTGGCAGAATAGACCGCCAGAACAACGAGCAACCGCTTCACCTTCCACTCGCTCAACTTTTGAATCACACACCGGGCAAGATTCAGGAAAAACAATCGGCTTTGCATCGGCCGGACGACGGGATTCAATAACAGAGGCAATCTGTGGGATCACATCACCGGCCCGGCGGATCACTACCGTATCACCGACCATTACGCCAAGACGGGCAATTTCATCGGCATTGTGTAGCGTTGCATTACTGACAGTCACACCACCAACAAAGACGGGCTCTAATTTTGCCACCGGGGTAATTGCACCGGTTCGACCCACTTGGAACTCGACGTTATTCAATATTGTGAGTTCTTCCTGAGCTGGGAATTTATAGGCAATGGCCCAGCGAGGAGCACGAGCGACAAAACCTAGCTTCTGCTGAAGCGCAACATCATCAATCTTGATCACCACACCGTCGATTTCATACGGCAGGGCTTCACGCTTATCGCCGATCATCTTATGGTAAGTGATCACCTCATCCATACTGGCCAACTGGCGGATTTCCGGGCACATCGGCAGACCCCATCCTTTAAGCTGGACCAAGCGTTCATACTGACTTGGTGCCAACTCCAAACCTTCAACGACACCCACGGAGTAAGCATAAAAACTCAAAGGGCGAGTCGCGGTGATCTTTGAGTCAAGCTGACGCAAACTACCTGCCGCTGCATTACGGGGATTGGCAAAAGCCTTTTCGCCTTTCTTCAACGCTTTTTCATTCAGCGCTTCAAAGCCTTTTTTCGGCATGAAAACTTCGCCACGTACTTCAAGACGAGCCGGCCAACCTTCACCGCGAAGTTTCAACGGTATCGAGCGGATAGTACGCACATTCTCAGTAATATTCTCCCCCATAGCGCCATCACCTCGGGTGGCTGCCTGGATCAATACGCCATTTTCATACATCAAACTTACTGCCAAGCCGTCTAGTTTCGGCTCACAGCAGTAAGTCAGCGAGGATTCCGACAACAAGCGATCCAACATTCGCTTTTCAAAGGCATGAAGGTCATCATCATTGAACGCATTGTCCAACGACAGCATCGGAATTTCATGGGTGATCTGGGTAAAGCCGTCAAGCGGCTTGCCACCGACTCGCTGACTTGGGGAATCCACAGTTACAAGCTCCGGAGATTCAGCCTCAAGTGCCAGCAACTGCTGCATCATACGGTCGTATTCAACATCAGGAATTTCCGGGTTGTCTTCTACGTAATAGCGGTGACCGTGATAGGCGAGAAGTTCACGCAACTCGTCAAGTTGCTGCTGAATGTCGTGACTCATATATGTACCTGTTCTAATACCAAGTCGCTTTACCCTCTAGGGCTAGCTCGGAAAAGGATATAAAAAAACAAGGCCCCTTATACCAAAACGTATAAAGGGCCAATTTGTATTCGTTCCACTCAATGTGGTTATAGCGGATCAGTTAACAGTATAACGCTGGGCTTTATCTCTATAGCCACTGATCCTATGGGGGGTGATCAGGTTACGCTCATGATCAAGCACATCACCACCAAGGCTATCCGCAATACGCTGAACGGTTTGCAACATAATGTTAAAGCTCTGATCTGCCCGACCAACCGCACAAGGAAGCATCAAATAAAATGCAACTCCCGGCGTTTCAAAGCTATCACTACCGCCTTCAGGGAAATGCGCCGGATGGACCATGTTAGTAACGCTAAAGATCGCAGGCCCTGTACCAGCCGCATCAACATGGCGATGATAGACTGAGTTCTCACCAAAAATCAGGTGGTTTTGCTCAAAAGCGTTAAAAAGTCGGCTGCCGCGGAATAACTCACCATTTCGAGCATGGATATTCAGCACCAGGTAGTCAGGAGGAAGTACTTCGGCCTCCGCTGGTTGTTTTGGCTCTTCGACTGGCTTCGAGGCTTCGTCTAAAGTCGGTTCAACGACAGGCTCAAGCGCTGCCATTTCAACTGTATCGGCAGGCTGTCTCAATTCAGGGGCTGCAACCTCAACCTCTGCAGAAGAAACATTCTGCTCTTGCTCAGTTAAACTAACTGTGTGTCGAGCAACTTGCTGGTTACTTTCGATTGACTCAATGGATGCAGTTTCATCAAAAGTAACTTGCTCAGCACTTTCAACATTTAAAACAGGCTCGACCTTTTCAGCGGCCTTCTTATTAGGCTGCTGCTGGATAGGAGGCTGTGGCGCGATCAGCTCTTGCTTCACGGCTTGCGGCTCAGTTTGGACATGAGACTGTGGTTCGGCTGGCACCGAATTATCCAAAGACGCAGGCACAACCACTTTTTCTACCACAGGCTCTTCGGCTTGCATGTTCTTAGCTTCAGAAACAGACGTCATTTCACTTTGTACAGGCGCAGGCGCTGGAGTCGCAACGACTTGTCCGTCCAATAGCGGGTCAGCATCCAGCTTCGCACCAAAGTGCAATTCTGGCTCTTTCCTTTCCTGACGAGGCGCTTCAGCAGACGCATTTTCAGAGCCTAAGACCCTAACGCTGCCTACACCATCCTTATCAAAACCTTCCGAATCTCGGGAAGCCTTGTTCAACTTACCCAGTGGCTTCTCACCAAATTTTGCAGGCTTTTCCTTCCGACTACTCCACAATCCGTGAAGTAATAGCCCTGCAATAGCGAGCGCACCGACAATAATAAGAACCAGACGCAATTCCTGCATATGAATACTCTGAATTTACTTGTAACCCATAACCGGGCAAATCAACATCTGGATTACATCCACTGGCAAGCCAGTGTGTAACCTCAACGACTTAGCTTGGCACTTTTTATCACAAACTGACATGACATTATGACAATAAAGTGCAAATTAAAAAACCAACGACAGTCCTTCAGTGAAGTCGTTTACAACATTCATTATGGACTTAACTTTACTCTAATGTATCAAAACTCAAATCAGAATGAGAAGACGAATGTCGTTATTCGTGCAAGATAGTGCTACCGAGCACAAAAATGAACAAGCTTTGACCGTTTTTGCCAATATCCAGCTGACGCTATGCGGCGTTAATTTGCTTATAGCTATTAATCACCGTTACTATCACTGCCAACACTGATCATTTATGTCTGTATTCTGATTATTTGCCAAGGAGCCAATATGCAATCGTCCCGGCAGCCCCACCCCCAACTTTCAGCCCCGTTGAGTGGTGCCGGTTATTTCTTTCGTGGAATTTCGCTGGCAACCCAACCGGGCACACGACGCTTCGTGCTTTTCCCTCTACTGATTAATATCGTTCTGTTCGGTACGGCATTTGGTTTAGTGCTAAGCCAGCTCGGTACATGGATAGACGGTTGGATGAACCAGCTGCCAAGCTGGCTCGATTGGCTGTCCTACCTACTTTGGCCACTGCTTGCCATTGCGACCTTGGTCACCTTCTCCTATCTGTTCAGTACAATAGCCAACTGGATCGCCGCGCCCTTCAATGGACTCCTCGCCGAACACCTCGAAGCCAAGCTGACAGGCCAAAAGGCACCCGATACTGGTATCACCGAGGTAATGAAAGATTTTCCGCGGATCATGCACCGTGAATGGATCAAGCTGAAGTATTACATGCCCAAAGCGCTCGGACTGTTCATTTTGCTGTGGATCCCCGCCGTTGGCCAGACTGTCGGCCCGGTACTGTGGTTCTTGTTCAGTGCCTGGATGATGAGTATCCAGTACGCCGATTACCCGTTTGACAACCACAAGGTCCCTTTCACGACCATGCGCGACGCATTGAAAACCAAACGCGGTACATCATTGAGCTTTGGTAGTTTAGTCATGGTGTGCACCATGACCCCTATCGTCAACTTGTTTGTAATGCCGGTTGCGGTGTGTGGCGCAACCGCCATGTGGGTCGACCACTACCGTGAGCAGCACAGGAACTTTTAATCTGGCGACTGGCTAATGGCGACAGGCGAGCGGAAAGTAACCGCTCGTCTTTCTTAGTTACTTGGCCTTCCATACGGATTTCCCATATAACAATAAGATATAACTACAAATTACTTTGCAAACGTCGTTTACGAGTTATGCTTAACGTGTCTTATATTTTTTAACGCGTTACGAAGGAACGACAACAATGAGCAAGATCTACGAAGATAACTCCCTAACAATTGGTAACACTCCGCTCGTTCGCCTTAACCGAGTCAGTAAAGGGAACGTCTTGGCTAAAGTTGAAGCACGCAACCCAAGCTTCAGCGTTAAATGTCGTATCGGCGCTAATATGATTTGGGATGCCGAGAAGAAAGGTATTTTGAAAGAAGGTGTTGAGCTTGTTGAACCAACAAGTGGTAACACAGGTATTGCTCTTGCGTTTGTTGCTTCAGCCCGTGGCTATAAACTTACCCTGACCATGCCAGAAAGCATGAGCCTAGAGCGCCGTAAGCTGCTAAAAGCTCTGGGCGCAAACCTTGTTCTGACCGAAGCACCAAAAGGCATGAAAGGTGCTATCGAGAAGGCCGAAGAAATTGTCGCCTCTGACCCAGACAAATACCTACTACTTCAGCAATTCAACAATCCAGCCAACCCTGAAATCCACGAAAAAACAACGGGTCCTGAAATTTGGGATGCGACCGAAGGCAACGTTGATGTGTTCGTTTCAGGTGTCGGTACCGGCGGTACACTGACCGGTGTTAGCCGCTATATCAAACAGCAGAAAGGCAAGGCGATTACGACGGTTGCTGTCGAACCATCCGAGTCACCGGTTATCACTCAAGCGCTTAATGGTGATGAGATCAAACCGGCTCCGCACAAAATCCAAGGTATTGGTGCAGGCTTCATTCCTGGCAACCTTGAACTTGATTTGATTGACGAAGTTGAGCTTGTAAGCTCAGAAGATGCGATTGATATGGCACGCCGCCTAATGGAAGAAGAAGGCATCTTGGCTGGTATATCTTCTGGCGCGGCAGTGGTAGCAGCAAATCGCATCGCCGAACGTACGGAATTTGCCGGCAAAAACATCGTTGTTGTGCTACCAAGTTCAGGTGAACGTTACCTTTCAACTGCATTGTTTGCCGGTATCTTCACCGACAAAGAAACCCAACAGTGATCACACTTTTAGGTGTTACCACTCCAAATTCGCCTAAAAAGCCTCCCTACGGGGGGGCTTTTTGTTGCATTTTGGCCGTAGCTTTAATATAAATCCGTTGTGTTTATTTTTAGCTTCAAAATAAAAGGTCAAAAAACAAACTGGCCGAAGTTAGAAAAGCGAGAAAAGTCACTAAAAATTGACTTGGATTAATCTCAAACACCGAACTGTTGGGTAGTTTATAATCCCAGTTAGCGAGCTTAGCGTAAACAGGTTAAGCTTACTTTCAGTTACGTTAATATTAAATAAATAATATCTATATCGGGGTGAAAAATGTATCAGAAGCAAGTTGAGATCACTGCAGAAAACGGTCTACACACTCGTCCAGCTGCTCAGTTCGTTAAAGAAGCAAAATCTTTCGACGCTGACATCACAGTGACTTCAAACGGCAAAAGTGCAAGCGCTAAGAGCCTATTCAAGCTTCAAACTCTAGGTCTAGTTAAAGGCACAGTAGTAACTATCGCTGCTGAAGGTGCTCAGGCTCAACAAGCTGTTGACCACCTAGTTGCTCTAATGGACGAACTGCACTAATACGCAGTCTGTTTATTACTTCCCCTAGTTTCAAGTATATTTTAAGGTAAGGCTATGATTTCAGGTATCCTGGCGTCTCCTGGTATTGCTTTTGGTAAAGCACTACTTTTGCAGGAAGAAGCGATTGTTCTAAACAAAACGCCAATCACTGCGGACCAAGTTGAGAGCGAAATTCAACGTTTTTTCGACGCTCGAAAAAAATCTTCTGAGCAACTAGAAGTTATCAAAGAAAAAGCACGTGTGACCTTCGGTGAAGAGAAGGAAGCCATCTTTGAAGGCCACATCATGTTGCTGGAAGATGAAGAGCTAGAAGAAGAAATCATAGCCTTCATTAAAGAAAACAATGCCTCTGCTGATCTTGCTATCTACAGCATTATCGAAGAGCAAGCAGCAACGCTTGAGTCATTGGATGATGAATACCTAAAAGAACGTGCTACCGACATCCGCGATATCGGTAACCGTTTTGTGAAAAACGCACTGGGTATCAGCATCGTCAACCTAAGCGCAATCAATGAAGAAGTTATCCTGGTTGCAAACGACCTGACACCTTCTGAAACTGCGCAAATCAACCTAGATTACGTACTTGGCTTCATCACTGATATCGGTGGTCGTACTTCGCACACCTCTATCATGGCCCGTTCTCTAGAGCTACCTGCTATCGTAGGTACAAACGACATTACAGCTCAGGTTAAGAACGGCGATATGCTGATTCTTGATGCAATCAACAACAAGGTTGTTATCAACCCATCTGACGCTGAAGTAACCCAATTCAAAGCGATCCGTGATGCAAACATTGCCGAGAAAGAAGAGCTAGCAAAACTGAAAGATTTGCCAGCTATCACTCTTGACGGCAAGCAAGTGGAAGTCTGCGGTAACATCGGTACAGTAAAAGACTGTGACGGTATTAATCGTAACGGTGGTGAAGGTGTTGGCCTGTACCGTACCGAGTTCCTGTTCATGGACCGCGATGCACTTCCTACCGAGGAAGAGCAATACGCAGCATACAAAGCCGTTGCCGAAGCAATGCATGGCGAACCAGTGATCATCCGTACTATGGATATCGGTGGTGACAAAGATCTACCGTACATGGATCTGCCACAAGAAATGAACCCATTCCTAGGCTGGCGTGCAGTTCGAATCAGTCTTGACCGTCGCGAAATCCTACGTGACCAGCTTCGTGGTATCCTACGTGCATCTGCGCACGGCAAGATCCGCATCATGTTCCCGATGATTATCTCTGTTGAAGAAATCCGCGAACTAAAAGCAGCAATTGAAGAATACAAAGCAGAACTTCGCACTGAAGGCTTGCCATTCGACGAAAACATCGAAATCGGTGTAATGGTTGAAACACCTGCTGCTGCAGCAATCGCTCACCACCTGGCAAAAGAAGTTGAGTTCTTTAGTATTGGTACTAATGACTTAACCCAGTATACTCTTGCTGTTGACCGTGGTAATGAGCTGATTTCTCACCTTTACAACCCACTATCACCTGCAGTCCTAACTGTGATCAAGCAAGTTATCGACGCTTCTCACAAAGAAGGCAAATGGACAGGTATGTGTGGCGAGCTAGCGGGTGATGAGCGTGCAACCCTACTGCTTCTAGGTATGGGTTTGGACGAATTCAGCATGAGCGGAATTTCGATTCCACGTATTAAAAAGATTATCCGCAACGCTAATTTCGCTGATGTTAAAGCAATGGCTGAGCAAGCGCTTGCTATGCCTACTGCTGCTGAAATTGAAGCTCACGTAGAAAAATTCATCGCAGAAAAGACCATCTGCTAATATAGCTGCAGATAGAATAAAAACGCTTAGGAGCAACGATATGGGTCTGTTTGACAAATTGAAGAAGCTGGTTTCTGATGACAACACTGAAACTGGTGCTATCGAAATCATCGCACCGCTTTCTGGTGAAATCGTAAACATCGAAGATGTGCCAGATGTTGTTTTCGCAGAGAAAATCGTTGGTGACGGTATCGCTATTAAACCTGCTGGCAACAAAATGGTTGCACCAGTAAACGGTACTATCGGCAAGATCTTCGAAACAAACCACGCTTTCTCTATCGAGTCTGACGACGGCATCGAGCTATTCGTTCACTTCGGTATCGACACTGTTGAACTTAAAGGTGAAGGCTTCACTCGCATCGCAGAGGAAGGCCAGACAGTTAAAGTTGGTGACACTGTTATCGAATTCGATCTAGCACTTCTAGAAGAGAAAGCGAAATCAACTCTTACTCCAGTTGTTATCTCTAACATGGACGAAATCAAAGAGCTGAACAAACTTTCTGGCGCAACAACTGTGGGTGAAACTCCAGTTCTTCGCATCAAGAAGTAAGATTGTTTCAATCTTTGCAAAAGCGCTGCCCTCGGGCGGCGCTTTTTGTTTATCTGGCGATTGACGATTCAAAATTTACTTTTGAGTAATACCAAACTGGATAAGTAGTTGATCAAGTATTTGCGCTGGAAAAATCGTTGTTATCAAGGCAGATATTGCAGTAACTAGTGGCTCTAATTACAAAATATATAACGCAGAGAGCAGCGATTTTAACCAGCAAGACTGATCAAATATTTATGTAGCTTGGTATAATAAGACGCAATAAAAATAGGAGGCAATACAAACATTACCTCCTATCTTTCATATTCCCAAGCACCAAGCTTTACCTCTGGCCCAGCGCCCATGGCCTACAGCCACTCTTACAAAGAGTTAAGCACTTCTACCGATGGTGCGAAGAAGTACGCACCGGTTACTGCTGTAGTGAAACGCAACAACTGATCGGTTTTACCGTCTGTGTGGCCGTACATGCTCTCCAGCATCACTTTGAAGTTATGCTGAGTATGACAATATGCAATGAACAACAAGCCGTGATCGCCGCTTACAGAGCCATATGGCAAGCTATGGCGAACTATCTTCAGCCCCTTGCCTTCTTCTTTAATATCAACACGTCCAACGTGTGATGCAGCAGGTACATCTTCCAGTTCAATAGAATCAGGCTTAGTACGACCGACTACTTTTTCCTGCGCCTGTATATTCAAGCGATTCCAAGCCGGTAGGTTATGCACAAAACGCTGTAACATCACAAAGCTGCCACCAGCGAAGTCTCCCTCTTGGATCAGTGCAACATCCTGACGTGCTTCTAGCGTTTTAGGGTTCTCGGTCCCATCAACGAAATCAGTCATATCGCGCGAATCAAGATATTTGAAACCGTAGGTTTCATCCATGATTTCCACATGCTCGGCGATAGGCGAAATAAATTGACGTAGCAGGTAGAAATTCAAATCATGACGGCTTGAATTAAGATGCAGCAATACATCACCACCTGTGGCTGGTGCCGTAACCTGGCCCTCACCTAATGCTTCAAAGTCGTCAAAATCTGCAGGCAGCCCCTTTTCCAGGGATGCCCAGAATGTCTTGCCGAAGGCAATACTGGCACGAAGTTCAGCATCCGGCTGCTGACTGTTTATCTCATCGACCAATGTATGAACTTGCTGGCAGCGCTCAATAAGCGCCTTGTTGTCACCCGTTGCCTTCATGACAACATACAATGCGAATGGTCCTGCTTCAGGCAAAATCAAAGGTTGCGCCGTAGCCATATTTTTCTCCTAACTTATTATCCTTGCTGATACAGCATTATTCTGATCAGAGTATAACGAGAATACAACAAGGAAAATTGATCATTGTCAGCAGAGCAGACTTACACAAGGAAAATCAATCGCGTAGAGCACATATCACCAACGGTTATATCAACGATTACAATGTCATACTTTTCGCTCTCTCACCCTTGCGGGATATAATAACGCTGATAAGGGGACAGGCAGTGGCACAGTGCTAGATACTGCCGTTTAGTCTACGTCTTTCAAACCTACAGGCAGCAAAAAACCCGCGATTGCGGGTTTTTAAAAATATCAAGGTAACATCTAGCGCTTATACCGACGTCACTTCAACTTGAAGCTTCACTTGCTGATCACCACCGTTATCAAGCCCTTCAAACTTTGTTGGGACATTCAAGCCAGTAGATATTGTTGGCGACACCAGTGTTCGCCAGCCGCCGTCATCAAGCCGCTCCTGAACCTTGAACGCGATCTTCACTTCTTCCGCGGAGACTTCCAACAGCTCGGCGCTGCCGACTAATTCTCGACGACTATCATCATTATCGATATTACTACCAAAAAAGACTGTTTCTTCTCCTGGCAATAATGACAGCGAGGTATTCACTGACTGAGTGCTACCTGTTGCGCCCGTTAATTCAAAATTTACATCTAATAGCCAATCGGCCATGGCTAACGGGCTTAGCAGTGCGCTGAACAGCACCAACCCTTTACCCCAATCACTCATTGTACTTACCTCTCTACGGGCTTGTCCGCAAATGTATTTCTGACCCTGGAGCTTCTAAGCAGGTATCCACCAAGCCAGAATGTCAGCAGCAGGCTGACCGCTCGGGTCCAGCTGAAGGCCCCTTGGGTCAACATCAGCTGATACATTTGCAAAACACAATCTGTTGTATAGGTCAGCAGTAGGATCCCTTTCCCATGCTGCCATACCAAATTTATTAATTTATTATTTTTGTGTCGGTAACCGGCCAGCCACATATAGATCAGTGCAGGGAGTCCCAACAGCATTGCCAGATATAAGTTATCTCGCAAGGGATACAAAACTTCCAAGATCTGGGCACCTTGCTGGCGACTTGCGCCCGCCATGACAAAAATGACCCATCCCTTGGCACTGAACAACCAGCAAAGCCACAGCATGGCTGATGGTTTCAACAAGCCATGCTTGTCGTACGTTTCTATCGGATATAACACTTACTTTCCCCGCTCCTCACTGCTTAATATGCAATGGAGGTTTTGCCTCAAAATTTCAATAACCAACGTCTTCTGTGGCTATTACGGGCATAATTGTATAACCGGGGCCGATATAACAACACTGTTCAGTACTAAGCACACATTAATCGATCTGGTCACAACCGCTACCCGTAGAGGCAAATTATGTGGTTCAACGCACTGTTTGGATATTGAACTTGCAGGTATGATCACGTTTTACTGAATGAAATATGTTAATTTTCTAGTTTTATTACAAAAGTCACATCAGGAATAATTATTCTCTACTAGCTATACTTTCCTAAATAAGCTTTTAAATTCATAGCCTTAATAGATATTAATTGCAATTTAACCCCTTGTTCACTTCTCATTCATATGACGTAAAATTCCTACCACTTTTGATGAATATAAATTTCCGAAGTGTGCGAATTAATATTATCAGCGGTATAATTCGGCAAAAGAAAATGATGGTTCGGATTAACAATGGTAAACAAAAAAGTCCAAGGGACCCCGTCCCCAGAAACTCAAGCAGAAGCACTAAAGATTGCTCGTGCAACTCAGAAACCAGGGCAGACCAAAGACCAAACTAAACTGATAGCTCAAGGGATCCAGCACGGCATCGAGCAATACAAAAAACAGCAGAAAGCCAAAGCCCGTGAGCGCGATAAGCTACGGAAAAAACAAACCAGAGACAGGGCCCAGGATATAGAAGCTACAGCTGTAGAAACCGCAACACCGCAGCAGGAGGTCGTCAAGAGTAAACAACACTGGCTCCCGTGGTTATTGCTGGTTGCCTCTTGGCTAGGCTTCATTGGTTACCTTCAACTCGGTTAAATCTCACAAGGATTCATGGATGATTGAACAACATCGTTTTCGCTTTATTCCCTTAGTGGCCATGTTAGGAATGTTGGTTGGATGCGGTAGCCCAGACTCTGCTTCTAAATATGCAACAATAGAGGTAAACCAGCCTTGCGGCGAAAAGCCTAACTGTGTCAGTACCGTCGATACCCGAGAAGCGCACAACTTGGCACCGTTTGAACTTAGCCACAAGGGCCTTGAGCATTGGGAACACATTGAACAGCTGGCGCTGTCTCTTCCAGGAGCCTCCCTCGCCACAAAGAAAGACGATTATTTTCGGGTGGAATGTACCAGCAAAATCTTCCGGTTTGTTGATGATTTCGAAGTCCGAAAACAAGCCAACCAACTCATTGTTCGCTCTGAATCCCGTACCGGCTATTCCGATTTCGGGGTTAACCGAGACCGCGCAGATAGCTTTCGGGTGATGCTGGAGAAAGAAGGGTACTTAACCCTCAACTAAAAACTGAACAGATAAATCGTTGTTAATTGCAGTAGTTAGTGGCTCTAATTACAAAATATCTAACACAGAGAACAGCGATTTTAACCAGCAAGGCTGATCAAATATTTATGTAGGTTGGTATTACTTGCAGTTCGGGAGGAGAAATGCAAAAAGCCATGCTGAGCGGCATGGCTTTCATTTACCGAAGGCAGGATACGCCTCTAGATATTTTTATCCTTACCTAACGACAATAGCATGATACAAATCACCGCTACAGCCGCGAAGCCAGACAGGATAATAACAGGCATGGCCGCATAGCCCAGTACATGCCAGAAGATAGATTCTAATGTACTCATTGTTTCTCCTTATCCGGGCTTACTGCCAACCTTCAATGTCTTTCATATCAGGCAGTTTATGAGCAATACCCTTATGACAATCGACACAGGTCTTATCACCTGACGCTAGGGCCGTTGAGTGCTGCTTCGCACTGCGGCTACCCTGCTCGGAGAAATCCATGTATTCGAATTCGTGACAGTTACGACACTCCTGCGAATCATTTTCTTTCATCCTGTGCCATTCCCGGTTAGCAAGATAACCCCGTCGCTCTTCGAATTTCTCTTGAGTATCAATTGTCCCCATCGCATGAGCCACCAGCTCTTTTGATGCCTGAACCTTACGAACAATTTTATCGGTCCAATTATGCGGTACGTGGCAGTCTGAACAAATTGCACGAACCCCCGAGCGATTAGCAAAGTGAACCGTTTCACGGATCTCTTTCACGATCGGTGCGTGACAACCAGCGCAGAATTCTTCGGTGTTCGTGGCTTCCATACCGGTGTTGAACGCACCCCAGAACAGCAAGCCGCCCATAAAGCCCATAAAGAGCACCAGACCCACTGCGACCTTACTTGGTGAGGAAAACCTACGCCAAAAGGTTTTTAACATTTTCATTGATAGCCTCTCTTTAAAACTGGCTAATTAACGCAGTGCGTCGACACGCTCAAAATCATTTTCAACCAACGGCTTCGCATCCGCTTGTGGCACATGACACTGAAGACAGAAGTAACGAGCCGGTGATACATCGGACAATACCTGCCCTTCACGTGGTGACTGGTAATGCGTCACGCTGATCTTGGTTGCGCCCATTTCATTGGCATTTTTCCAGCTATGACAAGCCAGACATTTGTTGGCATTCTTTGACACTTCGTAATTACGGATCGTGTGCGGTACCAACGGCGGTTGGTACACGTAATCGCTGTCGATCGTACCTTGATCACGAGGGTAGCGTTTCATTGGATCCGCAGCACGGGTAGCTTCCAGCTCGCTTGCACCACGCAATGACTCTAGGCCACCGATACCACCAGGGTTTTGCAACTCTTCTGCACTATGCACAGCACCAGCCAGCACCATGCCTAGTGCCATTACTGCTACGACTAATCGTTTCATTGTATTCTCCGCCTACAGGCTAAACTCAGGTCAAGGTAGGGCTGTCCGGCATAATGCCAGACAGCCAACCTATTCAATTTATTGCTATTTATACTTTGGTGATTTTCACAGGGCACTTCTTGAAGTCGGTCTGCTTCGAAAGCGGATCGGTTGCATCCAGAATCAACTTATTCACCAAAATACGGGCATCAAAGAATGGGATAAATACCAAGCCCACTGGCGGGCGGTTACGGCCACGGGTCTCAACGCGACAACGTACTTCACCACGGCGAGAGGTAACTAGCACTTCATCACCGCGACGCAGACCGCGAGATTCAGCATCATCCGGGTGCAAGTAGCACAGTGCATCCGGAACCGCTTTGTATAGCTCAGGGACACGACGAGTCATGGTACCGGTATGCCAATGCTCAAGAACACGACCGGTCGACATCCATAGGTCGTATTCTGCATCAGGCACTTCCGGGGCAGGCTCAAACGGTGCAAAGATGATATTTGCTTTGCCATCGTTGTGGCCGTAGAAACGGAAACCTTCACCTGCTGGTACGTATGAGTCATGGCCCTCAGAGAAACGCCACTTGGTCTCTTTGCCATCAACAACTGGCCAGCGCAGACCACGAACCTGGTGGTAGGTGTCGTATGGTGCTAAATCGTGCGCTTTACCGCGACCGAACGCGGCATACTCTTCGAACAAGCCTTTCTGAACGTAGAAGCCTTGTGCTTTGGCATCATCGTTCAATGACTGCGCATCAGAAAGTGGGAATTTATCGATCTGGCCATTTTTGAACAGCATGTCGTACATGGTCTTGCCGCGGTACTGTGGTGCTTTCGCAACTAGCTCTTCACCCCATACTTCTTCAACGGTGAAACGCTTGGAGAACTCCATGATCTGCCAAAGGTCAGATTTAGATTCACCTTGCGTTTCTACCTGCTGATACCAAACCTGAGTACGGCGCTCTGCGTTACCGTAAGCACCTTCTTTCTCTACCCACATTGCGGTTGGCAGAACAAGATCAGCCGCTTGAGCTGTTGCCGTTGGGTACGGATCAGAACAGACAATAAAGTTATCTGGGTTACGGTAACCCGGCAGACGCTCTTCGTTAATGTTCGGACCAGCCTGCATATTGTTGTTACACATTACCCAGTAAGCGTTCATCTTACCGTCTTTCAACATACGGTCATGCTGTACGGCGTGATAGCCTGGTTTTGGCGGAATAGTGCCTTCCGGCAGTTTCCAAATTTTCTCTGCAATCGCACGGTGCTTAGGATTTGCAACCACCATGTCAGCAGGAAGACGGTGGGCAAACGTACCCACTTCACGCGCAGTACCGCACGCAGATGGCTGACCCGTTAGCGAGAATGGGCTGTTACCAGGCTGAGAGATCTTACCGGTTAGCAAGTGAATGTTATAAACAAGGCTGTTCATCCACACACCACGGGTGTGTTGGTTCATGCCCATGGTCCACAATGACATCACTTTGGTCTTTGGATCGGCGTATTGTTTCGCCAACTCAATCAGCTTCTCTTGTGAAACACCTGACATCTCAGAGGCTTTTTCTACCGTGTATTCAGCAACAGAGGCTTTATACTCGTCGAATGTCATCGCATGCATCGCACCCGAGTTAGCATGTTTCGCTTTCTGCTGCAGTGGATGTTCATCACGCAGACCATAGCCGATATCGGTTTCAGCACGCTTGAAGTTGGTGTGCTTGTTCACAAACGCCCAGTTAACCGCATCATTCTGGATGATGTAGTTCGCGATGAAGTTTGCAATCGCAAGGTCGGTCTGTGGTTCGAAGATCATGCCGTTGTCTGCAAGTTCAAACGAACGGTGGTAATACGTCGATAACACATTCACTTTAACATGTGGGTTGCTTAGGCGACGGTCAGTCAGGCGAGTCCATAGCACTGGGTGCATTTCCGCCATGTTAGAGCCCCAAAGCACAAAGGAGTCAGCATTTTCGAAATCGTCGTAACAGCCCATCGGCTCATCGATACCAAAAGTACGCATGAAGCCAACGACCGCAGACGCCATACAGTGGCGTGCATTCGGGTCAATGTTGTTTGAACGGAAACCCGCCTTCATCATTTTCGATGCCGCGTAGCCTTCCATTACCGTCCACTGGCCCGAGCCGAACATACCGACGCCAGAAGGACCGTGTTTCTTCAGTGCTTCTTTCCATTTCTCAGCCATTACATCGAATGCTTTATCCCAAGATACTGACTGGAAATCGCCGTCTTTAGCGTATTGACCATTTTTCATACGCAACATTGGCGTTTGTAGACGATCCTTGCCGTACATAATCTTCGACAGGAAATAACCTTTGATACAGTTCAAGCCCTTGTTGACTGGTGCTTCAGGATCACCCTGAGTAGCCACAACACGACCATTCTGCGTACCAACAAGTACCGAACAACCTGTACCACAAAAACGACAAGGCGCTTTATCCCACTTAATTTTGGTTTCGTCAGAACTAACGATTAAGTTAGTTGCTGATGCTGGCAACGAAATCCCCGCCACAGCTGCTGCCGATGCAGCGGCGTTTGCTTTCACAAACGCGCGTCTTGTCATTTTCATGAATCTTCCTCAGATTGCGAGTCGAACTGTTCGATTTGGTGATACACTAAAAACGTGGTTAAAACGTGTTCTAAGTTATTAATTTTATCTATTGTGTCAGTCACATAGCCCTGGTTTTCAGTTTCCAGAACCACGATAATCTTACCTTCTTCACTGTCGCCGTATATTTCTGCATTCGGCATTGCTACGATCTGCTCTTTCACAGAGGTCAGATACTCCGGCTTTACATGAACAACCAAGCTGGAAATGTGTACTTCTTGTAATGCCATCGTTAATTCTCTTCGTTTTTGTGATTCACCATGATGATCGCCGATGCCGGACATACCGACACACATGCGCCACATCCTGTACAGGCTGACGTATCCAGTTCTGGCCGAGCGACACCGCCCACTTGCAACCGAAACCGGATAGCCATTACCTCACACGCATCGCCGCAGCTTCGGCACTCAATATTCCGGTGGGCAAGGCAACCCTCATTAACTTGCGCCACCAAAGGCCATGGCTGCTCTGATTTCGGCTGGAATAAGGGCTCGGGACAAGCCTCGGCACAGCGGTAACAGAATGTGCATTCACCACGCTGAAAGTCGACAGCAGGAAAACCACCGTCGCCTTTGGCAATAATCTGTGTTTCACACGCGTTGATACACTTGTTGCACCGGGTACAGGTATCGGTGAACGTCTCTTCATCCACCACCCAGGGCATTCGCTGCAGGTCAGGCTTGCGACGCCGTGTCATTAACCGACGACGGGAACGATCAAACATTGACTCAGTCCTTCGTAAAATATTATTAATAAAAATAGTGATTACGGGCAGCAGCTTGGCTATAAAAGCAAGGTGTACCAATAAACAGCTTGAATGATTTACAACAAATAATCACAAGCTGTCATTTTTTTACACGACAAGTGTAAATCCCGTAATAAATGCTTAAATACCTAGTAAGGGCTAATTAGGGGCTAAATTTGTCTTGGATCAATAAATTCAAATGCGTGCCCTCTCAATATAGAAAAGCCAATTTTTCTTTTGGGCAGCTAATATTTACCCCGATAACATTAAAATCACCCGCTCATCCATTAAACATAGACCAGAAATAAAAAGTAAAAACGCTTTCTCTTTATCTTTAAGATAACGATTTAAAAGGAAAATTTGTGAAAAATAGGCCTCTAAAGCCCGTCACTACTACGATAGCTAGAACCATGCTAGCAATCTTGCTTCTTTCTGTGGTCACAACCAGTTTTGCCCTGCTGACCCTAGCGTCTAGCTTAAATGATGCTGAAGCGGTTAATGTCTCTGGTTCATTAAGGATGCAAAGCTACCGGTTAGCCTATGATATCCAGACCCAATCTCACCACCTAGAAGCCCATTTAGATATGTTCGAGAAGTCCTTGTTCTCGCCATCCATGGCTGCACTCGAACATTGGACGGTACCGACCAATATCAAGATGCACTACTACAATTTAATTGGCCGTTGGGAAGATCTGCACCCCTTGCTACACAATGGCAATGAACAACTATTTCTCAGCGAAGTTGTCAATTTTGTCGACCGGATCGATCAATTTGTCTATGAGTTACAAGAATTCTCTATCATCAAGTTGCAGGTGCTGTCGGTCGTGGGGGGACTTGGCTTGAGTTTGATTCTGATTGCGGCTCTGTTCACCATTCATTACACCCAGCGCAAGATCGTGACCCCTCTCAATCAAATGGTCACTGCCAGCGAACAAATACAGGAAGGGAAATTCGAACTCATCCTCGATGTCAAAAGTGATAATGAGCTGGGGATCTTAGCCGGTACCTTCACCACCATGGCGGCAGAGCTCGGCAAGCTATATCGCAACCTTGAGATGAAAGTCGATGAAAAAACCCGCCGCCTGCGCCAAGCCAATGATTCGCTTCAGGTCCTGTATGACTGCTCGCAGGAATTATCCCGAAGCCGCCTCAGCACAAAAAACTTTGCGGTCATGCTCGATACCCTGCTTGATATTGAAGGGCTAACCGCCGCCAAGTTGATCATCGAAGAAAGCAGTGGTAACAACACCGAAATTATTGCAGGCGAGCCGTCTGGCAATAACTGGCATTACCATGATCTTGAGCTAGACGGCCAAGTACTCGGCCAGTTGTGGTGGCAAGACACCCTGCCTTGCCCTGATAAAAACTTGATTGACAACCTGTCCCGTACGCTAGCCCGTGGGATCTACTATAACCGGGCGCAAAAGCAATCTGAGCAGTTATTATTGATGGAAGAGCGTGCTACGATTGCCCGTGAGTTGCATGATTCTTTGGCACAATCACTGTCTTACCTTAAAATCCAAGTCACCCTACTAAAAAGGCAACTTGGGCAAGGTGATCAGCAACAGACCATGGCGATCATCAGTGATATAGATCAAGGCCTTTCAGGCGCTTACACCCAGCTTCGAGAATTACTAAGCACCTTTCGCCTCACAATCAAAGAAGCGAATTTTGGTGAAGCATTGGTAGAAATGCTAAAACCATTGGAAGAGCAAAGTAATGCGTTACTGATTATTGATAACCAACTCTCATCACTCAGTTTGGATGCCCACCACCAAGTACACCTGTTGCAGTTAATCAGGGAGGCTGTACTTAATGCGATTAAGCATGCACAGGCTGACGAAATCATTGTTACCTGCCAACAAGAGTTGGATACCGTAACGATTAATATCAGTGATGATGGAATAGGCTTTGACCCGGCTAATGAAAAGCTCAATCATTACGGCCTAGCAATTATGACCGAACGTGCTTCACGCCTATACGGTACACTGGAAATCAATACAACCAAGGGGACTGGTTGCGAAGTCACCCTTCAATTTCAACCTGAGCCCCAAGGATAAAATTATGACGTGTTGGAAAATTATGATTGTTGATGATCACCCCTTAATGCGCAGGGGGATCAGCCAGCTTCTTAGCTTTGAAAATGACTTCGAGATAGTTGGTGAAGCGAGCAACGGTGCAGATGCGGTGTTACTTGCTCAGGAAAAAGATCCCGATCTTATCCTGCTTGACCTGAACATGAAGGGTATGTCCGGCCTCGATACCCTCAATGCCATGCGTGCAGAAGGGATCCAAGCACGCATTGTCGTGCTGACGGTGTCTGACAGCCGCTCAGATGTTAAAGCATTGGTCAATGCCGGTGCCGACGGCTATCTTCTGAAAGATACCGAACCCGATCAACTGATTGCCTTACTGAAACAGGCAATGTGCGGTGGTCAAGCCTTCAGTGATTTGGTCCGCGAGTACCTAGCTGACAACACCGAACAAGATTCCCTGCTTGATACCCTGACTGATCGGGAAATGCAGATCCTAAAAGAGGTGGCAAGAGGATATCGCAACAAACAAATAGCCGATAACCTCTTCATCTCAGAAGCAACCGTTAAGGTGCACATGAAGAGTTTGTTGAAAAAACTCCAAGTGAAATCAAGAACAGCCGCCACGGTGCTTTACCTGGAATCTCAGGGGCAATAATGGGCAAAGCGGGACCCTGCCCCTACACTTTGGGTGCCAACCAAGTCTCGCTATACAGCCCTCCGGGCTTCTCGAGTTCAGTGAACTTGATTGGTAACGCTTATTATTGTGAAAGCACTAAGTAATAAAAAAACCGCACGAATGCGGTTTTTTTATTAACACGATACTGAAGAGATAATATCCCTTTCTTTCGATTCAACCCAGCTAACATCAAACGGCCCCCAATCACTGAGCTGATAGTAGCCATCGTTATGGCGCTTGCCATCTTGGACAAAAGCCAATTCAATGCCAAACCCTGGTAAGGCTTTAAGTACATCCTGAATGGTACGACGTGGCCAACCGGTAATTTCAATCAGCTTAGGAACATTGGGACGATCTAGCTGCTCAACAAGCAAAGCAAGATAAAGACGACGGGCAAAAACCGGATTCAATTCCATTGAGACCTCCATAATTTAAGGTTTTCATTATTCCGACTTCTGCCCAAAGGGTGTTGAGTTTGATCAATATGAGGGAGGATTTCCCTGTATTGGTCGTTATTTTCGGTGATCTAGGTCTCAATATTCAAGACCTTGTCATTCCGGAAACAAAAAATACATGTTTAAACAACAACTTGAAATATCACACAAAAGTACTCTATTCAGCGCTGTATCACAACTTGGCAAGCACTTTTTTGTCATGGCCAGGTATGCATTCTCACACTTATCATTATCCATACTTCATCTTGTCTTCTATACTTTCGCCAATCGCCCCTACACCCGCCTACAAAGGAGCAACTATGACCCCAGCCTTCTGGTGCATTATCGTCATGATACTGATTAACTATTTACTGGCGGGTATTGGTGGCTGGTTGACGGTCCGCCAGACCGGTAAACTCAATATCAACCAGCCACGCATCCAAGACCGCGAACTCACCGGAGCGGCTGCCAGAGTAAAAGCAGCCCAGGCTAATGGCTGGGAAATCCTATCGGTCTTCTCGAGCTGTGTTTTTATTGCCCAGCTCTCAGGTGTACCAGCCCATGAATCGGCCCTGCCCGCCTACTTATTTATCATCAGCCGGGTGCTCTATTTTATTTGTTATGCTTTCAAACTCAGCCCATGGCGTACTATCGTTTTTGTCCTTGGGATCTTGGCCAATATGTGGCTGATAAAACTGGCTATCAGCTACGGCGGCTGAAGCCATTGCACCCCCCGCCTAATCCCGCTATAAAGAGAGACCAAGTTCACAAAACAAGTCAGCCAGAATAACTATGAGTACAATTGCTTACGGCATCAAAAATTGCGACACCATCAAAAAAATGAAAAAGTGGCTAGAAGCCGAAAATGTTGAGTACGCCTTCCATGACTACCGTGTCGACGGCCTAGACCGTGGCATGCTCGAGCAGTTTGAATCAAAACTAGGCTGGGAAGCCATGGTCAACAAGCGCGGTACCACTTACCGCCAGCTAACCGACGAGCAAAAAGCCGGCCTGAACCAGCAAAGCGCGATTGAGTTAATGCTGGAATACCCAGCCATGATCAAACGCCCGCTGTTGGTTCACAACAACAGCTACCACTTGGGCTTCAAGCCTGCCCAGTACCAAGAAATTTTCCAAACGAACTAAGGAAGGATACAAGGATGTCAGATAGCCCGGTTCTCGCCCTGGCGAAAGACTTTATCAGCCGCCAGTCAGTGACCCCTGAAGATGCTGGCTGCCAGGACGTTATGATTGAACGCCTGGAAAAACTCGGCTTTAAAATCGAAACCATGGTGTTTGAAGATACCACCAACCTTTGGGCCCGCCGCGGCACCGAAGCACCACTGTTTGTCTTTGCTGGCCATACTGATGTCGTGCCTGCGGGTAACCTCGATAAATGGCATACCGCGCCTTTCGAGCCAACCATCATCGATGGCTACCTGCATGGCCGCGGCGCAGCCGATATGAAAGGCTCACTGGCCTGTATCATTGTGGCCATCGAGCGCTTCCTGGCCGAAAACCCTGATCACAAAGGCTCTATCGCTTTGCTGATCACCTCGGACGAGGAAGGGCCTTTCATTAATGGAACCACCCGCGTCATTGATACGCTGGAAGCCCGTAATGAAAAAATCGATATGTGCATTGTCGGTGAGCCATCAAGCACCCATGCAGTCGGTGATGTGGTCAAAAATGGCCGTCGTGGTTCTATCACTGGTGATATCAATATCAAAGGTACCCAAGGCCATGTTGCCTATCCACACCTTGCCGATAACCCGGTTCACCGTGCAATGCCTGCACTGGCCGAGCTGGCTGCAACAACGTGGGACAATGGCAATGCCTACTTCCCGCCGACGAGCTTCCAAATCGCCAACTTATCTGCAGGGACCGGCGCTTCGAATGTGATCCCGGGCGAGTTCCACGTTCAGTTCAATTTCCGGTTCAGTACCGAACTGACTGTCGATGATATTAAGCGCAAGGTCCACTCTGTGCTTGATGCCCACGGCCTAGATTACGAGCTCGCTTGGACCTTCAGTGGTCACCCGTTCCTCACCGATGAAGGCACCCTGCTTGACGCTGTGATCGAAGCGATAGAAGAAGTGAACCATAAAAAACCTGAGCTACTAACCACTGGCGGTACGTCTGACGGCCGTTTCATCGCCCGCACCGGTGCGCAAGTTATTGAGCTTGGTCCCGTCAACGCCACCATTCACAAAGTGAATGAATGTGTGAAGGTCGCTGATCTGGAAAAACTCACCGATATGTACCAGAAAGTGATGGAAAAAGCCCTTTAATGGTTAACCACCCAAGCAAAGCCCGGCAGCATACCGCCGGGCAACTTACCGGGCAAGAGACCAGCCATCTGGTCTCATTAAACCCAACTGGCGGGCACCCTTATGTCCACCAGCAAATGCTCCCGGCCTTTCAAGCGCTAAAAGAGACAGCCAACCAAAACGGTTTTGACCTTCAGCTTGCCAGTGCCTTCAGGCCTTTTGAGCGCCAATTGCTGATTTGGAACAACAAGTTTTCCGGCAAGCAGCCACTGCTCGATAGCAATAGCCAGCCGCTTGATCCTGCTACCCTCGATGCACTTGAGAAAATCCACGCCATCATGCGCTGGTCAGCCCTGCCCGGCGCTAGCCGCCACCACTGGGGAACCGATATCGATGTGTACGCGGCAAACTGCTTACCCAAAGATACACAACTGCAGCTCGAGCCTTGGGAGTACGCGAAAGGTGGCCACCAAGCTGAGTTCAGACAATGGCTAGCAGCCAATATGGCCAACTTTGGCTTCTACCTTCCCTATGCCGATGATCGCGGTGGCGTTGCGTGTGAGCCTTGGCATATTAGCTACTTTCCCGTGAGCGAATATTTACTTTCACAGCTCACACCAGATCTGCTCAAGCGCACACTTAGCCAATCAGAGCTTGCAGGAAAGTCGCACATACTGGAAAACCTTGATAGTCTCTATAGTAAGTACATAGAGAATATCTGTGAGGTGTAAATGGAATGGCTACTCAACCCGTGGGTTATCAGCATCATTGTCGTCAGCGTGGTGGTCGGTAACATTGCGGCGCTGAAATACACCGCTAACATGAAATTTGGCTACAAGGACAAAGTCAAATACATGTACGATAAGAGTCGGCGCGAGCAAGAGCTCGACGAGCTAATAGAAAAACAAACCGCTAACGATAAAAACCAAGATTTAAAAAACCTCAAAAACCACATATAAAAAAACGAGAGCATCACGCTCTCGTTTTTTTATATCTCTATCAGTCAACTCTTGGCTTTATACCAACCATTTTTCCTACGTAATAAATAGATCAATTACTTATCCAGATTGGTATTAATACGGAAGCACTTCACCATATAAATTTCTGCACTGCCTTAGTAGCAATGAGTTCTATGTCAGTTTATCTAGAACCAAGAGGAAGCGCGGAGTTTACGATAGTAAATGAGCACTTCCGATGCAGTTATCGCATTAACTGACGACGATAAATCAATTAAGCTCGTGGGAGGTAGTCTGCGATACCAACCCACTTATAGCTTGTTAACTCTTCCAGCCCCATCGGACCACGGGCATGCAGCTTCTGGGTCGACACGGCAACTTCCGCGCCGAGACCAAACTGTGCGCCATCGGTAAAGCGGGTTGAAGCATTGACGTAAACCGCCGCTGAGCCGGCTGCATTGACGAACCGCTCTGCCGCGACCAGATCGTTGGTCATGATCGCATCGGAGTGGCTGGCGTTGTGCTTACGCATATGGGCGATGGCTTCTTCCACATCTTTGACAACTTTGATCCCTAGCGTGAAGCTCAACCATTCGGTGTCGTAGTCACCTGTAGCTACACGGCGTAGGCTTGCCGCTTTGCCTTCAAGTAGCTCGTAGGCATTCTCGTCAGCCACTAGGTCAACATTGCTTACATTTAAGCGCTCGGTCAGACGAGGCAAGAAAGCCTCTGCGACTTTCTCATGGACCAGTAAGGTATCAAGGGCATTACAGGCCGACGGACGCTGTACCTTGGCATTCTCCACTACATCTAGCGTGCGCGAGAGATCTGCCGAGGCGTCAACGTAAACATGGCTAATACCGAAACCGCCAATTATCACTGGGATAGTGCTGTTTTCCTTACACATCTTGTGTAGGCCTGCACCGCCGCGCGGGATGATCATATCAACATACTGATCCATCTTCAGCAATTGGGAAACCAACTCACGATCAGGTTTTTCAATGTACTGTACCGAAGCTGTTGGCAGCCCAGTTTTCTCAAGAGCAACCTGGATCACTTTAACCAGCTCCATATTGGAATGGAACGTCTCGCGACCACCACGAAGGATACTGGCGTTACCGGTTTTCAGGCACAAGGCAGCGATATCGATAGTCACATTCGGCCGAGCTTCATAAATCACGCCAACCACACCTAGCGGTACGCGACGGCGGCTCAGTCGCATTCCGTTTTCCAGTACTTTGCTATCTAGCTCAGCACCCACAGGATCGTTAAGGCTGATCACGTTGCGGACATCATTGGCAATACCGACCAAACGCTCGGCATTGAGTAACAGGCGATCAACGAGCGCATCAGTCATACCAGCTTCTTTAGCAGCGGCAATATCTTTGGCGTTGGCCGCCAAAATCACGTCTTGGTTTGCTTCTAGCTCATCGGCAATCACAGCCAATGCACGGTTTTTCTGTTTTGTTGCTGCCGTTGCCAGTTCGAAGGCAGCCTGTTGCGCCGCTTGGCCCATCAGTTCAAGATTCATGTTCTTTTCCCTTACGTTTCAATACGAGTTAGATGACTACCAAGTCGTCACGGTGTACAGCAACTGGGCCATATTCATAACCCAACACCTGATAAATATCTTGACTGTGCTTACCAGCAATTTTCGCCAGATCGTCGCTAGAGTATCGGCTGATCCCGCGGGCAAGCAGTTCGCCTTGGGTATTGAAAATCCGAGCCACTTCTCCACGCTCGAACTCGCCTTTCACCTTGGTGATCCCTTTCGACAGCAGGCTACTTCCGCGCTGCTGCACAGCAACCGCTGCACCTTGGTCGATCACGATATCTCCAGCAGGCGGAGGACCAGCCAAAATCCAACGTTTACGGCTTTCCAGCGGTGACTCCAACGGTAAGAAACGGGTACCGACAGACGTACCTAGCGCTAAATCTGCCACCACATCAGGACGGCTACCGGCAGCGATAATCACTTCAATACCCGCACGACGTGCAACATCAGCTGCTTGCAACTTGGTTGCCATGCCACCGGTACCCAGACCACCGACACTGCCACCTGCGATCTTACGCAAGGTTTCATCGATAGTATGAACTTCACGGATCAACTCAGCGTCTGGGTTGTTGCGAGGGTCGGCAGTAAACAGCCCTGGCTGATCAGTCAGCAGCAATAGCTTATCGGCCCCAGCCAAGATACCGACCAATGCCGAGAGATTATCGTTATCACCCACTTTGATCTCAGTGGTTGCAACGGCATCATTCTCGTTCACAACCGGGATAATACCGTTATCCAGTAGGGCAACAATCATATCGCGGGCATTGAGGTAACGCTCGCGATCATCAAGATCCGCACGGGTTAACAACATCTGCCCCACGTGCAAGCCATAGATTCCGAACAGGCTCTCCCACTCTTGGATCAAGCGGCTTTGACCAACAGCTGCCAGTAATTGCTTACTCGCCATGTTTTTGGGCAGTTCGGGGTATCCTAAATGTTCTCGGCCAGCGGCAATCGCGCCAGATGTCACGATAATGATCTTGTGGCCCTGACGGCGCAATTGTGCGCACTGACGAACCAGTTCAACCATATGGGCACGATCCAGCTTTAGTGTTCCGCCGGTCAATACGCTGGTACCCAGCTTGACAACGATAGTCTGCGAACTGTGCCTGACGTCTTGGTTTTGAGACCCGTTTTTCGAGCCTACGGTTACCAAGTCCTTGTTTTTTTCATTTAGGATATTTGTCTCTGCCATGGGGATAAAACAAAAAGAATAAGTAGAATGATGTTGTATCAATACCCTATCTAAATCACAAGAAAAATGCGCCAATTAGGCGCATTTTTCTTCATTTAACATCAGGCTGGATAGTTAGGCGACACTACCTAGTTCAGGCTCTTTTAAGACCTTTGAGGGCGATAAGGTCAGTTCAAACTCTTTTTGCAACAAACCTTCTAATTTCGGATAAAAATCGTCTAATGTTTGCTGCACCGCTTTCTCATGTTTGGCAGGAACCGGATCTTTCACCCATTCACCAGCACCGTCATAACGACCAAAGCCATAGTGATAGTCAAAGCCCTCATCATTGGCCTCGATGATGAACCACCAGCCCCAAAATTCACGCTCATCAGGCGCCTTTTTGGCGCTAACACAGCTTGAAAGGCAGTCAAAGAAAAAATGCCCTTCAGAAGACAGAGGCTGACGTAAATAGGGTCCCAAAGCCGTCAGTTTTGTCATCAAACGCCCATGGGGCGGGAAAGTCTTTTCGGTCGTCATAGTCATCTCCATCCCTAGCAATAATTTACCTATTCCATTTAAGCCATAAACCGCTCGCTTGGCAACAATTTATTTACAAAACAGACATATTGATAAAGACTTCTTGATATTGATACGTGCTAGGCGAGCTTTTCCTTCAGCCAATCAACAACCGTGATCATTGCGCGGTGGTAGCCATCATGCAGCGGCTTATTTGGCATAGTAACGGCTTTCCCCCCTCTGCTCGACATCGCAATAAGCTGGTTATCGAATTCCGAACACACCGGATCATCCTTAAGGCCAATACCCAACATCGGCACATCAACCTTACGGCGCCCTAACAAGCCCTGATTCTTCAGCGACCAAGCTGAAAGGTGGGCGACTAGACTCGATTTAGAAACGCCATTTTTACCTAATCGTGATGCAATCATGTCGAGGTACATTCTAGGCATAGCATCCAAACGCTTAGGATCAGCCAAGAAGCTATGGATAATTCCGCCAATGCTAACACAGGTTTTCAGCCTGGACGGCTCAAGAAAACCAAGCCGGATGGCCGCATTTCCCCCCAAGCGCAGCCCCAGCATTGCAACACGGGTATGATCAACCCATGGCACATCCATAAGCTGCTGCAGCAGTGCCTGATGCAGTCGGCTGGTATCTTCGGTCAATGACCAATGGCTACTGTGGCCGACCGAAGGCATATCCAGGGTGATCATCGCAAAGCCCGCAGGCCCGAAGTACTTTTGATACAAACGCAATAGATCTGACTGCAGGGTATCCAAACCACCACTGACAATCACTGTTGGCAATAGCTTGTCGGTACGAGGCAAGTGAATAAAAGCTTGGAATGTCTTGTTCTCGTATTTGACATCAATGGTCCGCATTTGGTGTGGCATGTTTTCCATTGCATCGCGATAAGCCTGGTTGGCTTGCAACTCAGCTTGGGTAGAAAGATCATCCCCCTTTAGATGCGGGTAGGCACCGATGCTGTAATGCATACTGGCAGTGATTAACTGTTCGGCTGCTTTTTCCTTTTCGCCCTGCGCCAGCAAATCTCGCGCAGCCTTGTGGTACATCCCCCCGGATTGGCACCACTCATACACCCAGTTTCCCGGCTTGTAACCGATAACAGTATCAAGTAAATCATCGCGGGTACGTGGTGCATCGGAATTGGCCATCCTAGAAAGGATCGCTTCGAGCTCTATCGGATCAACCCCCTGCCAGATCCATTGCGGTCGCCGCATTACACGGTACCAGCCAACTTCACTATCTCCGTCAAGGGCGCTGTGGATTGGTGTATCGACGACATTGGCCAATTTCACCAAACTCGACGTTTCTTTGGAGGTTTGCCTAGGGGCAAAGAGCTTTTCGGAAAGATTGGTATTGGACGATTCAGACACGTTCAGCTCCATATTGATACGCACAAGCCGAACTAAACAGATTAAACAAACTGGGCAGCCTCAGCATAGTCATCAGCGCCCAGCACCTGTTCAGTTATCTGCATGTGCTTATAGTGTTTATATTTTTAAAGTATACCACCCAACAGGTACTTACAGTATGAGCCGACAGACAAATCCCACCAGTTGCAGAACCAGTACACCTCAGCAAAAGAACTCAGCTATGCTTTTACTTACCTATCAGTATTTCATACGGTGGTAAGTATGCGATATGCCCTTTGTCTTTGTGCTTCGCTTTTTTTCTCTTCATCAGTACTCGCTTTTGGTAGTGGCGGTTCATTGGGGGGCAACCCCGGCGAGGCCTCTGGCGGTGTCAATGCCAAAACCCCTCTATGCTTAGACGTATCAGGTGAACGGATCCCCGATAGTTTCCAGACCAAATACCAACGCCAATGTACAATCACCGGTAATACTATGGTTGATCTCATCAACTACAACAACTACTACCGCAACAAACCCAATGGCGAGTCCCTATCGGATATCAGAGCTAAAGCCAGTTAATACCATGCTTTTCAAGAATACCAATCTGGATAAGTAGTTGATCAAGTATTTATGTAGGTTGGTATAACATTTTAAGCATAAAAAAAGGAGCCATAGGCTCCTTCAGATTGATGACAAAGGCCTGGCTTTTAAGCTAGGCCTTTGATCTAATAGAGGTATCGAAATATGGATATCTCGAC
>NZ_JBNNXT010000047.1:0-40695 GCF_052873815.1 Photobacterium sp. DNB23_23_1 | reverse complement strand
AGAGCGTACCACTTTCGGCAGTTGGCTTCCTCTTTTACACCTTCCCATGAGTGTCGCACTTATTATCTGAATTCAGGTGCTTACAAACCTATTTCTACCTCATGAACCCATTGAAAAAACAGTGGATGTTCAGATACCGGTTATTAATGATAATATTCCAGCAAAATTGAAATTGAGATATAAAAAAGGACAATTAAAGGCAAATTTACACTTCTGCAATAAAGATGGAAATGAAAAGCTCGATTTGTTCTATCCTCATATCGCTTCAGAGTTAAAGCGCCAGACGCAACTTAACTTTTCTCAATGTTGTCACTCTCGTTACTTACCCAACTCTCTTTTAACTTCTCAAGTGTCGAAATGGTGCAAGGACAACGCCAAGCTATATATTTCATATGAAACCCCTAATGGACTAAAAGTAACTGAACACCAAAAAGGAGGTATCAGAATCAAAGCCACGAATAGTGATTTGAATGTTTAACCTACCCTCTGTTTTAATACGAAAAAGCCCGGATACTAATCCGGGCTTTCTGTTTCAATCTAAAACAAATTAGAACTTAAGCTTGAGGAATCCAAGGCGTTACTTTTACCGCTGGTTGATGAAAGTTAACGATTTCACCGTCTGCAAGTGATGACAACTTGAGCACCTTAGTGTCGCCATCATTGAAGTGTACAACCACGCCTTCAACATCAGGCATAAACCAGCCCGAGAACATACCACCGAGAGCAGACAGTAACTCGTTCATCTGTGGTACCAGTTCAGCGATGTCAGTTTGCGTAATCGCCGTGCCGTAATATTTCTTAGCAATGACCTGCATGGACACATCACAGGTAATGCCATCATCAATCACAAAAGTTACATCAGGATTAGCCTGACGCAAGTTGGTATCAACTGGCACTGTTAGTTCATTGTTTTCTGGGATCACTAACTCTTCAAAGTGCTTGTCTTTGCGCATTGACCCTTTATGGATATGACAGACACTGCCATCTTGCTGGTTCAATAAAAACAGGGCGATTTTAACATCATCATGCCCTTCTTTTACGTTTTGCTTGAGCTTGCTGTAAAGTGTGCTGTAACGCATTTCTATGTTCTGTGCTGCGACTTCCTGAGCATAGAGCGAACTGCTGGCAAATAAGCCAGCTAATAGCCAATAGGTCAACTTCATCCTTTATCCTTGGCGCCAATATTGATTGTTGTGCCTGATCATTGCTTGAATTTCATCAACATAAGCCTGACCACGTTCTGAGTAACGGCTTAGTCCTTCTGCCAATTCAGTGCCTTCAACTATATCACCGGCCTTACGCTGTGCTGAGCGAATATCGCGTAAGTCTTGATAAGCCCGGTTCGTATTCACATTCATGAAATACGCTTGCACTGATAAATAAGGCGATGCGAAAACGGCCACTTCATGGCTTGCGCCATCATTTCTGGCATTGGGGACCAAACCGCAACCTTTACGATAACACCATTGACCAAAATAGTTGTTTCCTTCCACAGCAAAGCGTGACGTTCCCCACCCTGATTCATTGGCCGCTTGGCTCAGAACAAGTGATTCAGGGATCACATCAACTCGATTTAGCATTGCCGCTAACCATTCTGACGTCATGCCGCTATCATTCAGAGGGACCTTATAGACGTCAGATAGCTTCTCAGCATAGGTCTTTTGATCGGCTGAGAGCAACTCGCCGGCATGGACTGGAGATTTAATTAACGCTAAGAACTGGCGTTCTTTTGCTACGCGTTGGTTTTCATGTTCAACGGCCGGGCGTAGAAAGTCGAAAAAGGCCGCTTTCTTTTGACCAACATCGGTTATTTTAGAGAAGTCAGGCTTGGTGCTTTGCGATGAGGCCAGTAAGGCCTCATCGTTAGCGCTTTGAGAAGGGATTTCACCACATGCTGTCAATCCACTGACTAGTGCAATAATGGCAACTTTACTGGTTGTTATATTTTTTATCACGCGTCAAAAACCTTTGAATCCCCCTGCTGATCTTGGTCGTTATCATTTTGGCCTTTTTGAACGGTCGAAACATGTAAAGAAACACCGAAAAGGTTACGGTAGATAATGGCTTTCACATTGAAGAAGAATGGAATTGTCCAAATCAAGCCAATACCAGCAGTGGCAAATGAAATAATAAACATCGTTAGAATGACAATGAAAATAGCTGTCATCGGCAATAGTTTACGCAAAGTTGCCACAAGTGAAAACTGTATTGCTTTCAATGGTGATAAGCGCTTTTCACAAACCAACATAATCGCTAGGCTAAAGCCCATAGAAAGAAGCATACCCAAAATTGGGAAAATAGCGTTGGCGATACCTTGTAGGGAAGCACTAAGCAAAACAGTGATGACAGAAGCAACAGCAAAAGGGAAACCTTTCACTAAATAACTTGGCTTACTAGGAAGACCAATCGCATGGTTGAGTGCCATCAAACTTACACCCGCTAATAAAGGGGCGCTTAATACATCAGACCAAAAGTTAGCCATGTATCCCGCTTCAATCACTGATGCTGCCATTTCGCCGCCAGTAATCACAGAATCAAAAAACACCGCTGCACTTCCCAGTTGCACTTGTAGACCAACTAAAAGCAACGCAACCTGCGCCAGAAACAAACCAATAACCGCAGGCAAGAAAGTCAGGAAATTCTTGGCTGTGATTTTCCAGGCCTCTTGAAGTACGGACAGTGATTGAAGATCACTCTCACCTTTCAATGCCCTTTCGATTGAACCGCCAACTTGGATTGTTTTGTTATTCATTTGTATTTCACTAACTATTACACACTTGGCCCGTGATTGTACGCTAGTTAAGCACGATAGAGAAACATTGAGGAAAAAAGCAGTTTTTCTATTCAGGCTCAAATTTTGATTGCGAATTAGCCAGCCGGCTTCATACACTATGATTAATGGATTATGCTTACAGCACGTAAAAGCTTTGATATTGATTTTAAAGCTAATTATATCAAAGCCTGAACCTTGTATCTTGGCTGTCATAAAACAGTGATACAGCAGTATGAAAACAGTCAGAAAAATTGTAAAAAAACGCTTTGAATTACACGTTTAGGGGACTATTATGCGGCCCCTAAATTCAACCTAATAGTTGGGGGGATTACCTATAAAACCCCTAGGTGGAGATCTCGTAGAATTGAACGCTGCAGAAACAACTAAAGCACCGGTGATTCAGCTTAAAGGGCTGAGCAAAAGCTTCGATGGCAAGCAAATCATCACTGGTCTCGATTTGAATGTTAATGATGGTGAATTCCTTACCATTCTCGGCCCTTCTGGCTGTGGTAAAACAACTGTACTTCGACTTATCGCTGGCTTTGAAAATGCCGATGCGGGGCAAGTTGTTATTGCCGGCAAAGATGTCACCGGTATTCCTGCCGAACAACGAAATGTAAATACTGTCTTTCAAAGTTATGCGCTTTTCCCGCACATGACGGTATTTGATAATGTTGCTTTTGGACTGCGTATGCAGAAAGTGGCTGAACAAGAGATTGAGCCGCGTGTTATGGACGCGCTGCGCATGGTGCAATTAGAACAATTTGCCCCACGCAAGCCTCACCAACTTTCCGGCGGTCAGCAGCAGCGTGTAGCTATCGCGCGTGCTGTTGTGAACAAGCCAAAAGTATTGTTGCTGGATGAATCTCTATCTGCGTTGGACTATAAACTTCGCAAACAGATGCAGATCGAGCTTAAGCAGCTGCAGCGTAAACTAGGAATTACTTTTATTTTCGTCACGCACGATCAAGAAGAAGCCCTATCAATGTCAGACCGCATCATTGTTATGCGTTCAGGAAACATTGAGCAAGATGGGTCCCCTCGTGAAATTTACGAAGAACCAGAAAATCTTTTTGTTGCTCGTTTCATCGGTGAAATCAACGTCTTTGATGCTGTGGTAAAAGAGCGCCTTGACGAAACCCGTGTATTGGCAAACGTTGAAGGCCGCCCTTCAATGATTCACTGTAAACTGCCTGTAAGTTCGGGTGACAAGGTAAAAGTGTTACTACGCCCTGAAGATATCCGCCTAGAAGAGATCAATAATGGCGACGAAGCACAAGGTATTATTGGTTATATCCGTGAGCGTACCTATAAAGGTATGACACTTGACTCAGTCGTTGAGCTGGAGACAGGTACATCTGTTATGGTCAGTGAATTCTTCAATGAAGATGATCCGGATGTAGACCACTCTCTGGATCAAAAAGTTGCGGTTACTTGGGTTGAAAGCTGGGAAGTGGTGCTAGCAGATGAACAAGAAGCTTAATCTTCAAAACATCATCATAACCATCATTGTTAGTTGGCTATTGCTGTTTGTCTTTATACCCAACTTGATGATCATCGGAACCAGTTTTCTGACCCGAGATGATGCAAACCTGATAGAAATGACCTTTACGTTAGACAACTATATCCGTTTGTTTGACCCGCTGTATGCAAAGGTCATGATGCATTCGTTTTACATGGCGCTGGTGGCCACCCTGCTCTGCTTGGTTATTGGCTATCCGTTTGCCTATGCGATTGCAAAGATGCCTGAAAAGTGGCGTCCATTCATGCTGTTTTTAGTGATTGTGCCGTTCTGGACAAACTCATTGATCCGTACATACGGTCTCAAGATCATGCTTGGTTCGCGCGGTATTTTTAATAATACCTTGCTGTATCTCGACATCATCGATAAACCAATACGGATTATGTACACCGAATACGCGGTTATGGTTGGCCTTGTCTATATTCTCCTGCCGTTTATGGTACTACCTTTGTACTCGGCTATTGAGAAGTTGGACTACAACTACATTGAAGCTGCGCGTGATTTAGGGGCGAACAAGTTCCAAACATTCGTGAAAGTGATTTTTCCACTGACAATGCCTGGCATTATCGCTGGCTGTCTGCTGGTTCTATTGCCAGCCCTAGGCATGTTCTATGTGTCTGACCTACTTGGCGGCGCGAAGAACCTGCTTATCGGTAATGTCATAAAGAGCCAGGTATTAAACGCTCGTGATTGGCCATTTGGTGCTGCAACCAGCATTGCCTTGACCATCGCAATGGCAGTGATGCTGTACGCTTATTACCGTGCGGGCAAGCTACTAAACCGTAAAGTGGAGCTTGAATAATGGGACGAGCATTAAAATTCAGTTTTATGACTGTGGTGTATGCCTTCCTATATACACCAATCATTATTCTGATTGTGAACTCATTCAATGCCAGTAAATTCGGCATGAAATGGGGTGGCTTCACGACCAAGTGGTATCACCAATTGGTAAACAACGATAGCTTGATGCAGGCAGCATGGCACTCACTGAACATTGCTGTGTTTTCAGCTACAGCAGCAGCAATTATTGGTAGCTTAACGGCCGTTGCCCTCTTCCGCTATCAGTTTCGTGGCAAGCATTTTGTCAACGGTATGCTGTTTGTCGTCATGATGTCACCCGATATCGTTATGGCTATTTCGCTACTGGCGCTGTTCTTATTAGTTGGCGCGGAGATGGGTTTCCTAACCTTGCTACTTTCACATATTACATTTTGCCTACCCTTTGTTGTGGTTACGGTATACAGCCGATTAAAAGGGTTTGATGTAAAAATGCTAGAAGCAGCCCGTGATTTAGGCGCTAGCGAATGGGTAATTCTGAAACAAATTATCCTACCGCTAGCCAAACCTGCGGTTGCCGCAGGCTGGTTGTTGAGCTTTACTCTGTCTTTAGATGACGTGATTGTAAGTTCATTTGTGACAGGCCCAAGTTATGAAATTCTGCCTTTGAAGATTTACTCCATGGTTAAAGTGGGTATTTCACCAGAAGTAAATGCATTGGCTACAATTATGCTAATAGTATCTTTGATTCTGGTTGTCACCTCTCAGCTACTGGCACGAGAGAAAATCAAATAAGGCTTGTTACACCGCTTTAAATTTGGCATTAGCCAAAAAACGAGCAAGTGGCCTTCGGGCCACTTGTTTTGTATTAACACCCTAAAAGGGTTTTGGAGATGATCATCTAATGAAAAAATGGTCCGCTTTTCTAGCCGGTACTGCATGCGCTGCAGCGATGTTTACTCACGTTGCCAATGCCGCAGACAAGGAATTAGTCTTTATGAACTGGGGGCCGTACATTTCTACGGAGCTTCGTGAGCAGTTCACTAAAGAAACTGGTATTAAAGTGATTTATTCGACTTACGAGTCGAACGAGACGATGTACGCTAAGTTAAAAGCTCACCCCCAAGGTTACGACCTGGTTGTGCCGTCAACTTACTTCGTTGCAAAAATGCGCGATGAAGGCATGTTACAGAAAATCGATAAATCAAAGCTAACCAACTTTAAAGAGCTTGATAAGAATTATCTGGATAAGCCTTTTGACCCAAGCAACGACTTCTCGATCCCACACGTTATCGCAATGACAGGCTTGGCAGTTAACACTGACATGTATGACCCTGCTGATTTCGATAGCTGGGCGGACCTTTGGAATCCGGATCTTGAAGGCCAACTCATGCTTATGGATGACACGCGCGAAGTGTTCCACATTGCGCTGCGTAAATTAGGTTACTCTGGTAACACTACCGATCCAAAACAGATCGATGAAGCCCACGAAGAATTGAAGAAATTGATGCCAAACGTATTGGTATTTAACTCAGACAACCCTGCCGCGCCATATCTAGCGGGCGAAGTTGGCTTAGGTATGCTGTGGAATGGCTCTGCTGCAGCCGCTCAGAAAGAAGGCTTGCCGATTGAGCTGATTTGGCCAAAAGAAGGCGGTATTTTCTGGGTTGATAGCCTTGCTATAGCCAAAAATGCCAAGAACGTTGAGGCAGCACACAAGATGATTGATTTCTTGTTACGTCCTGATGTTGCTGCAAAAATATCTGATGAAACGGGCTACCTAACTGCCGTTGAAGCATCAAACGCCAAGTACAAAGACAACCCAACTTTGTTCCCACCGCAAGAAGATCTAGACCGTGGTGAATGGCAAGATTCCGTTGGTGAAATGAACATCCGCTACGAAAATTACTTCCTAGAACTAAAAGCCGGCCAGTAATAGCAATGCATTAACTCCAGGCAGCCAAGTGGCTGCCTTTTTTATATCGAAAACATACAAACATTGGCGACTAATAGTTCAGACAGTTATTAAGGCTTAATATTCCATATCGTAGCCATTCAATTCCCTGTTATAATAATGCTCTTAAAAGCGCTGTATTTTCAGTGTGTTTTAACAAACTTAGCTACCTTCAATACACAGGTAGCAATCCGGCGTTCAGCGACTAAGCTGGACATCACGACACTTTGCAGGAGAAGCGGTTAGTACTTCACAGAGGTGATTTTCATCCATTATGAGTACATTCGCTAGAGAACACTCTCAATATCCCATTTAGTTTGGAGCATATAACAATGAAAAAATGGTCTTCTTTAATGGCCGGTGGTGTTTGCGCTATGGCGATGTTTTCGAGCATGGCAACAGCCGCAGACAAAGAGCTTTATTTCTACAACTGGTCTGAATATATCCCTTCAGAGGTTCTAGAACAGTTCACCAAAGAAACGGGTATTAAAGTGATTTATTCGACCTATGAGTCGAATGAAACCATGTACGCAAAGCTGAAAACCCATGGTGACGGCTACGATCTGGTGGTTCCTTCAACCTACTATGTATCGAAGATGCGTGAAGAAAATATGCTGCAAAAAATCGACAAGTCAAAGATAAGCCACTTTGACGAGATCGACCCTAATTTCCTGCACAAGCCCTTTGACCCTGAGAATGATTACTCTATCCCATACATCTGGGGTGCGACCGGTATCGGTGTAAACACTGATATGATGGACAAAGAAGAAGTGGCTAGCTGGGCTGACCTTTGGGATCCTAAATGGGAAGGCCAATTGATGATGATGGATGACGCTCGTGAGTTCTTTCATATCGCCCTACGTAAACTTGGCTATTCTGCGAACACCAAGAACCCTGAAGAAATTAAAGCCGCGTACGAAGAGCTTAAAAAGCTAATGCCAAACGTATTGGTATTCAACTCTGACTACCCTGCAAACCCATACATGGCTGGAGAAACCTCACTAGGCATGCTGTGGAACGGTTCTGCTTACATGGCTCGCCAGGAAGGCGCTCCAATTGACATCGTATGGCCAAAAGAAGGCGCGATCTTCTGGATGGATAGCATTTCTATCCCTGCCAATGCAAAGAACACCGATGCAGCCCATAAGATGATCGATTTCCTACTTCGCCCAGAAAACGCAGCGAAAATTGCACTAGAGATCGGTTACCCAACACCTGTGGCAACAGCTAAAGACAAGCTTCCAGCTGAGTTTATAAACGATCCAAGCATCTACCCACCTCAAGAAGTGATGGATGCAGGTGAATGGCAAGACAGCGTAAACGGTGCAGTTACCCTTTACGAAGAGTACTACCAGAAACTAAAAGCAGGTATGTAATCTCTCCCAATCAGTATTGAAAACTCGGGCTGAGTCCCGAGTTTTTTATTTTTCACCAGTGGCAGTTAAGACCCGTTTTTGCATGGTTTTGAAAGTGAGCTTATTTTCGTCACTATCCAAGTATCTCATCAACAAAGTTAGGGACTAGCTTCGAAGCCGGACCATAGCGCTTCTCGGCAAACTCGCTTTCAACCTCACTAGGCTCCAAATTTAGTTCAATCGTATGAGCACCATGCATAGCGGCTTCGTGAACAAAGCCTGCGGCTGGATACACTGCCCCAGATGTTCCAATAGAAATAAATAAATCCGCTTCTAATAATGCGTCATGAATTCTATCCATACCAATCGGCATTTCACCAAACCAAACCACGTTAGGCCGCATTGGTGCAGGCATCTGGCAGCAGTGGCAATGATCATCTAGCGATATATCCCCTTTCCATTCTATGGATTGGCCTGTTTCGCTGCACTGGGCTTTTAATAACTCCCCATGCATATGAATAATATTCTTGCTACCCGCAGCTTCGTGCAAGTTATCAATATTCTGCGTCACGATAGTGACTTTACCATCCAACTCTTGTTCAAGCCTTGCAAGCGCACGGTGCGCTTCATTGGGAAACACCGTACCACTTTCTAGCTGTTGACGTCGTAGGTTGTAGAAGTTCTGGACCAATGCAGGATCACGGTAATAGCCTTCTGGCGTCGCCACATCCTCAATGCGATGGTTTTCCCACAGTCCGTCTTGGTCACGGAATGTACGTATGCCTGATTCCGCAGAAATACCCGCGCCAGTTAGTACAACAATATTGCGATATGGGAAATGCATAAGCCGTGTCCTTCTTTTGTTCTCTTATAAGCTTTATACCATTGTTTTCATGTGGTTATAAGCGAAACGTCTACGACATTAGTCTAATTATAGACAACAAATAAAAAGTTATAGTGCATTAAGGTGTTAAAGTAACATTCCTGGGTTCTCTCGACCATGTTGTGGGTTGCTATACTAACCTACTGATATCAAAACCTAAAATCATTAATAAAAGACATAATCTTCGTCTAAAAAAACCGGTAACTTTAGCTACCGGTTTACATGGCTATAATGTAGCTACCTATGTATTATCTTGTGCGGCACTGCCTTTCTTATCCGCTTCGACTTTATCATCATAACCCGGCTGGTTTTCTGGCAAGTCTTTTACCTCTTCATACCAGAGATCGTGATGCTCTTTCGCCCAAGTCTCATCAACTTCACCGGTAATCATGCCATCAAGGCCCGCTTCCATCCCAAACAAACCAATATAAATATGGAAGATGAAACCACAAATAAGTACCAATGCCGAAAGCATATGGACAAGATGTGACAATTCCATATCACGGCGGGTTTGGTCGAAGATCGGAAAGTCGAGGATAAAACCACTGGCCACAATAAAGGCACCAAAGAAAATCAACAACCAAAAGATCGCCTTTTCACCACCATTGGAGAACCCTGCCGATGGATGAGTACCTTTGTGCTTGCCGACCATGCCGCCCATTTTCATGAACCACTGCATATCGACCTTATTGAAAATACTCTTACGCCACCACTTCACAAGCACAGCCACTAAGAATAACGCAAACAACGGGCCAATGTAGTTATGGTATTGCTTGGCCGCATAGATTACCCAACCCCACAGCTCTGTTGGCACAATAGGCTTAATAAAGTACTTACCGTAAACCAACGTCAGGCCACTGAATGCCAGCGTCAAAAAGGTGAAAGCCAAACTCCAGTGCAGCGCCCTATCAAGGCGGCTCCAACGTTTAATTTTACGCCCAGTCTTTGGCTTACTCAGCTTGAGCGGACCCACGACAACATATGCTAGCGCCACCATTACCAAGCTGCCAAAAATAGCCAGCGCACCAAGTGGAGACATCCACTTCTCTTTCATGATGAACCAAGTCTGCCCTGGCACACTAATCAGCACGCCATGCTCAGGTGACTGTGACGTGGTATAGCCTTCTTGACCATCCTTAACCGCTCGCCAATAGTCAGCACCGGCAAAACCAATGACTTCATGCCTTACAACAGACTCGCCCAAGCGCTCAGATTCAGAGTTAGCACCGGATTCATTGCTTGCTGCTGCCGATAATGAAAACATCAATACCACAGCAGTGGCCAGCAAGAAAAACCAGCGTTGAATTCGCTTAGTCATATTACTCCCGACTGTTAATTCAACAGTTATGTTCAAATCTCTTTACTCAATGGCAGCTCAATCAAATAACACTTAGATACAACTGCCACTTATTCGTTAACTCGCCCTAAGACTTACGGACCTCAGAGGCATCATATGCAAGGTCGTCAGTGCTTGCCCAACCCGCTTCTTTGGCACCTCGTGCGACAACTCGCTCACGGTAAATATCTGAGATTTTCGCGGCATCACCGGCCAACAGAGCCTTGGTCGAGCACAAAGAAGCACACATAGGTAGCTTACCTTCAGCAATACGGTTGGCACCGTATTTCTGCTTCTCTTCAACCGAACCCGTTTCTACATTTGGGCCACCGGCACAGAAGGTACATTTGTCCATCTTGCCACGTTCGGCAAAGGCCGTTTGTTGTGGGAACTGCGGTGCGCCAAACGGACAGGCAAACAAGCAGTAACCACAGCCAATGCATAGGTCCTTGTCATGCAAAACGATGCCATCTTCTGTTTGTACGAAACAGTCCGCAGGACATACCGCCATACATGGTGCATCGCTACAATGCATACAAGCTACCGAAATAGAGTTCTCATTCGGCAGGCCATCGTTGAGGGTAACAACGCGACGGCGCTGAATACCCCACTCAAGCGCATCATCATTTTCGTTTTTACAAGCTGTCACACAACCGTTGCACTCGATACAACGCTTAGAGTCACAAAGAAATTTCATACGTGCCATCAGAATGACTCCTTACGCTTTAGAGATTTTACAAAGGGTGACTTTGGTTTCTTGCATCTGAGTTACAGGGTCATAGCCATAAGTCGTAGCCGTATTCGCCGCTTCACCAGAAACAAACGGCGCACTGCCATCAGGGTAACGGTCACGTAGATCTTCACCCTGGAACTTACCGCCGAAGTGGAACGGGATAAATGCCAGTCCCGGCTTCACGCGCGGTGTTACCATCGCTTTAACGTGGATGCGGCCCTTCTCGGCCCCCTCTACCCACACCATGTCACCGTCTCTGAAGCCAATGTCATTGGCATCTTTCGGGTTAACCTCAACAAACATCTCTTGCTGCAATTCTGCCAGCCAAGGGTTAGAGCGGGTTTCATCACCGCCCCCCTCATACTCAACCAATCGACCCGAGGTCAGTACAATTGGGTATTCGCCAGACATGTCTTTATCTTGAATCGACTTGTACAGTGTTGGCAGGCGGAACATCGCTTCGCTGTCATCCCATGTTGGATAGTCAGTGACCAAATCACGACGAGGCGTATACAGTGGCTCACGGTGCAGAGGAACAGCATCAGGGAAAGTCCATACCACAGCACGGGCTTTAGCATTACCAAACGGAATACAGCCATGCTTAATCGCGACGCGCTGGATACCACCAGACAGGTCAGTTTTCCAGTTTTTACCTTCGGCCTGGGCTTTTTCTTCAGCGGTAAGATCATCCCACCAACCCAGTTGCTTAAGCATCTTGTCGGTAAACTCAGGGTAACCATCTTCCAGTTCACAGCCTAGTGAGAAGCTGTCGTCAGCCAGTAAACTGTCACCATTACGCTCTACACCGAAACGTGCACGGAAGTTACCGCCACCTTGGGCAACCGTTTTAGATGTGTCATAAAGAATATGGGTACCTGGATGTTTCATTTCTGCCGTACCCCAGCAAGGCCAAGGTAGACCGTAGGTTTCACCATTTGCTGGGCCACCTTCAGCTTCAAGAGAAGTCTTGTGGAAGGTATGCCAGTTTTGCTGGTGCTCTTTCAAGCGTTCAGGGCTCTGTCCGGTGTAACCGATTGTCCACATACCCTTGTTATACTCGCGGGTAATGTCTTCAATCACCGGCTCATTGTTTTCAACACGAATGTTTTTAAACAACTGCTCAGATAGACCCAGTTTCTGGGAAAGCAGGAACATGATTTCATGGTCAGGCTTAGATTCGAACAACGGTTCAATCACCTGGTCACGCCACTGAACAGAGCGGTTTGTCGCGGTTACCGAACCTGTCGTTTCAAATTGCGTCGTGGCCGGTAGCAAATACACATTGTTCTTGCGGTTGTTCATTACCGCTGCAACACCAGGATACGGGTCAACAATCACCATCATATCCAGCTTTTCCATCGCCTTGCGCATTTCGGGACCACGGGTCTGGGAGTTTACCGCATGCCCCCAGTAGAACATGGCTCGGATGTTATCGTTTTGCTCGATATTCGCTTTGTCCTCAAGCACACCATCAATCCAGCGCGAAACAGGAATACCGGCATTGTTCATTGGCTTTTTGCCACTGTATTCATTCTGGTCGAAACGGCCCTTTAGCCATTCGTAATCCACATCCCACACTTTTGCCCAGTGTTTCCAAGCACCTTCAGACAGGCCGTAGTAACCAGGTAGGTTGTCAGACAGTACGCCAAAGTCAGTCGCACCCTGTACATTATCGTGACCACGGAAAATATTAGCACCGCCGCCTGATTTACCCATATTGCCAAGGGCTAGCTCAAGGATACAGTAAGCACGGGTGTTGTTATTACCGGTCGTATGCTGAGTACCACCCATACACCAAACGACACAACCCGGGCGGTTTTCAGACAACATCTTCGCTGTTTGATAAACATCCGCTTCTGGTACACCACTCACGCGTTCCACTTCAGCTGGCGTCCACTTGGCCACTTCAGCTTGAACTTCATCCATCCCCCAAACACGCTGGCGGATAAACTCTTTATCTTCCCAGCCGTTTTTGAAAATGTGGTATAGCACACCCCAAATGAAGGCAACGTCTGAGCCTGGACGAAGAGAAACATAGTGATCAGACTTCGCCGCCGTACGGGTACGACGCGGATCGGCAACCACAATCTTACAGCTGTTACGCTCTTTAGCGATTAAGATGTGCTGCATGGCAACTGGGTGCGCTTCTGCTGGGTTAGAACCAATGAACAGAATCGACTTACAGTTGTGCATGTCATTGAGCGAGTTCGTCATCGCCCCGTAACCCCAGGTGTTTGCAACACCGGCAACCGTTGTTGAGTGACAGATACGTGCCTGGTGGTCGACGTTGTTAGAGCCCCATAAAGACACCATTTTACGGAACAAATAAGCCTGTTCATTGTTATGCTTTGCAGAACCCAGCCAGTAAATTGAATCTGGGCCCGATTCTTCGCGGATCTTCTTCACCTGCTGGCTCACTTCATCCAGTGCTTGCTCCCAGCTCAGTTTTTTCCACTTACCATCAACCAGTTTCATTGGGTATTTGATACGGCGCTCACCATGGCCATGCTCACGCAGGGCTGCACCTTTCGCACAGTGACCACCCGCATTAAATGGGTGATCAAAAGCGGGCTCTTGACCTGTCCATACCCCTTCCTGAACTTCGGCGTAGATACCACAACCTACTGAACAGTGAGAACAAATAGTACGTTTCACTTCTGCCGGCGCTTTAGGGTCAACCTCTTTAGCTTCAGCTTTTTTCATCATACCCGGAGCAAACAAACCTGCACCGGCCATCCCACCAGCAGCCGCCAGTGATGAGTTACGAATAAAGGAACGACGCGAAATACCTAGCTGGTTTTCGTCCTTGCTTACGTTGTCGGAACGTTTTGTCAGTTTCATTTATGGCTCCGTCTTACAAGGTTTCGTAGTAATCGCGAACATGCTGGGTTTCGCGATAGCCAGTTGTATTGTCATCGTGATTATTGCTATTGCGGTCAGACTGTTCGACCTTTGCCTGAACGGCTGTTGTCGCCCCAGCGGCAACAGCACCAGCAGCCGCACTCAAACCAATGTTTTTCAGTAATTGGCGCCGACTTTGACTAATGTCATTATGAATAGCTTCATCTTTACTAGCTTTGTTTTGCTCACTCATAAAAGCTTGCTCCTTTATCGTGTTTCCGAATCCGAGTTACTCGCTTCGAAAATCAATTTTTCTGCTAAGTTTTTCGTAAAATACATAACGACTTTCAATTGTTTCCTCAGCTACATCTTGAGCACTATCATTTAGTAGCTAGGTAGCGGTTACGTCGTCACAAAATCAAAATTAGGTAAAGTCTAGTTCACCTCTATCAATCGTGTTTTTTCGACCAACAGGAACTGCAAAGCCAGTTCAGCAACTGCACTATAAAACACAGCACTGTTCGCCTTTTTTAGGTCATTACAAAGTTGTTCGAACCAGGTTGCGATATGGCGATTGAAGAAAACTTGCTGGAGATGTCTATCTCCGCCTTCCACCAGCATCGCCATGACTTCAAGTAAAGCGGCAATGTGGTCTTCCGGCTCTTTTACACTCTCGTCACGTTGAAAACCCAACTGCATGAGATCACGACGAAGATGTGCAAGCGGCATTTCCATTAATGAACCGGTCAAATACCATGAACCAAAAGGCACAATTTCTCCGCGTCCGATCCCGATGAACAAATCTTGATACTCTTCTTCAACAGCCAAAACCGATGTTGTTTGAGCGGCAAGTTTCAAAACAGGCCAAGAGGCTGCCATGGTATTAGACACATTTTGATTCGGTTCAACATCCAGTGAAGAAAGCCAATCTAAAACGGTTTGATCCGGCCCCTTACGAAACAAATGTGCCAACAAGCCATAAATTTCTACACGCAATACACTTTCTTCCTGAGCGGTTTGAAGTACTGATTCCATTTGCTATTCCTACACCTTTAGCTGACTTTCAGGATCATCGACGATCGTCGAGAAAATATCGCGAACACGACAGTCTTCGCACATATTCAGGCGTCGAATAGCCTCTCCCTGAAACTGTGAATGGTTTTGTAACTTTTCAGTCAACATTTTCACCATAGAAGCCGGTGCAAAAGCTTTACCGCAACTGGTACAACACGCTGCTTCTTCTTCATGAACAACACGTGCTTCTTGACGAGTTTGCGCATTCCAAGTCACTCCCGGATTAAGAGAAATCACTTTTTCAGGACACGCTTTTTCACACATGCCACATTGCACACAATCTTGTTCAATAAATAACAGGCCTGGACGATCACCAATGGCATGCAATGCCCGGGTTGGACACACAGACACGCACCCCATACACAAGGTGCAATCTTCTGCTCGACAATCTACCGAACCATAAGGAGCATTTTCCGCAACTGCTGAACGTTCAGGTTTAACTGGAGCTAATGCGTAAAGCTCATCAAGAACAGCAAATAACTTCTCACGTTTTGTCCCCTCAATAGGGTCAGCGATATTCAATAATGCAGAATCAAAACCCGTAAAGGTCTTCGCCTCAGTAAAATCAAACAAAGCAATACGTTCAATGTCATAACCCATTTCAGCCAAGAAAGACTGAGCAGTCGCTAATTCATCGCGAAGTACACGATCGATAGTGTCGGGAATATAAGAAGTATTCGTCGCTAAAAGCACTTGATGCGCGCCGTATGCCAGTGCACTAAACCAAGTATCAATACCAACTGTGGCCAACTCTTCCAATGCGACGGGAATCACTGACTCAGGGAGGTCAGAAAGGCTCTCGTTCACCGTGGCTTCATCGCGATTACCATAGAAAAGTAGCGTAGGTATTTCTCCACCTGCTTTTCGATAATTAGTGATTAACCGATGAACAAAGTTTTGCGTATTAGTAGGATCAGGGAGTGCATAGGAAATAGCTTCTGTTGGACACGCCGTCGCACAGGTTCCCACACCTTGGCAAAGGTATGGATTAATTTCTATATGATCACCCGTGCTTGACAATGCGCCAGCAGGACAAGCATCAACACATCGCTCACACCCTGTTACCCCCCGTGAAGAGTGCGCACAGAGTTCAGGATCCAAACGAAAATATTTTGGTTTATCAAATGTACCAATCATCGCAGGAAGATCTTCGATCACATTGGCCAGTTTCACTTTTCCTGCTCCAACTGCGTAATAACCTGGAGCTGAAATTTCAACAGCTGATAAACCGTTTTCCGTCATATCAACAACTAAATCAAAGCAATCATGACCAATAGCCACTTTTGCCAGATTCACTGCTGTCTGCATATTCTCAATATCACAAGACACTTCAAATGCACCTAGGTAACCTTTCAGAGTTGCCTTACTCGCATAATACAGGTTATTACGCTTAACACTGTTTTTGGCATCCTCTGATGATGGCGCTTTCGCTGTGGCAAGTAGGGTTACCGAATTCAGCGAAGTAAACTGTGCTTCAAGCGTTGTGATAACGTTTTCTGCACCCACCAGCAAAACATTCCCGCGGCTTTCATAAGAAACCGTTGGTGGAATAAGATTAGAAAGCTCAACGGTACCATTTACCGCCGCTAGCCTAGCTTTACCATTTTGCTCATCGAACGCAGAAAGTGCTTTAAGTGTACTATTTAACATTATTATTCCTGTCTACTTGTCACCGCGACAATTTGTCCCACCCCATGACGACTATTGCGCCAAAATGTCCCGATCTTTCTTAAGGGTATTGTTCCCTTTTTGTCCCAGTTCGTTTGTTGTCGCTCTTCGAGTGACGGCTGACTTACTTTTTATTTATTATGGCGTTGCCATTTATCCATCCATAGCAAGGGCAAAATATCCTTAACCCTTTAGCAAATCGTTCTTATCGCTATGGAGTAACTTGCTATCAGAAATCGAGTCTGATTCTGTTTCAGTCTCTAGTTCAGTCGGGCCCGCAAATGCAATATCCGTTTCAATATTCTCTTGAACGTTCACCTTTTGAATATCATCAACAGCCGTAGTCTCTTCTTCTATTGCCCCATCCTTAGCTTGAACGCCATCAACAGCTGCGAGTGAATGGTCAGAGCCAGTCGCTTTAATCATGTCTTCTGCTGTCTCTGCAACCTGATTTACCCATTGGCGAAGCTGCTGAGTCACTTTGGTATCAAGCACAGGGATATTAGAAAAGTCTTCGGTATGATCATCCATGTCACTGACATAGTTGAATTCATCAGAATGAAAAAGTTTACGCAGTGCCGCTTTTTTCACTGATTTTTCAACACCTTCTTTCATAAAGTTCGACACACCAGAATCAAAAGTCACCTTTGCGGCATCAGCCAGGGTTAGATCGAGGAATGGTAAATCTGACTTTGTTGTTTGAGGTTCTATTGTTTCCGAAATCGCTGGAGCTTGTTCATCATTGGCTTGTGTATTCAATGACGGATCAATTTCAACCTCTTGAACGGGGTGAATGTCAGTGCCAGCATCATCAACAGCATTGTCCTTGACCCGTTCTGAGGCCGTAACATCCTGATCTAATTCAAGGCCGTCTTCATCCCGAATATTTAATTTGCGCTGAGACCAACGCTGGAAGAAATTAGTTACCACTGGAACGCCCTTTCTGCTCTTTGTTCTTACAGCGTTTGCGTCGATATTCGATTTGCTCGCCATGACGACCGATGAAAGCCTCCATCCACGCTTGGATCTGTAAAGGTGCTTTGATATGAAGGACTTGGTAGTCGCCATCCATATATCCACTTGCCAAGCCTTGAGCAGCAGTTATCAATAAGGGCGAAAGCTGTTCATTGTCTTCTTCGCAAACAATAAATAAGTGCGGCTCACAAGAACTAAGATTAAAACGGTAATCTGAACGTTCGTGACGATGCAGCTCCAATGGCATAAGGTATCCACCTTGCTCACTCACCAACGTTTCTTTCTCTTCTTCGTCATAGAGGCATACGTCTTGAATGGACCAAGAAAGTGTTGTCCAACGCCCGATTTGCTTCTCTTGCGAGACCAAGCGAAACGCTATAGGCCACAAAGATTCATTCTTATATTGTTCTGGCACATTCGCTCCCTAGCTTATCGTTATGGCTTATCGGATTTTGAGGTCTATAGCACCCAACAAAGCAAATATCAGACCAACGTTAAAAACCGCCCTCAAAGCAATGAAATTTTACGATACAAATAAATTGGAACGATGTTTGCTCCACACCTGCCAACGACTTACTCTATGTTTTAAAAGTAGACGCTTTAAAAGTAGACGCTGCAGACTGTGTTGCGTATACATGAAAACAATCACATCAACAGCAGGATAATTTGATGAGCCAGTTGCCAAAAATAATTAAAACAAATTCATCGGTTAATCAGACGATGACCGTTCAGGTAATGGACGAGTATGGCGATATGATGGAAAAAGAAATTGCCTGTGAACACCCGCTTACCGTGTATTTGAACTGGGTGGAAATTGTCACCCTGATGACGTTGGGTGAACGCCCTTCTGCGCTAGTGCTCGGTTATCTGAAAAACCAAGGTTTCATTGAAGACATCGATGCTATTGAATCGCTGATCATTGACTGGGAAACCAACTCCGCCGCAGTCATCACCCGCGAAAATACCGACGGGCTCGAAAAGAAGCTGGGAAAGAAAACCGTCACCTCTGGTTGTGGGCAAGGCACGATGTTCGGCAATGTCATGAAAAAGCTTGAAGGTGTCCAACTCCCACAGCCGCGAATTCCTCAGTCTAAACTGTATGGCTTACTTGAAGCTCTGACCCACCATAACGAAACTTATAAAGCCGCAGGTGCGGTCCACGGTTGCGCGATATGTAAAGACACCGAGATCCTTTCATTTGTGGAAGATGTCGGCCGTCACAACGCGGTAGATACTCTTGCCGGTGAGATGTGGCTCAAAGGTGAGCTAGGTGCCGATAAGATTTTCTACACTACAGGTCGACTGACCTCCGAGATGGTGATCAAAGTCGCGCAGATGGGGATCCCAGTATTGCTCTCCCGCTCGGGCGCCACCCAGATGGGTTATGATCTTGCTCAGAAACTCGGTATTACCATGATTGCCCGTGCAAAAGGACACCGTTTCCAGGTGTACAACGGTATGGATAACCTCATTCTTGATATCAAGGGAGAGAACGATAGCCAATCGATAGAAGACTCACATAAGCCAACACATAAAGGCGATACCGATCATCTTCAGGCTGACCACCAGCAAGATGGTAATAAGTAATGGATAGCGCTTACCCCTGAGGTTTATAAATGCTCAGCAATTGTCAGGCCTCTGAGCGCGACTTGCACTTATAGGGGGGATCCTTCTCCCCTTGTTCTAAAGCCATCACCCATAGACAGAACAAGAGATAGCAAAAACTGAATCAACTCGTTATCCCAACGCGAGAGATTGCAATCTTTCCAACCCGAGCTTTCCACTCAGATCCATATTTGCCATCATTAGTTTATAAAATAACCCAATCCTGCCAATTGACATTAACTAACACCAGCTTACTGACTTTCACCTTACTCTTTATACTGCTTAATCATTAACTTGCAGATAGAACAACCAATAAAATCAAGGATAAATATTTATTCATCCATATGTATTTATTAATATTTATCCTCCGTCATATATGCGGGATTTATCACTGGTCTGATGTGACAAATGAAACCCAAAAAGAAAAAGCGTGAGCAATTACTCTAAAACATAAAATTCCCTCCGGGAATCTTGATCTAGAACACACTTTCTTCGGTTTTACTTTGATGATTTGTGCCACCAGATGCACACTGAAGTCGGTCATCTGACCAGTAAATTACTCTGCAATTGAATGTAAAATGAATACCGCGTAAGGAGTGGTCATGAATTATTTCATTACCGGCGCAACTGGATTTATCGGTTCTCAGTTATTACAACGTCTGGCTAAACGACCTGGTGATATTTATATACTCACCTATGACAAGATTTCTGAAGATAGACTGGAAGCACTGTTAGAGAAAAAACATCTACCTAAGGACAAGTTCCACTGCATTAAAGGCTCGATTACCGAACCAAATTTAGGTATATCAGCTAAAGATACGAAAAACCTGACAGGAAAAATTGATCAGTTCTTCCACCTCGCAGCCATCTATGATTTGACGGCTAGCGAAGAAGATATGATGCGCGCCAATATTGAAGGCACTGAACATACGTTACGTTTCGCCGAGCGCATTAATGCTGGTTGTTTCCATTACTTCAGCTCAATTGCTGTTGCAGGCCAATACCGTGGCTGGTTCCGGGAAGATATGCTTAATGAAGCGACTGGGCTTGAGCATGCTTACTTCTCAACTAAGCACAATGCAGAAAAACTAGTACAAGAAACGGCAACGATCCCTTGGCGTGCTTACCGTCCGGGCATTGTTATCGGTGATTCAAAGACAGGTGAAGCTGATCGTGTTGATGGTCCTTATTACTTCTTTAAGATCATCCAAAAACTACGCCGCGCTCTTCCAGAATGGGCACCGCTCATTGGCCTTGAAGGTGGCCGCCTAAACTTAGTGCCGGTGGATTATGTCGCCGATGCTATCGACCATATTTCTCATAAGCCTGAGTTAGATAATCAGTGTTTCCATATCGTTGACCCTGACCCATACCGCTCTGGTGAAGTGATCAACCTGTTTGCTGAAGCAGGCCATGCTCCACGTATGGCAATGCGACTGGATATGCGTGTTTTCCGTATGATCCCTTCTCACTTCTGGTCGCAGCTTGGTCAAGTCCCCGCACTCAAGCGTTTTATCGATGCCATCAGTAAAGAGATGGATATGCCGCAAGACGCGCTAGGTTACTTCAACTACCCAACCCAGTTCGATTGCAGCAATACGTTAAATGCACTGTCTGACAGTAACATTTGCTGCCCTCGCCTTGCAGATTATGCTGACAAAATTTGGGACTACTGGGAGCGTAACCTCGATCCTGAATTGCATGTTGAAAAAACACTGCAAGGATGTGTAAATGACAAAGTTGTTGTTATCACCGGTGCCTCTTCAGGTATTGGCTATACCACAGCCATTAAACTTGCAAAAACAAAAGCTCGCCTAGTACTGATTGCTCGTGATCTTGAGCGCCTACAGCAAACCCGTAACGAAATCGAACGTCTTGGTGGCCATGCATCCATTTATCAATGCGACCTAAGCCAGGATGAGCCATCTCAGGAAGTGATTAAGCAAATCAAGCATGATCACGGTAAAGTTGATATTTTGATCAACAATGCTGGCCGTTCAATTCGCCGCTCAGTAGAAAAAGCGACTGACCGTTTGCACGATTACGAACGTACTATGCAGATTAACTACTTCGGTGCACTTCGTATGATTCTAGGCAACCTGCCAGAGATGATCGAAGCGGGTGAAGGCCATATTATCAACATCTCTTCCATTGCGGTGTTGACCAATCAGCCGTTGTTCTCGGCGTATGCAGCATCTAAATCGGCATTAGACACCTTCACCCGTACCGCAAGTACAGAGCTGGGTGGCCAAGGTATCGATTTCACCACAATCAATATGCCGCTGGTTGAAACTCGCATGATTTCCGATCACTACCGTGAAGCTGAAGGTGGTATCCCGTTACTTACCCCTGAAGAAGCGGCAGATTTGATCATCAAAGCGATTATCGAGAAGCCAAAACGTATTGCGACCAAGCTTGGTCTGTTAGGTGCCTTCATTCATGGTGTTTATCCGAAACTGGGTGAGTTGCTAATGGCGACGGGCTACAACCCGGATCATGGCAAGCATGACGGTGAAAACGCAGAGCCTAAACAACCTTCAGCCGATGTAGTAGCCATTAATAGCATCATGCGCGAAATACACATGTAAGGATGAGAGCAATGCAAGTTTCAGCAATACATGACTACAAAGAAGAACTTGATACCTTACTACGTTATTTCAGCGAAGAAGAACTGATCGTTGAAAAATACCAAAAACTAGGTGGCAAAAACGTTCGAGTTACTGCACTAGAAGAAACTGCGGATGGCTTCCGTGCTGAAACCCAGCGTGAAATGCCAGCCAATGTGCCAGCCGTTCTGAAAAGCCTATTAGGTAACTTTAATACTATCAAGCAGACAGAGTCATGGCACTGGCAAGAAAATGAGCAGTTAATCTGTAAACTTCAGATTGAGATCTTGGGTGTTCCAGCGACGATTTCGGGTCAGATGGTGTTCAGTGAGCCAGCAACTCGTCCAGGTACCGCGACATCAAACCATGTCACTATGGATGTGAAATCAGCTATTCCTCTCGTTGGCAGTACGCTAGTTTCTTTCATTTGCAGTGACATGAAAGATCAAATGCAAGCTGAGTATGACTTCCTTCGCGAGGCACTACCCCAACTTGTAACTGAAGAGCAATAACGTTCATCCCATCACCTTCGGCAACCCCAAATTATGATATTGATGGGGTTGCCGAAAGTGAAGCTCGAATAACAAGGAAAAAATGATGAAAACCAAAGATCGGATTTTGTCAGTTAGTCTTGAGCTGTTTAATCGTGATGGTGTTAGTCAAGTCAGTACGTTAATCATCGCTACCGAAATGGGGATCAGCCCAGGAAACCTCTATTACCATTTCCGTGGCAAGGACGAAATAATTGCGACACTTGTCAATGAGTTACAAAACTCACTAACAACCGTTAGCAATGAGTATGCAAGTCAGGTCAAGGACTTTGACGATTACTGGCCCTTCATGCATACGGTGATGGCATTATTTACCCATTACCGCTTTTTGTTCAGAAACTTGGACAGTTTAAACGGCCAAAACCCGCAAATTAAGCGTAAAATACGAACACTGATCCTTAAGCTACGTCATCTATGTAATGACATGCTCAAGCACCTCGTCGAGCTGGGCAAGCTAAAATGCGATGAACAAAGCCTGCCTCTACTGGCAGACAACTTATTGCTTGTTAGCCTGAACTGGCTCAACTACCAAACGCTACTTGATGATCATTACACTGAAAGTGACCTCGCTCGCTCAGGTGTACTGCGTTTGATCTCTTTGGTAGAGCCCTACCTGACTGATAACGCGAAGTCTCCATTCTTTACCCACAAAGATTTGGTTGAAGAGTTGGTTACCTAACCGTTCAGGACAGCACTAAATACTTATTTCAAACACCCCAAAGTATCTATGGGGTGTTTTTGTTTAACCCAACAACTATTTTGAAAAATCATTTCAATTTAACACCTTAAGAATTTTACTTAACTGCAAATACACTCTTACATTTTGAAATGTCATCCTACGGTAAAGTATGTAAGTGTGCTAAGAAACATTCGTTGCGGGTAAAAATGGATGAACGTTAAGTTATTAAAAAACCTATCAGAATCAATAATCTGTATTGTGGTGTTCTACACCTGCTTCCACTGGCTAATGGTGAGGTTTGCCGGTGAGTTTCATACCGACCTCATTGGCAAATTTATCCGTTTCTACCTCGTTTCCTCAACCTTATTTATCATCCTAGAGATATTGCAGTTCTATCGCGGTAGCTCCTGGGGGTACTTGGCTTATGCCTTTGCAACAATCGCCATCATGGCTTCTTCCTTTGAGCCAAACTTGCTCAACGAAATGGCACTCCAACTCATGATCAGTGTAGGCGCCTTAGGCTTCGTCATTTGTATGTATAAATGGTGGGAAGATAGAGATAGCAATCATGAAAATTATTAACCATTCGATTAATTAACAATAAACTCACTTTACCACCGACTTTCCCCAGGCTACCCTTGTCAGTAATTGTAATAAACCGTTAAGACAAACAAGGAGTGGTTTTGTTTCGCCATCTCAATTTACTCGTTTCCATCAGCCTGGCCTTATTCATTTCAACCTCCCATGCCAGTAAACTGAACCCTGATAATATTCAGACTGCGTCAGTCAGTACTTTAGTGACTGACTTGAAGACCAACAAAACGTTATTTCAAAAAAACACCGAACTCGTGATGCCCATCGCCTCACTCACAAAGGTGATGACGGCAATGGTTGTTCTGGACGCCAAACTTCCACTGGATGAGGCAATTTCTTTCAAGAAAATAGATAAGGAAAGGATATACAACGGCTATTCACGTATCAGAATGGATTCAACGCTTAGCCGAGGGGTTACCTTACACATTGCCCTGATGTCTTCTGAGAACCTCGCAACGGCGGCCCTAGCACGGCAATACCCTGGTGGTTATGATGCCTTTATCAAAGCAATGAATACCAAGGCCAAGGCATTGGGCATGACAGATACGGTCTTTGTCGATAGTTCCGGCTTAAACCCTGAGAACGTTTCTACTGCTGCAGATATCACCAAAATGATCAAAGCCGCTTATCAGTATCCCACCATAAAAAAATACAGCACTACACCGGTACATACCGCCTATTTCAAAAAGCCTCGATACAAATTGGGTTACACCAACACGAACGCGTTAGTCAGAGGCCAGAAATGGGATGTAACCCTAAGCAAAACGGGCTATTTAGATATTGCGGGCCACTGCTTGGCGATGATCACTCAAGTGGAAGGTAAAGAGCTTCTTATCGTTACGCTGGATGCTTATGGCAAGCTGACACCGATTGGTGATGCCGGAAGGGTTAAGAAATGGCTTCAGAGTGGCAATAGCGGGAAAGTGTCAGAGTCAGCAATGCACTATCAAAAACAAAAACTCTCTACATTGACCAACTAAAGCAACAAACAGCATCTCAGTTTACATCGAGCCCTGAAAATGGGCTCGGCATCCATCTTCGCGTTACCTGACAACAAAGCAGCTTAAGTCAATACGCATGGTTAACCCACCTTCTTATCTCTCGACTCACCAGCCTCTTTAAATTTCTCTTGGATAAACCCTGCCATCAGCTTCATTGCCTCCCTAGCTTCACTCAGCTGATAAAACAACGGATAAACATGCGGTACCCCTTTCACGACATTTATTGTCACATCGTTACCGGCCTCACCCATTCGCTCAGCAAGGTGAATCGCATCATCCATTAACAACTCTTCAGTGCCACAAGTGATAAAGGTCGGCGGGAGATCATAATGATCGGCGTAATATGGCGATATATCGGGATCGCAAGGGTTTTGCATCCCAATGTAATTATTACGCATTAAGAGTAAGGTACTCAAATCAAAGAAAGGATCATCTTTACATTTTTTGAAGGCTGACTCGCCAGTAACGGCCATATCCGATACAGGCGACATCAAAATACCACCAGCAGGCTGTGGCAACTTAGCTTCGCGGATCCGCAACATGGTTGTCAGTACCAGATTACCCCCCGCAGAATCCCCAGCAAAGAATATCTGGTGAGGATGGTATCCCTTAACCAATAACCCTCGATAAACGGCAAAGCAGTCATCAGGAGCCGCAGGATAAGGATTTTCTGGCGCCAAGCGATAATTAACCATCAGCCCCCGAGATTTGGTGTAATTAGCAAGACGGGCTAAAAACGCACTATGAATTTTGGGACTGTTAAAGCAAAAGCCCCCACCATGAAAATAGAGGATGATTTTGTTACCGCTACTATTGGGCATATCAACCCAATCACAAGAAACGTCTGAAAAACGAGTCGGCGTGATTTCCATTCCCTTTGGCGCAGCAATAAATGGGCCATAGCTATCAACAGAAGAAATGATATCTCGCATCCCTTCGGTTGATTCACAATTTGCAAGGCGTTGCCGCATAATTCGGAATAAAACCTTGTTAAAAGCCCTATTACGCCAACTCTCCATACTTCCCACCTTTCTTCACAATTCATTTACAAAGTTAGAATTAAACAAGGGGTTTGGTCAATATCTGGCAGCAAAAAAATGATTCTTTTCTAAAAGAAGTGCCCATTATTCTGATATTTAAGGCAAAAAAAATATTTTTCTTGGATGAACAAAAACTCTGCCAATGAAGGCAGTAAAAATAGTAAAAAAGGTGCGCGTGCATGGCCCACGCGCAACCTAAAGGCTTCACAACCTGCAGACTGGGAACGGTTGCTCAGCCGGGGCTACTTATTGTCTGGCTGGCATAAACGTAGCCCCGTATTGGCAGTTACTCTGCTTCTGCCAACTTCTCAACGGCTTGAGTCAGTTTGTCGATTTTCTCGTCCATACGCTCAAGCTTCTCACGGTCAACGCCACTCAGACGATAGAACAGATCATTCATACCTGCTTCTACTTCTTCTGTCGCTTTTTCCGTGTTTTTACCAATACATTCTTTCGCTTGAATTTCAACTTCTTTACCGCGCTCAACAAGCTCATCAAACATCGTGGTTGATTTCTCGTTCAGTTGCTGAGCTTCTTCCAAGCTACGGCTGTAAATACCAAGGCCTGCTAACCAAACGTTACGTGCAATGCCTTCACCACTTTCTACGACATTTTTTGCCGCTTTCACTACTGTATTGCTGCTCATAATAATATCCTCTTGCGTTATCTTGCCTTAAGCACGCTCGTATGCTTATACCACTTCAGGTTTTGTACTTTCAGCTGGCTTGCTGACGCTTGGAGCCACCTGATCTTCAGCTTTTGGTTCCGCAACAGTTTTAGTTACTGCTACGGTTTGTGGCTTTACCGGCGCATCGGCCTCTTTCTTCTCTGCCTCTGGTTTAGCGGCAGGAACAGGTTGAGCTGCTTTCACGGTTTTACGGCGTGCAACACTAGGTTTCTTGGCTGCGGGTGCAGCTTTATCAGTTGCCTGCGTAGCTGTACGCTTGCGTGGTGCTGGTTTTTTCTCAGCTTGTGCCTGATGGCGCTCGACTAGCGCTTCAATATTGGCTGTAAGCTGATCAATCTTGTCATCAACACGGTCAAGGCGCTCGTTATCTAGGCCAATGAATTTCTGAACCATGTTATGCATGCGTTCTTCAATCGCGACAGAAGTTTGGCTACGTGCAGTGTGAACTCGCTCTTTGGTTTTTGACTCAACCGCGCGGCCACGCTCAATCAACTCGTCAAAAAGGCTCTTGCCTTTGTCAGAAATCTGATTAACTTCTTCTGCGCTTTTAGCATAAGCACCAAGGCCTGCTAACCAAATGTTGTATACCATTGCTTCACGAATCTGCTCTTTGTTTGATTCTTCCGCAGTCTGTTTAAAAATGCCCATCAGTTTCCCCTCCATACTTTTGCGATAGTGCCAGCCAGTGGGTATTGCCTGACTGCTTGTATGTAATTTACGAATTTCGATTAGAATGTTCTCCCTAAAACAACACTTTATCGTTGTGGAGATCATGTTTTTGATGCGGATCACAGATAGATAGAAGGAAAGCTTGAAGAATCATAGAGATAAAAAAAGAGCTCGGGGTGAGCTCTTTGGAAACAGATAACGAGATATTGTGAATTAACTCGCCAACAAATACCTATCAAGCTGTTCAGTAATATGGCTTTCTATTGTTGGGGCAAAAAAAGCAGCGGCAAAACCGACAAGTTGAAGTTGAATGGTTATTTTACCTTCTTCGGCATGTAAATAGCCTTTTGCTGCCGAATGTTTGATGTGCATTTTATCGTCTTGCCAGGACCAAATAAGGCCATACTCCTGTTCAAGCTGACCTGCAATTTTCTCGCTTAGCATAGTAATGTCATCATGTGCTCTGTCATGATGACGTTCAATTAAAATCGTCACAGAAGTTCTCGCGCATTAGTGTATTTACTCAGTCACCTTTTGTTAACATACGGCCTAACCAGAAAAATTTCTGTGGGCAAGATCTAACAAATTGAAATTTGTTGCAGGTGCCTCATGAGAATAGCCTTCACCTATCACTGATACGGTATTGAAGAGCGGTTATCGCACACTACAAAATACGACGTAACAATGTCGGTAAGATCAGACTAGCCCCAACCGTTAGTTTCGCACCTTTGACTGCATTTTGGTAAGGCTGTTTTTCCGATGATGTGAGTACAGCACCAAGAAATAGCCCCACCCCTGCCATCTTGATTAATGTGGAGGGGGCACTAACGGTCATGTAGCCACCAGCGACAGCAACCACCAATCGCTGAAACTGAGTACATTCAATAGGCAACCCATGGGCTTCACGAACAAACTGCTCACAGTTCCGGTTAAATAAGTTATATGTCCGACCGATCTTTGACTTTGCATAACGTACTGCAGCTCGTGGGTCCGAGCCAACAATGTCACTCACCTCTATGCGTCGGCCTTCTGAGAATTCAGACTCTGTTTCTCGCTCTATCCGCCGCCATTTTTTCGAATTATGAATCACATGGCCATACCCGTCTGCAATACCATAGTGCCAATAAGTACTACAGCGAATCCTCAATACCGTACCGGCCGGGAAATTTGTGCTTTGCATAAATACATCCATCCAAGTCGCTATCAGTTCAGTAAAGCCTAGTTGTTGCTGCGCAATAGTGTGAAATTTGTCTCATTTTGAATAAGAGCGAATTTTATCAGTCAATCATGCGCTTTACCGTTAAGCCTTGCTAACAATCCTTACAAACACTGCTAACATAAAATTATCGTAAAAATAATGATAGATATCACAATAAATTTTTGAGTGGCGACGATTTATTATGATCATTAGAAGTAAATTTTTGTTTTTGCTTATGAGTTTTGCACTTGGGTGTCAATCAATTCCGACGGTCAATCAGGATGACTTAAACACACCAGCAACAGCAACAGTAATGAACACGGTTTCAGTCCAATCATTGCCTGATGATGTCAATGACTTATGTGAAATCGATAAAGGATTATTTGCTGGTAGCTTTATTGCAACAGGCTCTGTTGCAGAACCTTCTCAAGACCCCGATATGTGGGATCTCTTGGCCAGTGAATTCACCATGACGGTGCCGAATAACCGCACAATTCGTTATTACAAACGCTGGTATGTAAACAACCCTTACCATATCGAGAAAGTGACCGCTCGTGCTGAGCCGTTTCTTCACTATATATACCAGCAAGTGAATGCCCGCGATCTACCTATAGAGCTGGTACTGCTGCCCTTCGTCGAAAGCAGCTTTGATCAATTTGCTTATTCTCACAAAGGTGCTGCAGGTCTATGGCAATTTACCGAACCAACCGGTAAAACATTCGGGCTCGATATCATTAAGGGATATGACGGCAGGCGGGATATTGCCTCCTCAACAGACGCCGCTCTGGATTTATTGGAATACCTCTACGATAAATTCGATGAAAACTGGCTCCACGCCATTGCAGCATACAATACTGGAGGCGGCCGGGTCAGAAATGCCATAAAACTGAATAAAAAGAACGGAAAATCAACCGACTTCTGGTCTTTAAAACTACCCAAGGAAACACGCCACTATGTGCCTAAACTCTTGGCTATGGCAGACCTAGTTAAACACCATGGCTACCGCTACGACATTCCCCTACATCCAATAAAAGCAGAAGCCGTCCTCGATGAAATCACGATCAGCAGAAGGGTGAAACTAGGTACAGTAGCGGCTTACTCAGGCTTATCCAGTAAGGAGCTTTATCATTACAACCCAGGTTTCACCGCAGGATATACCCGACGCGATAAAGACAACAAAATCTTAATGCCAATAAAAAACAAAACACAATTTTTTGAGCATAAAAATGCACGCACTTATGCCAAGCAAACCTATGATGTCTATGACATTAAAGTGGGTGACTCGCTGAATCAACTCGCTAATGTCAACAACATTTCTGTCGACTTACTTAAGCAAGTTAACAATCTTGATGGGGCAACTATCTTTGCAGGGCAAAAACTACTGATTCCAAAATTATCGCTAAACGAATAACAAATACCACGGTGTAGAAAGAGCTCTCACCGTGGCTTAAACATTATTTAGCAGCAACGACCGCCAAAGTGGGATCTTTCTTGTCTGGAAGGTCGCTATTTATCGGCGTTACATCTAGTTGGGTAATTTCCGTGGAGGTTTCATTGTACTGAAGTGAGGCACGACTATCTAACTGTAGCAATGCTAATGCTTGGCTTTCAAACAACGAGAGCATTTTTAGATCTGCCTCATTGTGGGATAAAGATAGCCCTATTAACACCCCAGCCATCAAGCACACTGGGGCAACCAAGTGTCTAACAACCAGCATGCTAGCCATCGCGGCAACGGATATTAGCGTCGCCAAGTAGATCCCCCCCGCAAAGCCAGAATAAAAAGCAATATAAAGAGCAAAAAATTGAAGCAAGGCTCCAAGTGATAAAACTGCAATTTTCATCGTGTCATCCGTAACTTGGCTTTTTCTGCAAGTATAGACATTCAAAAAATAATGCCCCAACTATTTATGCGCAACCGGAATACATCATACAAATTGATAATGTGCACAATTTTATCAAATAGTGCTTTATTCATGAGAAATTTGATCTATGATGTAAAAGTAGAAAGAAAAACACAAAGATCTTCAAATTGTCATAAAAGGGTAATATATGCAGCATCAGGAAATGATTAATCCAACTCACACTGGCATCATCACACGCACTGTATTCACAAGCCTTACCTTTATGGTTATTGGTCTTGTACTTATGTAACCACCTAACGGTAATTTGCGATGAAACTTTTACTATTAAAGCGTTCATTAAAGTAAAAAGGGCATGTTAACAACATGCCCTTTTTACTTTTCTCAGCACCCCATTTTTTCTAAATCAACAACTACCATGTTGTCACTGTTAGCTTTTTCCGGTAGGTAAACAGTAAATATTGACCCTTTCCCTATTTCCGAATCTACCACTATTTCGCCACCGAACCCGCTAACAATACCTTGGCTAACAGACAGCCCTAACCCAGTACCACTTCTTCTTGTGGTATAGAATGGATTAAAAATGCGTTCTATCTGGTCTTCGCTGATACCGCAACCGTGGTCAATGACCTTCACCATCGCCCCAATAGTCTGGCCACTTTCATCTAACCAATCGTCCGTACAGACACGCAGCACGCCTCGATCATCCATAGCATGAATACCATTCATCTGTAGGTTCACGAGCACCTGAAGCATTTGATGACGATTTACTTCAACACAACAACGAGCATTGAGATCAGTATGGATCTCAATATCAAATTTTTTCGTGCCACTTCTTACTAACGTTAAACTTTCTTCGATAATCGGATTCAAATGCTGCCAAGTCACTTCATCTTGCACACCACCTTGACGGCTGTATTGCAACAGACTGCGAGTGATATTTCGAATGCGATCTATCTGTTCATGTATCGCTTCTAGCTCTTCGCTGACTCGCTCGGTCTCATCACCCAACTCAAACTGCATTAACTCTACGTTACCCAAGATAACCGCCGTTGGATTATTGATTTCATGGGCAATACCCGCGGTAAGCTCACCTAAGGCTGCCAGTTTTTCATTACTAACCAATTGAGTTCTGGCTTGGTTTAACAATTTAATGTGCTGTTCTAACTCTTCGGTTTTCTCACTTAAACTCTGTGTACGTCTTTGGACCTTGTCTTCAAGCTGTGCCGATGCCTGTTTTATCGCTTCATTACGCTGGTGTAATTGGTCCAGCATAGTATCAAACTGCTTGCCGAGAATTTGTAACTCATGGCCGCGGGTAAGATCCAAGCTTCCAATACGGCGATCAAGCCCCAATTGAATAGCAGATACAACCTGATGCATCTTCTCAATCGGCCTAAATAAATCTCTGGCTCCCCGATACACAACAACGCCTGAGATCAGCAAAACCATGAGGATCCCTACCCCAAGCTCAACTATATTGGTCAGGTAGATCTTAATCATTGGCCATTCCAGGTAACCGGTGTAAAGCATGCCGATAATATTACCGTTGTAATCTTTCAAAGGTTCGTAAGCAGAAACATACCAGTCGTCATAGACAAAGGCCCGATCCACCCACATTTCACCCAGTTTGAGTACCGACTCTTTAACGTCATCAGACACGCGTGTTCCTACCGCTCGCCCGTTCAGTTGGCTACTGTCCAAAGGCACATTGGTACTAACCCGAATATCACTCATAAACAGTGTAACGGTTCCAAGGCTCCCTTCAGGCAAGGTGTCAGAGGCATAAACCAAATCCCGAATACGGTCGACAAGTTGGGTACTATTGTTAAGCAGTATCCCACCATCGACAATCCACTGCAGGTCACCGTACTGGTTGAAGATCGGGATCAAACTGCGACTAATCAAGCCATCAGAAACCAAAGTGTTTTCGTTAAGTAATGGGATTTGGGCCCGAGCAGGGAGATCAGAATGAAGGTAATCCAATTCGTTAGCAGTTAGGCGCTCGAAAAAGGTTTGCTCCTGACCCTTTTGCAGTAACTGGCGATTGGCTTTTGGAAACTCACCTAATGCTGAAGCTGGGTGGATCACCACAAAGTCCAGATCGTATTCGACTGCCTGTTGCTTGACCCAGTCAATCATCTGGCTTTGATCTTCCCTTAGTAGGGTCTGGAACGGGTAAGACTCTGTCAGTGAGCCCAGTCGCATCCGCTGCTCTTTTTGCAGTAGCGCCATACTATGGTGTGCAACGGCCAGATCTGCTCGGGCATTCATCAGCGCATTTTGCCAGGTGTACATCACCGTCCAGTACATGGTCAGAGCGATTAGCGCCAGCAAAGTAATGACAATGGGCACAGAAGTTAGTAAGAGCAGCCGGTAACGAACCATCGTCCGAAAACGTCGAACCCAAATCGCAATACATTGTTTCATCGTTGACCTTATTGTTCTGTTGTACTCAGCACTTCATCGGCCCATTCCTTGAATTTGCGCTCCAATGTTTTTCGAGCAACACCGAGCTGTCTCGCTGCAGCCGATTTATTGCCAGCATAAGAGTCAACAACCTGCATAATGTGCGCTTTTTCCACGTCCTTCAGGGTCCAATCGCTCGGATAACAAAACGTCGTTTCACCACTCTGACTGTCATGGCCGCGACAAAACTGTCGGCTTTCACAGCCTTTCGCTAATAATGTACCCCCTGGACATTGCTTATTATCTGTGACAGGGTCACTAGAAATATCAGAGCCTGAAGGCGCTTCACCAGCCAACTCCCGCCAGTAATCAGCCGGAGGTTTACCCAGCAGTAAGCAACGCTCCATCATATTACGCAGCTCTCGTATGTTACCTGGCCAATCATAGGCTTGCATGGCACTGATATCTTCATGCATCCAATTCACCGGCTTAGAGCCAAGATCTTTGGCGAGTTGCTGGGTAAAGTGATGCGCTAGAGCCGGAATATCATCTAGCCGTTCACGTAACGCTGGTAATTCGATCGTCAACACATTGAGACGGTAATACAGATCACGACGGAATCGTCCTTCTGCCACTTCTTCTTTAAGGTTTCGGTTAGTCGCCGCAACAATCCTGACATCGATCTTCACTTCGCGTTCGGCACCGACCGGACGAATAGCTTTTTGCTCCAAGGCACGCAATAACGAAGACTGCATCGAAAGCGGCATTTCACCGATTTCGTCCAAGAACAGTGTTCCGTTGTTAGCGACCCGAAATAACCCTTCACGGCTTTTTTTAGCACCGGTAAACGCGCCTGAAACATGACCAAACAATTCACTCTCGAGTAAATCCGGCGCAATCGCACCACAGTTAAGAGGAACAAAAGGACCACTGCGATGACTGAGCTGGTGAAGTGCACGGGCAACAAGCTCTTTACCCGTTCCCGACTCACCTTCAATCAGCACGGCAGCTTGGGAAGGCGCTATTTGGCCAATCAGCTTTTTCATTGACAGCGTGCTGTGAGCGTCGCCAATAATATCAACCGGATAACTTCGCTCTACATCGCGCTGCAGGGCGAAATTCTGCCTTTCGACCAAACGGCGTTCAATACAGCGCTGCACCGACTGCATCATTTGGTCTAGATTAAACGGCTTAAGGATAAAATCTGATGCCCCAGCGCGTAGTGCCCTAATTGCCGTGTCTAAGTCGGCATAGCCGGTCATAAAGATCACATCACTACGGCGAGTCTGAGGGTCGAAGGCTTCATGCCATTCAATCCCTGAACGGCCAGGTAAATTAATATCGACAATGAGCAGATCAAAGTGGCATCGTTTACGAAGCTCTTCGGCTTCTTCAATACTTCCTGCAACATCAACCTGAGCAAATTGCTTGCTCAGCGCTTTTTTCAAAATGGCGCGCATTCCTGGCTCATCATCAACAACCAGAGCAGATACCGCAGACCATGACACAAACGCATTTTCAGACATAAAAACTTATATATATTATGGTTATAGTGATGAGACATTTTGTCCCAGTACCAATCTCTCTGTCAAAGATGTTTCAAAATGTTTTTCACACAATGTGAAGAATGATTCTTATTTTGTTTTAAATCATTCTCTTATAACTTCAACCAGAGGTATTATACGCAACAAGTTAAGTTGGCACTTGATTTGCTTATTGACTCGTTCATAGCGATGGGGAGCATCTCCTTTGGAGAGTTCCCCTTCACTTGCATAAAATAAATGACAAATGACGTTTAGTCAGGAAGACCCATGAAACTATTAAAAACGACTCTTATTGTGTTGGCCCTTGCTTCTTCAGCGGCGATTCAAGCTGCAGAGAATATGACGGTGCGATTGGCAACAACTACCAGTACATATCACTCAGGCCTATTGGACTACCTATTACCTGAGTTTAAAAAAGACACTGGCTACACCGTAGCAGTGCTTGCAGCCGGTACAGGCAAGTCTCTACGTATGGGTGAAAATGGCGATGTCGACTTGGTGATGACCCACGCCCCTGAAGCTGAAGCGGCTTTCGTTGAGAAAGGCTTCGGCGTGCTGCCTCGAAAATTGATGTACAACGATTTTGTCATTGTTGGCCCTAAGTCTGATCCAGCCGATATCACCGATATTAAAGATGCCACCAAAGCACTTAAAACCATTGCCAACGATAATGAAACCTTCGTTTCCCGTGGCGATGATTCCGGTACCCACATAAAAGAGCTTGATCTTTGGGCGCAAACCAAAATTGAACCAAACTTCGGTGGTTACAAAGCGGTTGGCCAAGGCATGGGACCGACACTGAATATGGCATCTGAGTTGCAGGCCTACACCCTGACTGACCGAGGAACTTGGCTGGCATACCAGAACAAACTTGATCTAAAAATCGTGCTGCAAGGTGACTCTCGTCTATTCAACCCTTATCAGGTGATTCTTGTTAACCCAAGCCGTTACCCAGACGTTAACTACCAAGGCGCAAAGTCATTTAGCGATTGGCTGGTAAATTCTAAAGCGCAAGCCATGATCAACGATTACAAACGACACGGCGAGCAGCTATTTGTCGCGGATGCTATTGCTCAGTAAATGGATATCTGGCAAACCACACACCAAGCGATCCAACTACTCATGAGCGGTGATACCGCTCTATGGGGGATCGTTGGTGTTTCATTTTCGGTTTCACTGCTGGCAATAGGCATTGTGCTATTGCCAGCCATGCTGATCAGCTTTGCCCTCGCCTATGGTCGCTTCCCTGGACGTTGGCTAATTTTGTCTTTGTTTAATACTTGCCAGTCGATCCCTACTGTAGTGATCGGCTTGTTGCTCTATATGCTACTTTCACGAGCCGGGCCGCTGGGCGATTGGAAGATGCTATTTACCCAACAAGCGATGATATTGGGGCAAATGCTGATTTGTTTACCAATATTAGTGTCTATGATGCATGCCGCTTTTCAAAACAGTGATAAGCGGGCATGGGAAACAGCACTGACATTGGGTGCCAGCTTGCCGCGGGCCTTTATGAGCCTAATGTGGGAGAGCCGGTTTCCTCTGCTTGCTGCAGTCATTGCCGCATTTAGCCGGGTGATCACTGAAGTTGGCTGCTCCATGATGGTTGGTGGTAATATCCTCAATTCGACACGGAATATTCCAACCGCCATTGCATTAGAAAGCTCTAAGGGGGCGTTTGCACAAGGCGTTGCCTTGGGAATGGTGCTGCTGATTTTGGCATTAGGACTAAACTTCTTCCTATCTGTTGCGCGTGGTAAAGCCCACTTGCGTACGAACTAAGCCGGAGAATTTGATGACACAACTCTCTATCGAGGCCACAGACCTATCGGTTAGGTTCAAAGACAGGCTCTTATTCCACATCCCTAATCTTGTTCTTGGGCCAAGAGATGCTGTTTACCTCAGTGGTGATAATGGTGTAGGTAAAACAACCTTGCTAAAGATTCTCAGCGGATTACAACGTCCAACAACAGGTTCAATCAACCTCAATAAGCCGTCTATCTTACGCCGTTTATTTTGCGCCCATTCCAACAACGGGGTGATCTATATGCATCAAACCCCTTATATGTTCGATGGGACCGTACTTGATAACGTCTGTTATGGCCTTAAATTCACCGTTCGAGATCGTCGCAACCGACGAACAGAAGCGATCAATGCCCTCCGTATGGTAGGCTTGGAAACATTGGCCGATGAACATATTTCTGTACTTTCTGGCGGTGAAAGACAACGAGTGGCTATGGCTCGGGCATGGGTGATTAAACCTGCCGTACTGTTAATGGATGAATCCAGTGCAAGCCTTGATCAAGAGTCTACCGAACGCTTGGTTATCCTGTGCAAAGATCTCCTCTCGCGCGGTACCAGTTTAGTCATCACCAGCCACCAAAAGAATGCGCTAACTGAGCTGTGTCGTCGCCAATGGACTATTTCAGACTCTCAACTTATTGAACGCGCTGATCTACAGCTCGTTGACGAGGACAATAACAAATATGCCTACGCCGGATAACACAAGCTGGGTCATTTTGGCTGGCGGCCAAGCTAGCCGAATGGGTGGAAATGACAAAGGACTCGTCACGCTTGCTGGGCGAGCAATGATAGAACATGTCATCGACATCCTTGGTACACAAACCTCCTCTATCACTATCAACGCGAACCGAAATCAAGACACCTATCGCCAATACGGTACGGTGTTTGGTGATCACATCAAGAATTACCCTGGCCCCCTCGGTGGTATGCACGCCGCTCTGCATCATCTTGATACTGAGTGGGTAGGCTTTGTACCTTGCGACTGCCCGGCTCTACCCGCCGATCTCGTCTCCAGAATGAGCAACGCCTGCGATGGCAATACCGATATAGCGGTAGCTCATGACGGCGAACATATCCAACCGGTCGTCACGCTGGTTAACCGCCGAATTTTGCCCAAACTTGAGCAGTTTTTAGAAAATGGCGACCGAAAAATCATTTTGCTCTATCGCCAGTGCAACATGATCACCGTTGATTTCAGTGATCAACCCAATGCATTTGTGAACCTCAATACGCCTGAAGAACTAGAACAATTCGGACAAGCATTATGAACCCAATTCAATCTACCCTGCCGATACTTGGCTTTGCCGCATGGAGCGGAACCGGTAAAACGACACTGCTAGAAGCGATGCTGCCAAAATTAGTTGAACATAGCATCCGAGTCGCTGTGATCAAACACGCCCACCATAATTTCGACATCGATAAAGAAGGCAAGGACTCATACCGCCTCCGCAAGGCGGGTGCCGCACAAATGCTGATATCTTCTCGCTACCGCCGTGCGATGGTAACCGAGACCCCGGACGAAGAAGCCAGCCTGCCACAATTAATCGCTCAGCTCGATCTCAACACACTTGACCTCATACTTATTGAAGGCTTCAAGAAGCTGAGCTTTCCAAAAATAGAACTACACCGCGAAGAAATCGGCAAGCCTTGGTTATTTCCTGAAGACAATAACATAATCGCTATCGCTTCTGACGTGCCGGCTAAGACTGATTTACCTCAATGGGATATCAATGATCTCGACAAGCTCACACAGTTTGTTGCCGATTTTGCCAAGCAGCAATCTGGACAATCACTCAACTGTAGCGATCTCAACCCGTCGGGCATGTTATCGGTTGCTGAAGGCCGTGATCGTATCTTGACCCAGATTGTCGCACCTACCACTGAAACAACCGTTAAGCTTAAAGACGCTTTGGGACAAATTGTCGCAAACGATATTTTATCGCAGGTTAATGTACCCCAGCATACCAATTCCGCAATGGATGGCTATGCCATTCGCAGCGATGATTTGGGCAGGGACAGTTATCAGGTTATCGCGCATGTAATGGCTGGCCATAGCTACGAACAGCCGCTGAACTCAGGAGAGTCGGTTCGCATTATGACGGGGGCACCAGTACCGCAAAACGCCGACACCGTAATCATGCGTGAGCAAGCGACTCAAGACGGTGACACTGTCACCTTCAACTTGAGCATGGGGGCAATAAAGCCAGGCCAAAATGTCCGCCAAGCAGGCGAAGACTTAGCCATCGGTCAAGCAGCGGTCCAGGCTGGAACACAAATCACGGCACCAGAGCTGGGTATGATCGCCTCGCTGGGGCTGGATTTCGTGACTATCCGCCCGCAAGTTAAAGTGGCTATGTTCTCTACCGGTGATGAAGTTCAGCATCCAGGAGAGGCACAAAAACCGAACTGTATTTATGACTCAAATCGCTATACCTTGCATGCCATGCTAAGCAAAATCGGTTGTGAGGTGATTGATCTAGGGATCATCGAAGACAGTGAACAAGCACTCGAAACCACACTAACATCTGCTAGCCAGCAAGCAGATCTTATCCTCTCTTCTGGGGGTGTTTCGGTGGGTGATGCCGATTACATCAAGACGGTTCTCGACAAATTGGGGCAGATAAATTTCTGGCGTATCAATATGAGACCAGGTCGCCCTCTCGCTTTCGGTCATATTGATACCACGCCTTTCTTCGGTCTGCCGGGCAACCCTGTCGCGGTTATGGTTGCTTTCATGCAATTCGTCGAGCCAGCAATTCGTAGGCTACAGGGTATACCTGATTGGCAGGCACCATTCTTTCATGCTGTTGCAGAAGAACAGCTTCGCTCTCGTCCCGGGAGAACAGAATACAGCCGTGGTATTTTTGGTATTGATGCCAATGGTCGCCTGACGGTAAGAAGCGCCGGTAAACAAGGTTCGGGAATTTTGCGCTCAATGAGCGAAGCCAACTGCCTGATCGAGATCTTGCCTGAACAGCCGGGTGTAGAGGTTGGTGAGAAAGTGCGAGTAATTCCGTTGGAAAACCGTATATAAGCGGTTGAAGGGGTAAGGAAGGTCTCTGCTCTGAAGATATACAGTAGCAGAGGCTACCAACCTGAGAGAATTGCTGCAAAACAACGTTATCCGTTTTATTATGAGCACTCAGCAAACGGCGTTTAAGCCACCGTTTACTGAGTGCTTATTTTTTTGCAGCTTCCGTGCTACTTTATTTTTCCTGAGCTTCTACACGTCTAGAAGATGGTTTATTGTGCTACGTACTTCGGTGTTTAGCCTATACATAGCATCTTGGAATTGCTCAGATAAAGTAACCTAGCCATCGTTCGTCAATTACTGACAACCTGTCTGTATACCGGTTTTCAAAGCTAAGCCAGAAACTGAATCTTTGCTTATCAACGAGGTATTAAACGACTTTTATCATTATTGATAATGATTTGTATGTTATTGTATTACTGCCGTTTTGAACAATGGTACAAAATTATGTAGTAAGTTGCACTAAAAAAATATTTGCGCGCTATACTAGCTATCATAAGTGTGACATATGTAATCAATCTTAGTGATTTGGGGTGATAATCATCCAGTCTCCAAGTTGATTCGAGTCACTATCACCTGATTTCTTTTAAGTCTGCTTTAGCATTTTCCACTGGCTAGACCATTTAATATGAAGATATCGGGTAGAATAGGTGACAGTTTAATTAACCCACTATCAGTACGTTAAGCATGTTTTTAGATTCATATTACCTAGAAAAGAATGGTGTATTCAGCTTTACCCGTGAGCAAGCGAGTCACTTTGCAAAAAAAATCGCTGGCGATTTCAATCCCATTCATGATGAAGATAACAAACGCTTCTGCGTCCCTGGTGATCTTTTATTTTCTGTTGTGCTTTCCCGTGCGGGCATCAGCAAGAAAATGCGATTCGAATTTGCCGGCATGATCAACGATGGTGTCGGATTGAAAGCGCACCACAGCTGCTTCAATGATTTTGCGATTGTTGACGATGCAGGTAAAGAATACCTTCATGTTACCCGTGAAGGTGATATCAACACCGATAAAACCCTTATTGAACAAGTCACTAAAAACTATGTTCAATTCTCGGGGATGAACTTCCCCCACATCATGGTGCCTTTGATGAAATCTAAAGATATCATGATCAATACTGCACGTCCGCTGGTGATCTACGAGAGCATGGAGCTAAATTTTGATCGATTAGATCTTACCGCTCCTACGGTCGAACTCGCTGAATCACAAATCGACGTTGAAGGTAAGCGCGGCAGTGTTACGCTTAACTTCCACTTTAAAGAAAATGGTGAAGTGGTTGGTACAGGCCGTAAGCGTATGCTAATGAGTGGCTTGAAGCCGTACAGCCAAGAAGCTATCGATGACTTAGTTGAGCGCTTTAATGAGCGAAAAACAGCGTTTTCTTCGCTTGCTGCATAGCCCCCTTCATGGTCATAAATACATACAAAAGCCGTCCTTATGACTAATGCCATTCGGTTAAGCACTAGCGCTTATATCTCAATGGATATCGGCTAGGAATATAGAGCACTGAACGTGGAT
>NZ_JBNNXT010000046.1:0-40883 GCF_052873815.1 Photobacterium sp. DNB23_23_1 | reverse complement strand
TACTGCAATATCTGCCTTGATAACAACGATTTTTCCAGTGCAAATACTTGATCAACTACTTATCCAGATTGGTATTACTCGTGCCTAGGGCCAAGAGCCGTTTTTGCCGCTCTTAAACAAGAACGGGCGCAACTTTCGTTGCGCCCTTAGGTCTTACATGCAGCAGTCCCGCTACTATGGTGCTCCCTGCATCATTCCATTGAATTGCTGTAGTCCGTCAGCATATTCCTTTTATTCTTCGTCCTGAAGTTGTCCTTTGGCCTTCCTGACCTGCCAGCATATCCTATACTGACTCTCAACATCCTTCCTGGAGGGGTCCCTAACTTCGTCCTGAAGTGGTCCTTTTGTCATCCTGACGGGTAAACATCCTGCTTACCTTTTGCCGTTCCCCGGCTATCCCTTCACAGTCCTTGTTCGATATACCATCCTAGTACACCGGTCTCATCCTGAGACTCCCCAATCCTTGGGTATTTCCTGTTCCGTTCCGTCAGCTCCTTCCGACACCTATAAATATACGCCAGTAGGCCGAATAAAATAGCAACCTCAGGTGAAGCTCACTTTTGCAATAAAATTGACAAACAGAAAGAGGCAATAAAATCACAATAAATACAGAAGCTTAATTTAAAACTAGTCGATTTACCCCTATATATATCACCTTCATTTCTCACGAGCTTGTAAGAGATCTCTTACAAAGGGGACAGAGTATCACTGCTGAGACCAAAAAAGGGGGAAGCCAAGCCTCCCCCAAACACAATGAACAGTCTAGCAATTAAATAAAATTAGAAGTACAGACGCATACCGATAGTGAATGCGTTATCGTCCTGACCTGCATTAGCCTTATCATAGTCTTGATCAGCGTATTCCATGTAAGACACAACCTGGCTAGTTAACCAGTAATCAGCACCAATGGTGTACTGGTTTAGCTTGTCGTTTTGAGTATCGTAATCTACGTAGTCATAAACACCATACAGACCGAAGCCCATAGGGAAGTCGTAGCGCGCCATCGCACCAACACCGGTTTGCTCATCACCCGCGAAATCGTAATCAGAGTACATCGCCGCTAGAGACAAGGCCTGCCATTCATAAGTAGCATTCAACGTCCAAGAGGTGTCTTTATCATCGCCGTAGGTGCTCTTCTCAGTACGCTCTGACTGAGTGTAGGTACCCGATAGACCTAGACCGAAGTTGGAGTTCCACGCCGCACCTAATGCAAATGCTTGATCAATGTCTATATCGTCACTTTCTGTACCCGTGTGGTACTGAGCCATAACCGTAAAGTCATTGATATCAATCTTATACTCGATACCGTTGGTCAAGCGATCGGTTGCAGCGGCATCGGACTTGATGTTTGCCGTACCACCGTATTCCCACGTGATATCGTACTGGCCAGCCAAGGTATCTTGTACTGCTGACATGCGACCCATGCGGAACTCACCGAACTCACCACCGATGGCAACCGAGCCGAATTTCAAGAAATCTCCATCATCAAAGCCATCACCATCCTCAGGGATGATGTTAAACTCTTTCAGTACATCACCATTGATGTACATACCGTTATCCATAAAGTAATTGATGCTTAGGCCTAGCTCAGTACCTTCACCGGTGAAAGTGCTGTCTGCGCCCATATGACCATTGTCTGTCGTCTCGTAACGGGCACGTAGGTTACCGTATACGTTGACAGATAGATCATCTGATTTATAAACCTCTGCCGCCATTGCTGATGCGCTAGCCACTACCGAGCCGATTACGGCTGCAACTACTGTCTTTTTCATGTTCACTCCTAATCGTTCCCTGACCTTAAATAGTCGAAAACTTAGTATTAATTTTTTATTTGATACGCCGGCAATGACGATTGTTTTACAACCCTCAATAATTATTTCCCGGCAAGTGACACTATTATTTAATACATGAAAACAACTAGTTATGAACAAAAATCCTATTAAAGAATATTTTGATAGAAATTATTAGAAAACAACTTGAAATGAAAACTAAATTTTTCTTTAGCCTTCTAAAGCAGCTAAATTTGGCTTTGTAAGTAACTGATATGACAAGTAAGTAATAAAAAGACAAAAAAATACCAACGATAAACGTTGGTATTTTGATTAAATAACTTTATATAAAACAAGTTTTATATGTATCAGTAAAGTTTTTGCCGTCCCGCTAGGGAGTGGGACAACGTCGTACCGTCGACAAGCTCTAGTTCACCACCGACAGGCACGCCATGGGCAATCCGTGAGGCTGGAATCGAATACTCACTGCATAGCTCAGCAATGTAATGAGCGGTCGCTTCACCTTCCACCGTTGGGTTCGTCGCCAAGATCAACTCGTTAATCGGCTCGTTTTGCAAACGAAACTCCAAAGTATCTAGGCCAATGTCCGAAGGGCCAATGCCATCAAGTGGTGACAGGTGTCCCATCAACACAAAATAACGGCCAGAGAACTGCCCAGTTGCTTCAACCGCCACGATATCTGCCGGCGATTCCACCACACAGATCTCACCGTTTTCCTGACGACGAGGGTTAACGCAAATAGCACAAACCTCTTCTTCAGTAAACGTGCGGCAGTCGCGGCAGTGGCCAATCTCGGTCATTGCCTTACTCAGAGCATCAGCCAGTTGCAGGCCACCCTGTCGATTTCTCTGTAACAAACTGAAGGCCATACGTTGCGCTGACTTGGGACCGACCCCAGGCAGGCACCGTAAGGCCTCCATCAGTTGTTCCAGTAAGTGACTGGTACGCATTAATTAGAATGGCATCTTGAAGCCGGCTGGTAAGTTCATACCACCGGTTACGCCTGCCATTTTTTCTTTCTGCGCTTCTTCGATACGACGAGCGGCGTCGTTAAACGCTGCCGCAATCAGATCTTCTAGCATGTCTTTGTCGTCTTCCATCAAGCTTTCATCCAGCTCAACGCGACGTACACTGTGGCTACCAGTTAGAGTCACTTTTACCAGGCCAGCACCAGACTCGCCGGTCACTTCCATATTTGCGATCTCTTCCTGCATTTCCTGCATGCGCTCTTGCATCTGTTGCGCCTGCTTCATCATGTTAGCCATACCGCCTTTACCAAACATATCTTCTCTCTCTGTGGTCTGGTTAATCTATAAGGGTCTTACGCTATCTTCATCAAGTACAGCAGAAAACCGCTGACAAATGAAATTAACGTTCGGATCGGACATTAAGCTTTGCTTGGCCTGATCCAATTTCTGCTGATAAATCGCCTCACGCCATTCAAGGGGCGAGCGGCCATTATCATTTAATTCAACGTCTAGCGACACGGTCTCAGCAAAAAGTTCACTCATTGCCATCGCCAGTTGCTCCCGCGCCTTGGGGGTATTCAGGTGCTGCTGAGAAGGGCGGAGACATAATTTCACCTGATTACCTTCTCTTTCGAACGCTGAATTAAGTGCCAGCTGCTGAACCATACGGCCAACTTGCAGCTTGGTCACCCAATCCGACCAACTATCCTGAATTGCTGCTTCCTTGACAAGTAATTTCACCATTTCAGGTGTCTTTTCATGCTCTAAGGCTTGTTTCAAAAGCTTGGGAGCAACGACTTGCTGAGTCTCGGTCGATTCAGGAAGCATGGTCGGGCGCCATCGGTACTCGGAGGAATCATCACCTCGCGGCTCCATGGCGTCAACCTGCGCTGCCGCTGTTATCGGTGCACCCGGTACCGGCATCGCATTTCCAGCCGCCTTTACCTGACCATTTTGCTTACTGGCAATACGATCAAGTACGCTGCTGCTTGCAACCTTTGTAGCCCGTACCGGTTCACCCTTTTTTCCGTTGTCCGGCCCACGGCCGTCACGCTTGTTTTTACTGCGAAGCTGGTTTCTTGCCGCCAGTAGCCCAGACGCTGCCGATGAGGGTTGAGACTGGGATTGAGCCGGGGCTGTCGGCGCCATTTGCTGTTGAGGAGCAACCTGAGTTTGTGCTGGCTGATGGCTTGGTGATGACTGATAGCTTGGTGCTGGCGCAGTACCGACTGAATCATACCCCGCTGGCGGCTGGTGCTCTGGCATCGGCTGTTCATAACCGGTTTGTGGTTGGTTATTCTGCGGCTGACCCTGTGGTGGCTGCCTCTGGGGCGACATAGTCTGCTGCGGAGCCGCCGCCTGACTGCCATTCATCTGTGCTTTCAGTGCCTGCACCCGCTGAATACCCTGCTCTTGTACCTGCGACGGCTGTGCCGCTGCTGGTTGAGTTGTTGGTACAGCGATAGGCTGCGGTGTCACGGCATTAACCGATACCGGCCTAAAAGCCAGCATACGAAGTAACACCATTTCTAGGCCGGTCCGGCCGTCAGGGGCAAAAGCCAAATCCTGGCGTCCCTGAAGGGCAATCTGGTAACAAAGCTGGACTTCTTGTGGTGATACCGACTGGCTCAACGTGCTAATTCGCGATGCATCTGGAGCACTGTCATCCAGCGAAGCTGGCAACGCCTGATGCATCGCAACACGGTGAAGCTGGGTAGCCATTTCACGTAGCAAACTATCCCACTCGACACCGACCGAGGCAAGCTCTTCCAAACAAGCCATCGCAGGCTGTGCTTCGCCACCCGCAACGGTTTCAAGCAGATAAAGAGCCTGTTCGGTATTGAGAGTACCCAACATTTCCGACACGGCATCCGCCTCAACCTGGCCATTACCCAGCGCAATCGCCTGATCGGTTAAGCTCAGAGCATCTCGCATACTGCCTTCGGCGGCACGAGAGATCAGTCCCAGTGCCCTAGAATCAAATGCAACTTGCTCTTCGCCCAGAACCTTTTCCAACTGCGTCTGGATCTGGCTATTGTCCAGGTGCTTAAGATGGAACTGCAGGCAGCGGGACAGGATAGTAACCGGTAGTTTTTGCGGGTCGGTGGTCGCCAGAATAAATTTTACATACTCAGGCGGCTCTTCAAGCGTTTTCAGCAAAGCGTTAAAACTATGACGAGAGAGCATGTGCACTTCGTCAATCAGGTATACCTTGTAACGACCACGCGCCGGCTTATACTGGACGTTATCCAGTAGATCTCGGGTATCTTCGACCTTGGTACGTGATGCCGCATCAATTTCAAGCAAATCGACAAATCTACCTTCATCGATTTCTCGGCAGGTTTCGCACTGGCCACATGGCGAGGCTGTAACACCTTGCTCACAGTTCAGGCCCTTGGCAAAAATACGGGCAATCGTGGTTTTACCTACCCCTCTTGTTCCACTGAACAAGTAGGCATGGTGAAGACGGTTATGGGCAAGCGCATTGGCCAGTGCCGTCAAGACATGGGACTGACCGACCACATCATCAAACTGGTGCGGACGCCATTTACGTGCCAGAACCTGATAACTCATGTTAACTAACCTTACAGAATCAAGAACTCAATGCTAGCACAGGGAGGATTTTTGAGCGAGAGGACGCTCCAACGAGCGCCCAATGATTAGCCAGCTACCACAGAAAAATATAACTTAGAGGTAAGCTGAATGACCAAAACAGAAGAAGATGATTAGTGGCCGTCGAAATCACAGATACTGAACACATTCAGGTCGATCCCTTTCAGTCGCTCTTCGCCACCAATGTCCGGTAGGTTGATGACGAAAGCAGCATCTTCAACGATGCCACCTAAGCGGCGTACCAGCTTGGTTGTCGCTTCAATGGTGCCACCGGTTGCCAGCAAATCATCGACCAGCAAAACCTTGTCGCCTTCTTTGATCGCATCGACGTGGATCTCAAGCGTATCCTGCCCATACTCTAGCTCGTAGCTCTCACCAATCACTTCACGTGGCAACTTGCCAGGCTTACGAACCGGCACAAAACCTACGCCCAATTCAAGAGCCAGAGGGGCACCGAACAAAAAGCCACGCGCCTCAGTACCAATTACCTTAGTGATCCCTTTACCTTTATATTTATCGATGAGGATCTCCATGGTCGCGCGGTAAGCGGCTGGATCTTCCATCAGGCTAGTCACATCGCGAAACAGGATCCCTGGCTTTGGATAATCAGGAATGGATTTGATGCTATTTTTGATCAACGCGAGCTTTTCTTGGGTCATAATAATTTTCCAATAAATAATACGGCAGCATGATGACACACTGCCGAAAAAACTGGTTCAAATAGTAGTTTTTTTCCCATGGCGGGGCAAGGATTGCTACATACTCAACGTTCAGAGGATGATCCAGATACCATCAAAGAGTGACGAGGGGCCTGCTAACCTTGCGCCGTGGAATGATCGCGCTCAGGTAAGCGGTTAAACCAAACCAGCAGAATAACCAACATACCCACCAGCATGACTTTGTGCCAAAGCAGCGGCACGAGGAAAATAGACAGGCTAAAACTGGCGACAATCATGATATTGGCTCGTCGCTTAACGTGTTTGGACACCGCTCGGTGATGGTGCCAATTCTGCAAAATAGGGCCAAATCTCGGATGGTTAAGCAGCCAATGGTTGAGCTTTGGCGATCCCCGCATGAAACAGGCACTGGCTAGCAGCAAAAATGGCGTCGTGGGTAGCAGTGGCAGAAAGGCCCCGACTAGCCCCAAGGCAACACAGACCCAGCCACATAACAACAGAAGTGTTTTCTTTACCATAGCGAAACGGCTCTTTACCCTTTACTACGAGTTTACCAGCTAAAATAAAAATACCAACAATCCAAATCTTGTCAGAGTGGATTGTTGGTATTTATTTCAAGCCTTGGCAAGCATCGTCAGTGCTTATGAGGTAAGCATACCGATCCAAGTTAAGATTGCGGGTAGTGTCGGCAGCGCCAACACAGCAACAAAACCGAAGAAATATTTAACGTTATACGGATCTTGAAATCCCTGCTCCATGGTAGACTTCCTTTATTGATTGATTAGGTATTAACAGCTCTTAGGCCGCCATTTATTTGTGCAATCAATATAGCGGAAAGGTACTACGACAAAAACCGAGAGAATTTATGGTTATTGCCATACAACCCCATAATTATTTGATTCAAATCACAATCATTCTCAAGGATCGTCTTAGACTGAAATAATCACTAATAAAATAATAAAAGGCTTATGACAACGTCAGATAAACTTTACGAGCAGCTGCAACAGCGCCTGGAACAAGAGCACGGTATGTTGTCACGCGAACTCAAGCACGAGATGCTACTCAATACCTTGGTGCCGTCGGCAACAGCGATTGAGGATGCCGAATTGAGCGAGTTAATCGTGATGGCCAAATCTGCATTCATCCCCAACCTATTTGATTTGGCCGTTCGAATGGAGCGCATTGACGCGGCAGTATGCTCGGTCAAGCTGGGGATGTATGGACTGTGTGTCGATTGCGAAGATGAAATTGCAATTGAAGATCTTGAAAAAGACCCAGCTCAACCGCGCTGCAGCAGTTGCCGCGAGCACAGCCGCTACCACCACGACAACTAATACACCAATAAGCGGGCTCTCCCGCCTCTTGGTATATCAGGGTTTCAGCTAATACAGTACCGCCCTGAATACGGCTTGTCATTAGGGCGCTGATTGCTGCTTAACCCATTGCTCAAAAGCAACTCTTTCTTCCGCATTGGCTTTGCTATACCAGAGCTTGAGCTGGATAAATGCATCGCCAGTGATGCTGACTTCCCCTTTATCACTCACTTCGACTGTTGCCTGTTCTAGATCGACCGCGTAACCTTCTTCAAAAGTGATCCCGTGTTCACGGTTGTAATCGGCAACCAAGCCTTCCATGTCGCTATAAGACGCGAAACCTTTGCCTTGCAACTCGACATGCTCAAGCGCCTTCGTGGTGCCATCCGCCAATTCAAGCTGCCATTCAGGGCCGCGCTGGAAATAGGCTTTAGCCTGACTCAGGCTCGATAATCGAGGCAAGACAATAGTGGCATCCTGTTTGGGCACATCCATCTCAAACAGGTATGGTCGCGTAGTGTACATCTTGCTCTTCGAGCCATCTTTAACTTCACCGTCAAAACGAACCACTACCTGATGTCGACCTTCGGTCAGCTCAATACTGTCGGCTTCTGACCAAAACGTTGACTCGACTTGCTTACCATCCACTACCAGCAGCTTGATGTTTTGGCCGGTACTCAGTGTGGCTGCCTGCAGGCCCACCGGCAGCGCCATTAGCCCAATGGCCACTAACCATTTATTCATTGTTAATCCCTTACTTGCTGTCATAACACAATTTTGTCATCACTAAGATAACAAAAAGCCGCCTGAATGAGGCGGCTTTTTTGGGAGCGTTTCTTAACCGAAAATGACGATTAGAAGATGACTTCCATACCAACTACATAACCGAACTCTGCGTCATCAGCGTCTGTGTAGCCAATTTCACCGTAAGCTTTCACGTTACTGTGAAGCTGCTCAGTCACGTTCGCATAGAAAGTGTTGGCATCACCAGATGTTTTAGCGCCAGCTGTAGGCTTCTTATCATAATCTAGGTAGGTGTAACCAAGAGCAAAGGTGGTCTTGTCCATAGTGTATGAGCCAGCAAGGGCTGCTGTGTTAGCTTCAACTTTACCTTCATTTGCAGCGGCATCTTCATACTCGACTTGGCCGAATGAAGCAGCAAGAGCAAATTGGCCCATGTAATATTCAAGCTCAAGGTTGTAGCCATCGATGTCCAACAATTCAGAGCTGGAGATGGTATCAACAAAATCACCGTCAACATCAGAGCCTGAGTATAGGTAAACACGGGCATCAAAGTCACCAAAACGGGCACCTAAACGACCATCGATGATACTGGTGTCTGGTGTTCCATCTTTATTGTCTTCACCAAGAATACCGGAAACACCGGCGTAGAACTGACCGTTATCGAAAACGTATTTGATAGCCTGATTACCTTCAGCCTGCACAAAATCCAGACCGTCACCACCTAGCTCGTAATCTTTACCGATACCTGAGTCATCAGCAATCAAAAGCTGGCGACCGAACGTTAGGGTACCAAAATCACCACCAAGACCGACGAACAACTTATCATTTGTTACCTTTGAGTCAGCATCATCATCAAATGAGAAACCGATACCGGCAACCGCATTTAGCTGGCTAGATAGTGCAATCGTTGTGTTTAGTTGTAGGTCACCATCATCCAAACGTAATAGTGGGTTGCTATCTGGGGCGTATCCTTGCATGTACTGAACTTCCGCAGCACCGGTAAGGTCAACGAGAACGCCGTTTGCGTCATATAGGTTGATGCCAGCTTGCGCTGAGCCTGCTGCTAGTACTGCTAGAGCTAGAAGAGTCTTTTTCATAATATCCACTGCCTTTTCTTATTTAGACTGGAATTCCTGTTTCCAGAATTCCTTTTCTTTTTTTATCCCCAGTTTTCCATGCCCTACAAACATATAACGCATTAAGAAAACTAAAGAGTCGAAATTTATGAACTCATCCTGACAGAAGATTCCTCTTTGTGTCAAATCTTCTAAAGCCAAACTAAAAAAACATTAACAAGCATTAAATTCAATGAGTTACAAAATACACGCATGCTAATTGAGCATTGTTTTTATATAAAAAATGCCTATTCACAAAAAAGTAATGCATGAATTATCAACACAAAAAACTACAAATTTAGCAAAATAAAGCAACTAGAAGCGCAAAACACCGCGACTAGCAGATATTTGTGGTGATTTAGCATTAAAAACCACCGGCACAGATCTGCTTCCCACTAGTTCAATCTTATTTCGTGAACTGGTTCTCATTTTTAAAAGGCAAAGCTCAAAAACCAGTGAGCGGTCACATTCAGATGTTCGTGCTATAATGCGCGCCCCTGTCCCGATGAAGTTTCAGTTATGCTACACAACCAGATAAAGAGTGATATCAAGCAGTGCTATGAGAACCTGGGCAATCAGCTCGATAACTTTATACCTAGAAGAGCTCAAAACTATCTGGTTGCAGAGATAGCCAAGACACTTGGCGGTGAATACCATGCCAAACACCGCATGCTGGTCGGTGAAGCCGGGACAGGAATTGGTAAATCACTCTCCTACCTACTAGGGGCGATCCCGTTTGCGGTGTTCAACAACAAGAAGGTGTTGATTTCCACCGCGACGGTTGCCCTGCAAGAGCAGCTGATCAATAAAGACTTGCCTCTGTTCAACCGCATTTATCCCAAAGAGTTCAGCTTTATCTTGGCCAAGGGCCGTCAACGCTATTGTTGTAACCATAAATTGGAAGCCAGTTGTAATAGTGATGAAAGTCAGCAGGTTAGCCTTTGGGATGAAAAACCTAAAAAGTCAGATTTAGATCTTTTGAAGCGGATGTTGATAGCCAGCGAGGGCGGAAAATGGGATGGCGACCGGGACAGTTGGCCAACCACCATCCCGGACCGTGTCTGGCAGCAGATCGTTGCCGATAAGCACAGCTGTCATGCCGGATTGCCCAAGCACCGGGACTGTCCGTTTTCTAAAGCACGAGAGCATCTAGAAAAAGCCGATGTCATTATTGCCAACCATGCCTTACTAATGGCAGACATTGAATTGGGCGGCGGTATTATCTTACCGGAGCCAGAAAAAACCATCTATGTCATTGATGAGGCACACCACTTGCCTCAGGTTGCGCGCGACTTTTCTTCGGCTGCAGCCAGCCTTAAAGGTGCAGCCAGCTGGTTGGAAAAGCTCAACCAATCTATCGGTAAATTGGCAGAGTTGGCCGATTACAAAAAATCAGGCCGGTTCCAGACCGCATTGAGCGAGAACATTGCGACGCTGATTCCAACACTGCGCCAAATCGCCAGCAGCATCGATGACAGCCAATTCAATAAAGACGGCGTTTACCGCTTTGAACACGGCGAACTTCCAGCATGGCTGCAAGAAGAAGCCAAGGGGTGTAAAGATGCCAGCAAGAAGGCCTTACAGGCATTGGGGAAAATCCACGATTTGATCTCCGAGCGCACGAAAGACAATGAAATCTTACCAAGACTCGGTGAACAAGCACTTACCGAATCCGGCTTTTATTTACAGCGACTTGAAAACCTTGAGAAGGTCTGGAGCTTAATGGCCCAGCCCAACAAGGACAAAGGCGCCCCGCTCGCACGCTGGATAGAAAAAAGCCAAGACCGTGAGAATGACTACGTTATTGAAGTCTCCCCGCTTGAAGTCGGCTACCGCCTCGATCAATTACTATGGAGCCGCGCTGTAGGCTCAATTCTGGTATCGGCAACCCTACGGGCATTGAACCAGTTTGACTACTTTTGTCGCCAGGCCGGTATTTATGAAAAAGAAGCCACCCGCTTCTTAGCCCTGGCCTCACCGTTTGACTACCAAAATAACGCCCGACTGGTGATCCCGGCCCTACCTCTCGAGCCGCAAGCAGACAAATTTACCGATTTGCTTATCGACACCCTGCCAGAATACCTCGAAGGGGAAACATCTAGCCTTGTCTTATTTTCTTCCTATTGGCAGATGAACCAAGTCGCAGACAAGCTCCGACCTCTGGCGAAAAAGAACCGGTGGGAACTCCTTGTTCAAGGTGAAGAGTCACGCCAAACCACTCTAAAAAAACATAAAGAGAACTGTAAAAAAGGTAAAACCAGCATTTTGCTTGGTACTGGTAGCTTCTCTGAAGGTCTTGATTTGCCAGGTGATTTACTTAAAAACCTGATCATAACCAAGATCCCTTTCGCGGTGCCGACCTCGCCAGTAGAAGAAGCCCACGCAGAGTACATTGAAAGCCGCGGTGGTAACCCGTTTTTACAAATCTCGGTACCGGAAGCGAGCAAGAAGCTTATCCAGTCGGTGGGACGCCTGCTGCGTAAAGAAGATGATACAGGGAGAGTCGTGCTGCTCGACCGCCGGGTGATCACCAGACGCTACGGCAAAGCCTTGCTCGACTCATTACCACCTTTCGAACGTGTCATAGAACACGTCAAATAGTAGATATAGTTGATTACGACTCATGATTGAAATGATAGAGCCAGGAATGTGGCTCTTACTTGGATTAATTGCCCTTCTGGCCGGTTTTATCGATGCGGTCGCGGGTGGAGGGGGCATGCTAACCGTCCCCGCCCTGTTGTCTATTGGCCTGCCGCCTCACATTGCATTAGGCACCAATAAACTGGCAGCCACTTTTGCTTCTTCTACAGCGGCATGGACCTATTACAAGAAACAGCTTTTTTCACCCTCATTTTGGCGTCAGTCCTTCATCGCCACCCTTATCGGTGCGATTGGCGGCACCCTGGTGGTTGATATGATTTCTACCGAATGGTTAGAGAAAGCGCTACCGCTGATCATTCTAGCTGCCGCGGTATACACTATTTGGCATCCGCACCCAAAAGCTAGCAACCATAGCTTGCCGGAAAAATCAGCCAGCCTGACCAAGAAACAGTGGGCACAGGGAACAAGCTTAGGTTTCTATGATGGCGTTGCAGGTCCCGGAACCGGTGCCTTCTGGACCGTGTCGAATATGGCGCTGTACCGTCTCGATATCCTGATGGCATCAGGCCTTGCCAAAGCGATGAACTTTACCAGTAACCTAACCTCACTGGTGACCTTTGCCATCTTAGGGCATATTAATGTATTGCTAGGCCTAACAATGGGCGTCTGCCTGATGATCGGTGCCTATATCGGCGCTCACTCTGCCATTCGCTTTGGCGCACGCTTCATCCGGCCCGTTTTTGTCACCGTGGTTATTGTTCTAGCCATCAAACTGGCCCTGCAGGCCTGGTTTTAACCCGCCGCTGAATCTGGAGTCATACTATGCTCGACTTCCAACGACTGGAAGAAATCGCTACCCAATTGACCGACGAGGCTGCCAGAACCGATAGCAAGCGGGGAGAAGCCCAGCGTCCGCTATTTGATGAGCAGCTGTTTCATTGCCGCAGTAAACTGCTGGTTCCTTGTGTCGAGGAAATCCGAGAAGAAATTCTGGCACTCAGCCGTGAGCACAGCCAAGGAAAGCTCGCCCCCAGCCGTACCCAGCATATTTGTGAACGCATCGTTTCACAAATCCAGGCGGTACAGCGGGAACTGGCCACGCAGCAAATTCGCAAAAATGAACCGCAACGAACAAGGAGCTGGCGCAAGCCGATATATGAACTCAAGCAAGATCTCGCCCAGCACCAAGAATGGGCCAAACGCTTAACGACGATGCAGCGCAACAAAGAGCGTGCAGTGAGCCGCTGCCGCTCAGTTGAAGAGCGACAAAGTTTGGAGAGCGAAGCCGCAACCTTGGCTGATCGCTTGTACCGCTGCCGCGCCGCACTGGCAAAACTCGAAAAGCAGATCAGTATGCGGGAGCGAAAAGGTTAATGGCACTTCATTTGGTTTATCACCCTATTTACTCAGAGCTTGATCTGCCACCGCAGCACCGCTATCCCATCCACAAATACCGGATGTTGTATCAGCACCTTGACCAAGAACTGGGATTCGAAGCCCACCCCCAGCTCAAACTGCACCAACCACACCCCATCAGTGTTGATGAGGTCAAACAACTGCATCATCCCGATTACATTGATGCCCTGTTTGGCAACACCTTGCCTGCCGCAAAAATGCGTCGAATTGGTTTTCCATGGAGTACGCAGCTTATTGAGCGTACCCTGACCTCTTCGGGTGGCACCAAGCTAACCGTCGATTTAGCTTACCAGCACGGCATCGGGATCCACCTTAGCGGCGGCTATCATCACGCCCATCATGATTTTGGCAGTGGTTTTTGTCTCATTAACGATCTGGCACTTGCTGCCCGCCACGCCCTTACCCTTGACGGTATCGACAAGGTCATGATCATTGATTGTGATGTCCACCATGGTGATGGGACGGCAACCTTATTGGCTGATGATCCGGAGATCATTACTTTTTCCGTCCACTGCGACAAGAATTTCCCCGCCCGTAAGCCAGCCTCAGATATCGATCTCGCCCTGCCTAGGGAAACGACCACCGAAGAATACCTCGACGCTTTTGCCGGTATTCTGCACCTTGCGCTGGCACAGCACCAACCGGATATGGTGCTCTACGATGCCGGAGTTGATATCCACCAGCACGATGAATTGGGCTACTTCAACGTATGTACCGACGGTATTTACCGGCGCGATCATTTAGTATTGGCCCTTTGCCATAATACCAGTACCCCCGTTGCAGCTGTCGTTGGCGGTGGTTACCGCAGTGAGCATCAACATCTGGTCAACCTGCATGCCCAGCTTATATACTCAGCGCTGGATATACTGGCGCAGCGCCCTTGTAACTAACCAGACAACGTGAGCATTATGACTGAATCAACATCATCACCCCTAGACAACGCCCCGGACGATATCAAATTAGCGGTGGATCTTATCTACCTACTCGAAAGCAATGAGGTCGATCTTGAAACAGGATTGTCTGCGATCAATATCGTGAAAGGGGATCTAGAAGCCAAGTTAAAAGCACTAAAAGTGTCAAAAGCCCAATAGCCCGACCTCTTTGAGCAATTTCGCCGTAAACCCTCGTCCGATGAGGACGGTGAGTAGTCACTGCCTATCATTAATGCATCTCAAACAAGCAGCTTATACTAATCTGGATAAGTCGTTGATCTAGTATTTGCACTGGAAAAATCGTTGTTATCAAGGCAGATATTTTGTAACTAGTGGCTCTAATTACAAAATATCTAACGCAGAGAACAGCGATTTTAACCTGCAAGACTGATCAAATATTTATGTAGGTTGATATTAATACCCAGCGAAGCTCATCCTCAAGCTGCTTACCTATTTCCATTTTAAACATATACCCAATAGGTACAACGCCCGTCAAAATAATGACTAACCGACCATTACTCGCCATGAAAAAGTCACTTTATTCAATTGACATGTTTTTAAATAAATAATTAAATCATTGGTATTTAACTTATTTTTATATCGTTCTACAATCTTTACCGCAAAAAATATAATTATATTTTCAGAACATATTTTTACTCATATACATACCCGTTGGAGCTGTAATGAAAAAGGGACTAACACTGTCAGCCATTGCTGTTACTGTACTTTTATCAGGCTGTGCGTCTGATTCTGATGCAACAAAAACACTTCCTCTAGAAAGCAATCAGTCTGAAATCTCCACCCAGATAAATTCAATTGCTCAGAGCATTAATCAAGCTAAAGAAAAGCTTAGCAATGCAAAAGCGGATGACCTTCCTTGGTTTGCAACTAAGCACTACCAAGATGCTGATAAAGCACTCAGTGATGCCAAAGAGTACTACGCTGTGTTTGAAACGGACCCAAGCAAAGCCCACAGTAGTACCGGCTTCTTTAGCTCAAGAACCAATATTCAAGCAACTGAAGACGCGCTAAACCAATTCAACTTAAATATTGCAAAAGCAGAAATGATCCGCGAGAAAGCATTATCTGTTCTCGATGAAGCATTTTCTTACCGTGCACAATTAGCGTCTTTAGACGTTAATGAATATTATCCGAAAACTAATGCACGTTTAGACACTCAGCTGCAAACATTGGTCAACTTTATTGCAGAGGACAGAACAGAACGTGCTACATCTGGCCAACCGGATTTAGTAAGCCGCCAGCGTGCGCTAGAAGTCAAAACAGTCACTCGTATTTATCTATCCGATGCACAAAAAGAATTGGCACGATTGAAGGCGAGTAACACGGCACTGCATGCGCCAGATACCCTAGCTGTAGCCGCAACTCGTGTGACTGCTGCTGAAGCCTTCATTGGTGCTGAGCCTCGTTCGATTAACGAGATTGAAGACAAGGCAGCTGAAGCCATGTTCTCGCTAAAGCATGCCGAGCACATCGCTGACGTAGTACAGCAATTAAAAGCATTACCAGAAAAAGACTATGAGCGTCATGTACTGACGTTTGAAAAACTACTGGTCAACATTTCTAAAGCACTTGGTAGTGACGACCTGCGTGATAACTCGATTAATCAACAAGGCAAACTTCTTGTCTCTCTGATTGAAGAGCAGAAAGCCCAATCAAGCGAAGGTGAGCAGAGCTTACAACAACTTTTGGCGCAGCTGACTGACGAGCAGAAAAAAGTCACTGAGCTTGAAGCATCACTGACAGCAGAGCAGCAAGCTAGCGTTCAAACCAGTGAGAAAATGAAGCAATTGGAAGCCAAGGTTGCTGAACTGAATACCTCCCTTGTTGCAGCCTACACTCAAGCGAGCGAGCAATCAGAAGATTTAGCACAAGAACAAGAGACAGCCTCAGAAGACGAGACAGCTTTAGAAGCTACAGAGAAAGCCGTTGCCGAAGAACCAGCACTTGTAGAAGCGGTAGCTAATGAAGAAGTGCCTGAAGAAGCAATAACAGAAAAAGTGGCGAATGAAACCATTGAGGTTGAGGCTGCCGACGTAGAGTCTGCACCACAAAAACTCACCGCTGAAATTGAGCCAGAAGCGGCAAGCTAACCCCTAAACCATCTCAATAGTAAGAAGTGGCTAATTGGCCACTTCTTTTTATTGACGTTTCCCCTAGGGGAAGGTTTACACTTATTGGCAATCTTATAATTTACAGTTAGATATTGATGATCTTGCGCCGACCGCACAATATGCTGGCATTACTTCTGGTATTGATAATCAGCCTGATTATCAACCCAGTTTTTGCTATGTCTGGTCATCAAACCATGCCAAGTCAACAAACAGGTTCAAGCCATCATACAGACTCTGCTGTATCGACGGCCCAGAGCACTGCTCATCACAGTGTTCATAACCAAGGCATGCTTCACTGTGATAACTGCGCTGATGGTTCGACAATGGACGCCAACCACTGCGGCAATGATAGCGATAACAAGCATTGTAAAAGCTGCAACAGCAGCCATTGTCAATACTCCACCCTGCCCGAGTTTTATCTCGCACAAGTAAACTTATCCGCTCAAGGTACTCCCCAGCGTTTATTGGTAAGTGCTCCAATTTCCCGCCCCGAAAATAGCCTCCGCCCCCCTATTCACTAATTCGCTTCCGTTTACATCACTGGGCCAGTTCGCTTGTCCAGTCGCTATTTACGTCGAAAAAGTGAAAAAAACATGTATAACAACAAGATATTCCGTGCGATCCGCATGGTGTCTCTCATTGGTTTTGCCGCCAGTTCTTGGGCGAATTCTTATCCAGAACATGCCCATTCAGAGCCAGCAACACTAAAGAGACTTATTAACTGGGCGGTTGAACATGATGTTGCCCAACAGCAAATACAGTTTCAGGCTGATGCGATCAGCGAAATGGGGATTGCCAATAGCCAACTTATGGATCCCAAAGTGAAAGTGGGTATCGGCGGTTTACCGGTCGATAGCTTTGCTTTCGATGAAGACCCAATGACCAATATTTCTGTCGGCTTAATGCAACAATTTGGTCGTGGCGATAGCTTATCCCTGCTGCAAAAGCAGAGCCGGCAACAAGCCGGGAGTATTCGCAAACAAGCCGATATCCGCAAGCTGGATGTCGCCAAAGCGATTACAACTAGCTGGATCGAACTGGCCTACCTTGAACAAAGCCAGCGATTGATTAAACAAAACCAAGATCTCTTCCGCGAACTCACCCGCTACCTCAGCACCAACTACGGTGTCGGGGCTAGCCAAGTGCAGGATTTGATCCAAGCCGAGTTACAAGTCAACAAAATTGATGACCAACTTCAGTCAAACCAACAGATGCAACAGCAGCTGCGTGCCCAGTTATCTGAATGGTTAGGAGAACAAGCTTGGCAGATCAAACCCAAAGCCTATCCACAATGGCAGGCTCTGCAAGCCTATCTAGCTGCGTCTACACAGGATCACTATCAACAACTCGCCAGCCATCCGAATATTCTCGTGACAGATGAGCTGATCAAAAGTAGTGAAACCGGTGTCGAGATTGCCAATGAATCCTACCAACCACAGTTCGGCGTCGAGGTGATGTATGCCCATCGTCAGGCGGATAGGATGGATGGCTCTGCCGCTCCAGACTTGGTCAGCGCCTATGTCACCGTGGATCTCCCGCTGTTCACCGAAAAACGCCAGGACAGAAAGCTATCAGCCGCCCAGCATCAGGTCGGGGCGGCCAAAACACAGCGTGATCTCATGCTGCGCCAGATGCATGCACAGATCAGTGCTGCCGTTATCAACAGGGATAACACCCTGCAGCGTCTGGATCGCTACCGCTCAGCCTTGCTAAAGCAAGCCAAGGAAAAAACCCAAGCGGTCGAGCGAGGCTATCAAAACAATACCAGCCAGTTGGATGAATATATCCGGGCAGCCAGTGAAGAACTGGCCATCGAGCTGGAACAGGCACGCCTTGCCGCCGACTTACAACAAACAAATAACACCTTGGCTTACCTGCTGAACAAATATTAAGGGATATCATGAAACAGTCATTTTCTGTTGCCTTCATCGCTCTCGCCATTGGTGCTGGTCTGGGTTATTTCAGTAACAGCTACTTCGCTAATAAGCCATTAGGCACAAGCCATGACACAAACAGCCAAGCAGCTAGCAACGAGCCTCTTTACTGGGTCGCTCCCATGGATCCGAACTACCAGCGTGATAAGCCCGGTAAATCACCGATGGGGATGGATTTGATCCCAGTCTATGAAGAAGATCTTGCAGGCGGCAATGATGACCCGGCCGGTACCGTCACGATCAATTCAGCGGTTGAGAACAACCTCGGCGTCAAAACAACCCAGGTTGAACGCCAGCAGCTCGCCCCAAAAATTGATAGCGTGGGCTATGTTAGTTTTGATGAAAGCCAGCTATGGCAGATCAACAGCCGTGTCAGTGGCTGGATCCAAAACCTCAGTGTCAATGCCATTGGTGAGCGTGTGCTTGTTGGGCAGGTACTGTTTGAAATTTACTCGCCAGACTTAGTCCGAGCCCAGGAAGAGCTGCTCAATGCCAAGCGCATGGGTAAAGCGGTGCTGGTCAATGGCGCCAAAGATCGCTTGCGTTCATTAGGCGTGGATAACGGCCAGATCAGCGATATTATTCGCCGCGGCAAACCGCGTCAGTACATTGCGATCAAAGCCCCTTCCGATGGGGTCATTGCGACCCTTAACATCCGTAATGGTGCTTACTTGTCACCACAGCAAACCGTTATTAGCGGTGGTTCTCTTTCTGATATCTGGGTTGATGCCGAGGTGTTTGAGCGCCAAGCCCATTGGATCAAACCCGGTACCAGTGCGGATATGTGGGTCGATGCCCTTCCGGGTAAACGTTGGCAGGGCCGGGTCGACTACATCTATCCGATTTTAGATCCTGCAACCCGTACATTACGGGTGCGCTTGAAGTTCAGTAACCGCGAAGCCAACCTAAAACCCAACATGTTTGCCAACTTAACCTTGATCCCGCAAACCGAGGAATCGGTATTAGTGGTACCGGAGCAAGCCGTGATCCGCTCTGGCAATATGGCCCGTGTTGTCCTCGCCCTAGGTGAAGGCAAATACCGCTCAGTACGGATTAAAACGGGGCGTACCGCTGCTGGCATGATTGAGGTTATTGACGGGCTGACGACTGACGACACCGTCGTGACCTCGGCTCACTTTATGCTTGATTCTGAATCGAGCCAAAGCGCCGATCTCAGCCGCATCAACACCCAGACACTGAGTCAACCTTCCAGCCAAGTCCACACCACCGGGGTGATCCGAAATATCATGCTGGATCATAAGATGCTAACGATAGAGCACCCACCCATCCCTGAATGGGGCTGGCCTGCCATGACCATGGATTTTACGGTCAGCGATGACAGTGACCTAAACCAATTGGTCGGTGGCCAGTCGGTACGGTTTCTAGTGACCAAGCAGGACAATGGCCAGTACACGCTTTCAGGTATAGAAGCAGATAGCGGAGAAAGTGGTGCAATGATCGATCACAGCGCCCACGACCATCAAAACATGGAACATGATATCCAGACTCCAGCGACTAAGGAGACTGAACAATGATCGGTACCATCATCCGATGGTCAATCCAAAACCGTTTTCTGGTTTTGGTTGCCACCGCTTTTTTAATTGCTTCCGGCCTATACAGCGTCAAGCAAACTCCGATTGATGCCATCCCAGATTTATCTGATGTACAGGTCATAATCAAAACCAGCTATCCCGGCCAAGCACCGCAAGTGGTAGAAGATCAAGTCACCTACCCGCTGACCACTGCCATGCTGGCAGTACCGGGGGCAGAAACGGTTCGTGGTTATTCCTTCTTCGGCGATTCCTATGTCTATATCATCTTCAACGATGAGACCGATATGTACTGGGCACGCTCGCGGGTATTGGAATACTTAAGCCAAGTCGCCCCAAACCTACCCGACAGCGCCAAGCCAACATTAGGGCCTGATGCTACCGGTGTCGGCTGGATTTACAGCTATGTTCTGGTTGATAAAACCGGCCAACACGATTTGAGCGAGCTGCGAAGCTTGCAAGACTGGTTCCTAAAATACGAGCTGCAAACCGTTGAAGGCGTATCGGAAATCGCCACGGTTGGCGGTATGGTCAAACAGTACCAAGTCCAGATTGATCCCAACAAACTACGCGCCTATAACCTGACGCTACAACAGGTCAATATGGCGATTCAGGCCGGTAACCAAGAAGCGGGAGCCTCGGTGATTGAGTTGGCCGAAGCTGAGCACATGGTGCGGGCAACCGGCTATGTTACCAACATCGACGACCTCAAGAACATACCGCTCAAAGTCACCGACAAAGGCACACCACTGCTACTTGGTGATATTGCCGATATTAACCTCGGTCCACAAATGCGCCGCGGGATCTCGGAACTCAACGGTGAAGGCGAAGCGGTTGGCGGGGTTGTCGTCATGCGCTTTGGCGAAAATGCCCAAGAAGTCATCAACAACGTTAAAGACAAGCTAGCTGATCTAGAGCGCAGCTTGCCTGATGGCGTGGAGATCGTAACCACCTATGACCGCTCAGGCTTGATCGACAGCGCAGTAAAGAACCTCTACGAGAAATTACTCGAGGAATTTATTGTTGTCGCCATCGTCTGCGCCCTATTCCTATTCCACTTCCGTTCATCACTGGTAGTGATTATCAGCTTGCCTATCGGCATTCTGTCTGCATTTATCATCATGCACTGGCAGGGGATCAACGCTAACATCATGTCACTCGGGGGGATTGCGATTGCGATCGGCGCTATGGTCGATGGTGCCATCGTGATGATCGAGAATGTCCACAAACACATTGAACGGACCCCACTCACGGATAAAAACCGCTGGCAGGTGATCAGCCGAGCAGCAGAAGAAGTCGGCGCACCGCTTTTTTTCTCGCTGATTATCATCACCCTAAGCTTTGTACCTGTGTTTGCCTTGGAAGGCCAAGAAGGCAAAATGTTCTCGCCACTGGCCTTCACCAAAACCTTTGCCATGGCGTCGGCCGCTGGCTTGGCAATCACCTTGGTACCGGTACTGATGGGCTACCTGATCCGTGGCAACGTGATGCCCGAACATAAGAATCCCATCAACCGCTTGGTGATTGCACTCTACCGTCCATTGCTTAATTTCAGCTTGGCGTTCCCAAAAACAGTCATTGTGATTGCACTGGCGTTGATGACATCGGCCTACTATCCAATGCAAAAGATGGGTAGCGAATTCATTCCACCGCTGGATGAAGGCGACTTGATGTACATGCCTACCACCTACCCTGGCATATCAATCGGTAAGGCGCGAGAACTGTTGCAACAAACCGACAAGCTGATCAAAACCATCCCTGAAGTAAAAACCGTCTGGGGCAAAATCGGCCGAGCAGAAACCGCGACCGATCCCGCACCGTTGACCATGATCGAAACCATTATCCAGCTCAAACCGAAAGAAGAGTGGCGCGACGGCGTCACCACAGAAAGTTTACGGCGTGAGCTGGATAGCTTGATTCAGTTCCCCGGTTTGACCAACGCCTGGGTAATGCCGATCAAGACCCGTATCGACATGCTGGCCACCGGTATTAAAACCCCAATAGGGATCAAAATTGCCGGACCAGATCTCAAACACATTGAGCAAATCGGTGCCCAGCTGGAAGCCGTACTGCAAGGCGTTGAAGGCACAGCATCAGTCTATGCCGAACGAGTCGCCGGAGGCCGCTACATCACCATGGATATCAAGCGCCGAGAAGCCGCCCGCTATGGCCTAAGCATCCGAGATATTCAGCAAGTGATCAGTACCGCTGTTGGTGGCATGAACGTTGGAGAATCTGTCGAGGGGCTGGAGCGCTACCCTATCAATGTCCGCTACCCGCAGAGCTACCGAGATTCATTGGATAAATTGCGCAACCTGCCTCTTGTTACTCCTAGTGGTGCTCGGATCGCACTGGCTGATGTCGCCGATATCCGCTTTGAAGATGGCCCGCCGATGATCAAAACCGAAAATGCCCGCCCCAACGGCTGGGTCTTTATCGACATTGATGGTCGCGATCTCGGATCTTATGTGGAGGATGCCCAGCAAGTGGTTGCCGAGCAACTTGAACTGCCCGCAGGATATTCGCTGGTGTGGTCAGGCCAATACGAGTACATGGAGCGGGCCAAGGCCCGACTGACTGTGGTGGTACCGGCGACTATCGCCATCATCATGCTGTTGTTGTACTTGAGCTTCCGCCGTGCTGGAGAAGTCATGATCATCATGGGTACCCTGCCTTTGGCGATGGTCGGTGGGGTATGGCTGATGGAATGGCTGGGCTACAACTTCTCGATTGCCGTCGGTGTCGGTTTCATTGCCCTTGCCGGAGTGGCGGTAGAAATCGGGGTCATCATGCTGGTTTATCTCAATCAAGCCTGGAAGTACCAGCTAGAAGAAGCCGAGCACACCAACAAGCCATTGACGCTTTTTTCACTCAACAAGGCCATTCAGGAAGGGGCGGGACTGCGGGTGCGGCCAATCATGATGACCGTCTCCACCGTCATCATCGGCCTTATCCCTATTATGTACGGCTCAGGGACTGGCTCGGAAGTCATGCAGCGTATTGCCGCACCCATGATTGGCGGTATGTCCTCGGCGCTGTTACTCACGCTTGTGGTATTACCTGCCTCCTTCCAGCTTTGGAAACGCTTTAGCTACAAACTCACGCAATAACGACAAACACAATTCCCGGTGCCCTGCACCGGGTAAGGAACTATGATGATAATAAAAACCACCTTATCACTGGCTCTAATACTGGCGACTCCCTTGAGTTTTGCCGCTGGGGACCACGCTCATCATCACGAAGGGCACGGTAATATGTCTGGCCACGGCGCGATGGCCTCAGCCGTTGGTATGCCTGCACCAGTCACTCAAGCGAGCCAAACCTATCAAGTGGTACTGACCGACGATATGAAAATGCAATTCGAGCCAAACTTATCCATCCAACAAGGTGATGTGGTGCGGTTTATTATCACCAACCAAGGCCAGATCCCCCATGAGTTTTCCATCGGCAGTCTCGACGAACAAGCCAAGCATCGCGAAATGATGCGGGCAATGCCGGATATGGAGCACCATGACGGAACCACTCTCACCTTAGCACCAGGTGAAATCGCAGAAATGGGATGGCACTTCATGGGCCAGAACTTTGTTGAGTTTTCTTGCAACATAGCAGGCCACTCCGAGGCCGGCATGAAGCGTAATACAATTTTAAAATAACGAGATGGAACATACGATGAAATACCTACTACCTGCACTTCTACTCTCTTTAAGCAGCGCACAAACGCTAGCAAATACAGATGCACAAGCTTTCAGTAAGCTGTCACCGCAAGCGGCACTGAAACAATCCCATCAGTGGCACCGGACTGGCGAGGCAACCGTGAGAATCATGCCTGACGCTATCTATGCAGAGTTTGCTGACGGCTCAAAAGCGACGGTCCCCATTGAAGAAGAGTTTCTTCTCTCTATAGCCCCGTTCGAGAACGTGACCCATGGCTGTACCTTCCATGTTCCAACTGGCTGCCAAGGAGAAATGGTCAACAAAGCCATGACGGTGGAAATTACCGATACCCAAACCAATGAAGTGGTTCAATCTGGCATGGTAAAAACCCAGAAAGACGGTTTTATTGATTTCTGGATGCCGAAAAATGGTAACTACCAGTTCACCTTCACCTACCAAGGCAAAACAGCTACGGAAGTACTGAGCACCAAAGGTAACAGCCGCACCTGTATCACCACTATGCAGCTAATCTAAAAAGCGTCATCACGCTATAGCCTCTCCCCTGCAGACCATAACTCTGCAGGGTGTTTTCTATGCGCCACGCATTCCCTCACCTCTCAATATGCTTTGACTTTCAAACTATATGATCACAGAATACCTTGACTATCAAAATATATAATTATCAAACAAAATAGCTTGTACCAATCAGGGGAACACTCATGCACCGTTCTAATTTGCAACAATGGCAGCATAGCCATGACTTTGTTTCAATCAACCATAAAGGGGAACAGCGGACGCGGTGGGTGCTAGGGTTGACAGTCGTGACTATGGTGGCGGAGATCACCGCAGGTACACTCTTTGGCTCGATGGCGTTATTGGCCGATGGTTGGCACATGGGGACCCACGCAGCCGCTTTCCTCATTACTCTGTTTGCCTACCGCTATGCCCGCAAGCACACTAACAACCCAACGTTCTCGTTCGGAACAGGCAAAGTCAGTGTGCTCGGAGGGTTCACTAGTGCCATCGCACTTGGCCTTGTTGCCTTATTGATGTTGGTTGAATCTTTAGACCGCCTGCTTAATCCACAAACCATACAATTCAATGAAGCCATTCTTGTGGCTGTGATCGGTTTATTAGTCAATATCGTCAGCGTATTCTTGTTGCACGGTAGCCACCATGATGATCATGGTCACCATCATCATGAACATAGCCATAACCACGGGCATAGTCATGGTCACGATCATAACCTCCGCGCAGCCTATTTCCATGTATTGGCAGATGCCCTGACATCTCTATTGGCCATCGTTGCCCTGTTGTTTGGTAAATACCTTGGCTACGACTGGCTCGACGCCATCATGGGCATGGTCGGTGCGGTGATCATTACTCGCTGGGCATGGGGCTTGATGAAGCAAACCAGCCCAATCTTGCTTGATGGCAGTATTGACCATGAATACCAACAAAAAATTGTCGACACACTTGAAAGTAATGCCGATAACAAAGTCAGTGATATCCATATCTGGAAAATCAGCGCCGACCATTATGCTGCGATGATTTCGCTGGTGACCCACCAACCCAAAGCAGCCAACGAATACAAGCAATTACTGAAAGAGTTCGATAAACTTAGTCATCTCACGATAGAGGTCAACCCGTGCCAAACGGCACACTGACAACGAGACAGAAATGAAAGACATTGAACAGTTGAACCACACCATCATTGAATTCTACGAAAAGCTCTCTTCTTGGGAGCAATCCGTTGTCCGTGGCAAGGGCTTCTCCCTGCCACAGATTCATGTCGTTGAAATTCTAGGTGCACATGGTGCAATGAGGATGAAGGAGTTGGCGGATAAAATTGGCGTGACGACCGGTACCCTGACTGTTCAGGTCGATAAAATGGTCAAGCTGGGTCTTCTGGTGCGCCGCCCGCATGAATCAGATCGTCGATCGATTCTCGTTGAGCTAACTGGAGAAGGAGAGGAGCTGTATCACGAGCACGATCAGCTTCATCTCAGCCTGACGCAAGACATCACCGCAAAGCTCAGTACTGAAGAGCGGCAACAACTGCTTGCTAGCCTGGCCAAAATGAACCAAGAGTTCTAATACCAATCTGGATAAGTCGTTGATCAAGTATTTGCACTGGAAAAATCGTTGTTATCAAAGCAGATATTGCAGTAACTAGTGGCTCTAATTACAAAATATCTAACGCAGAGAACATCGATTTTAACCAGCAAGACTGAGCAAATATTTATGTAGGTTGGTATAAACGTTACGATCCTATCAACGCCAGCTATCCACCCGATACAGGTACGGACCCGTACCTGTTATTGTCTTCTTTAGCGTTGTGTTTAATACGCTATAGCGTTAAGCCGTTTCTAACACTTTCACAATCAGACCATCGTCGACTTGCTGCAACGCTTCAAGCAACTGTTCAGTATCCACTTCGGTAGGCACATCAACTTGCAACTCGGCAAAGAATAAAGCCTGGCCAAGATCAGGGACACCTATACGGTGGTTTTCAATCTTCACGATACCGATGCCTATATTATCCAAAATACGGGTAATATCATTGACGATACCCGGACGATCACTCGACTCGACCTTCAAAGTTAGATGGTCGGTTTTGATTTCACCAACCTCCGCCGCTTCTATGATCCGGATATCTAATTCTTGCTGGGCTTGGAAAAGCTCTCTTAGCTGACCCGCAGATTGTGCTGGAATATCAATCTTCAAAATCCCGACAACTTGGTTATCCAGCCTGTTAATCTTACTGATCAGCCACTTGCCACCAAGTTCGTGAGTCTTGGCTGCTAATTTATTGATAAGTTGAGGATGATCTGTTCCCGCCAATGTTACGGTTAATTGAGTATTCATACGCGCTTCCCCTCTACAATCCAGCCAGAAACACGCTGGCTATATAGTCAGATTAGCAAGCAACTGGGCAACGTGCCGTGACCAGGCTCCATTCTGGTTATGAAAACCATTGTTTCCCCCATACTGAATTCACAAATCCATGCAAAAGAGCCAGTTACTAAAGTAACTGGCTCATAAGGGCTGTGGATCTTTCAAGCTGATTTAAGGTTTCAGCTATTGGTACGATATTTATGCAAAATATCACCCAACTGACGCGAGGTATCCGCCAAGCTGGTGCTGTTATCAATCGACTGTTCACTCATAGTACGGATCACTTCCGACTGGGAACGGATATCATGCAACTCTGAGGCTATATCATTGGCAACCGTAGTCTGTTGATGTGCCGCCGTCGCAATTTGAGTGCTCATGTCCATCACCTGACGTGCCGATTCGGCAATGTTATCCACGTCGCGGCCGATTTCGGTGATCATCTCACGACTGTGGTGCGACTGCTCAAGCGTCACAGCGGTAATGTTGGAGATACTGTTCGTCTCAAGCTGAAGCTTGTCAATCATAGCCTGAATCTCAACCGTTGCCTGCTGCGTGCGCCCCGCCAGCGTTCTGACTTCATCGGCAACCACAGCAAAGCCACGCCCCTGCTCACCGGCACGGGCCGCTTCTATTGCCGCATTCAGCGCAAGCAAGTTAGTTTGTTCAGAAATAGCATTGATCGTGGTGATCACCGCATTGATTTCTTCGGCCTTCTCATTGAGGCTACCAACAGCACGCGAGGCTTCGTCGGTTTGCTCAGACAGCTGGGTCACTTTGACAATCGCCTGTTGAACATTGCGATTACCCTGCTCGATGCTTTGCATGTCAGCATCCGATTGATCAGAGGTTTGCTGTGCCAAACCAGCGATATCTTTAGCCGACGCTGTCATTTCTTCCATCGCCGTCGCTACTGAATCAAGCGAAGCGTATTGCTGGTTCACTTGTTGGCCTGCACCTTGTGCATCATTACCGAAATTACCTGCCGCAATCTGCAGGTTCTGAGCACTGTGCTTCACCGTATTGACCAGCTCGCTTAAGGTATCCATAGTGCGATCTAATTCAAAACCGATGATACCGAACTCGTCTCGGCCAACGTGGAAACCCAGTCGCGACGTCAAATCACCATCGGCAATACGCCTAGTGGCTTGGTGCATCACCCACAGCGCACCGCCAAGGAAAGTCGCTATCCAGTAACACAGCAAACCAATTGGTAAGAGTGCAGCCAGTGAATAAAAAAAGCGCTGCAAGGCCTGATCTTTTTCTGCCTGGAATGATGTGGACAACGCCTGTGGCAAGCTCGCCATGCCCATTGATGTCACCATCTGCGCCTGCTCTCGGGCTGTCCCGTAGGTATTGCCGGTAAAGTTCACACCTTGTTGTTGCAATAAGTTGCGCTGGGCATCATTGTCCAAACCGGAACCCTGTACTGTTTCGACCATTGCCGCAAGTCTTGCTTCGGTCACCATCAATTGCTGCCGCTCAAGTTGGCTAACGCTTTGGCGGTAATGCAACCCGGCAATCGCCGTGACGACCGTGGCAATCAGTGCAAAGAGCACCCAAAACTTATCGTTGACAGACATCTTGACAAACAGTCTGTCAACGGTACGAAATTCAACCTCTCTCATCCTCGTTCCCTGTAGTTATTATTGGGTTTGGCCATATGGTAACAGCTCAACGTTTGCTGTTGTGATGCAGGATTTATTTTTCAGATAACAGAAGCACACCATTTCACGAAAAGTTGATCTTTATCACAAAAAAACCACCAATTTAATGCTTCTAACTAATACCGACATAAAAAAAACCGGTCGTTATCACTCTGAATCCCAGAGCGATACCAACCGGTTTTGTATGTTACTTTTCGTCAATAAACGAAGGAAGCTTAGATACCTGCGCGCTTGAACAAACCAGCCATTAATGGTGAATTTGCTTTAACTTGCTTGGATTTAGTCTTGAACTCACGTGCCAGCGACGTATCTTTGATATCGTTGGCAATGTAAATCATTGACTGGTACATATCACCTGCTGTTTTGATACGAGCGCTATCGTTCATTGGGCTAATGATTTTCACCACATCGGTGCCTTTCATGCCGTTTTTAGTAGCGTAATTCTCAACAGAATCCAACAGCTTATCTAAATCATTCACGAAGTCAGAATTTTCAACACCTAACTTCTTAATCTCTTTCAGGTTACGCTTTCGCACCCGATTGATAATAAATGCTGGCTTATTGATCATCTTGTAACCGAAGAAACCGGCAAGAATCAGTAAGGCAACACCACCAGCTACATAACCCCAAATAGAACCCGAAGATTCAGCAACAGGCTGGATCACTTCGGCGGCGGTTGTAACAGATACTGGTACATCAGACATATTGGTAACCTTTCATTTCTCTGGAACAGAACAACAGTGACATTATGCACTCCAGCAACAAAGAACTATGCGTTTTATCAATATTTGTTGCAAATAGGGTGACCGACTTCAAGCTTTGGCAATTAAGCTGGCGAGCATATCGTGCCACAAAGCATAATCTTTCACAAAAAAATCAGTTCTGGCATTCAATAAAGATGCAGTAGGCTTCGACGAAATACCTTCGGTCACTGCCTCAAGCTGTTCGGCTGCCATATGTAATGGAACGGTACATCTACTCGATTCATTCTTGAGGATTTGATAGTTTTAATCTCGGTCGCCTGCCTTTAGATCTCTACATGGCTTCTTCCAGACTTACAAGCTCCCATCTAGGTCTGTATGAAAATAAACCGCTCATTACCTCCATGGACTTCACTTTCAAAAAATGAATATTGTAATACGCGAAGACTAAAGTACGTAATTAACCTCAGATCGGTTTAAGCCATCGCCATCAACCCTGATTTTTCTGTGCTTGTGATGTTGAGCGATGGCTTTTCTGGTTTCAGACAGTAGGCGATTAACCCGCCAAGTAAGTTCAGCATGAAGCCGTGTAGACTCCGGTGGCGAGAATGCTCTATCTGAGAAATATTTTTCAGTTGGTCATTGATGGTCTCGATAATGAACCTCTTTGATAACATTGCTCTATCCCAAGCAGCAAGTATTTTGGGTTTCATGTTTTTACGGTGAGTCGTAATAAGAGTGATCCCATCCTCTTTTAAATCGGCGGTAAGTGCTTTGCTGATATAACCTTTATCAGCATAGAGTTTATCGAGTAGGCCTTTTGATAGCTCTCGAACTGGCTTTCTATCATCAGTATTCGCGGGTGTGAGTTTGGCTGCAACGATATCACCAAGATGGTTAGTGATGATGTGAAGCTTAAATCCATAAAACCAACCCATTGTTCCTTTACCCCTTGCGGCTACTCCTTTGAAAACCTTATGCCGTGGTATGCGTAAATTGTGGCAGACTTTAATGCTTGTGGAATCAATGAACTCAATCCCTGTTGGCTCACCTTTTACATGCGTGAAGAAAGAACTAAGCGGAATGAGTACTGATGGCATGACTTCAAGAAAGCGGGTGTAACTCAACAAGGCTGGGAAATCACTTTTGTGATAGCGATGAATGATGCCAAGATAGAAGTTCTTGAAATCACGCTGATGAGACATATGAAAAGCAATAATGATGGTCATTATCTCGCTCTCCGACATGCGACCTTTTCGGTTCCGTTTACGTTCACCATTTTTTAACTGAAGTTTTTGCCATTGAGGTAAAAAAGCCAAACAAAAAGTCATCGACATGACAAAAAAAGTCTACTAATTTGTTCATAGCTGGTTCCTTTTGCGATTAGTCGTTCTTGGTCGAAAGATCTGATCGCAGAACCAGCTTTTAGTTCCCTTCTATTCTTATCCCGAGTTCAGGTCAATCACATGATCGAACAAACTAATCAATAAACTTATTAAAGACTAACTCGTCGTCTACCCTGCCCCATCATTTATGATCTTATTTTAATGAAAATAAGATCATTTTAACCATTCTGGTTGAGTATGGCTCGACTGCCATTACCCGATTCATTTTTGCACTGACGAGCTTAAAAAGATCCTTTCCTCAGGAATGTTTTAGCTGACAATGGCACATGATGTACCTCACCCGTTTTGTTGTTAAGCCACAAAAAAATAGCTTATGCATGCTATCATGGCAATGATGCATGGCATTAAGAGAAATACGAAAAATACCAGCCTGATAAGTTTATAAAATCATTAAGTTAAAGGACTATTTGCAACATAATTTCACATAGCCTTGCAATAAATAACTTCATCGCTGGACGGTTTTCAATAGTTCGTGTTGTTAATTAACAACATCTCTCGATTGTCTTTTATGTATGGCACTAGGTTAAGCGACCGAAAGTTGTAGTTCGGCTACTGTTACATAGTTTTGGACATAATGTGTTAGTTAGTTTGCTAACTCTAACGAAAGTTAAATTAAAACACATATTATACAATGACTTATACAGGTTGTGAGTTCAATATAAGTTTACTCCCTCATTTCATATTCTAGCAATACAGAAGGATTATCATGCGTAACACACCTCTTTCCATCATTAGATCTGCTGTAGGCGGTACCTTTTCCATAGTTAGGTTTGTTATCGGTGGTGCCATGCGCATTATGGGAGCCTATCTGCTCGCTATGTGTGTTCTTGAGGTATATAACAATTATCAGAACCTGGACATTAAGTTGCTTGCATCGTTTACCTTAACTGGAATTATCCTTGTGTGGCTTGCTCCAGATTAACGCCATGAATAAATCGAATTTCAGGCGTAACACCTCTTTAATTTTGGTCACCGGTATTCTCATTTTTCGCATTGTCACTTCCTTACAACCATCTGATGTATAGCAAGGATACTGAGCCATTGATTTAAAAGAGAAAAAGCAGGGATTCCAGCGATTACGATCATAGCTTCCCGAGTTAGGTAAAAATGGCCGGATAATCCCGGAATCAGTGGGACAATACTCAGGAACATGCAACTAAACATTGAAATACAAATTAACACTTTGATTTATTAGGTTGTTACTCAGTAAATGCTATGCTCCCTCCCCTTTAACAATCGAGAATAAAAATGAAAAACGTATTAGTTGCTTCGGTCATTGCGGCAACGATGTTCACCGGTCAAGTATTAGCAAATGGTTGTGTTGGCTCCTACGTTGGCCCACTAGTGATTGACGCAGAGCGTGGACATAATGGGATGGTCGAAACCACTGTTCAACAAAATGGGCAGGTAGCAATTGTATTGACTGGTAGTGACAGAGTTATCGACTACCACTTAGATTCAAGCAGCTCAAATATGAGAGCAGAGATTAGTCAAGATGGTAAATCTCTTATTATCTCTTTAGGAAGTTGGACAAACTCGCTTGTCGCGACCGTTCAGACTGAGCGCGGAAGACTGCACATGGTCAATATCTTCACTGACAAAACCGATGGAATACCATTTGGTTCTAAAATCATTTTTGAAAACTAATCACATGAAAAAAGCATTACTCGCCTCCTGCTTGATACTGCTCACTGGGTGTTTCGATGACAAGGATGAAAATAAATCTTGGCGACTGAATACCAAGGAGATCGCCGAAATCATTGAGTTTCGCAATGGTGTTTCCATTCATGGCTACCTGCAAAATAAAGCCACCGTACGCTGGAACACCGAACACCCCGTACCACTTTACTTTGTATCGCAAACAGAGGGCAAGGTACCTGCCAATGTAAGCGAAGCGATTGATTTAATTCATTCGGCTATTGGGTTTAAGGTGTTTAGCGTGCCGCAAGTCCTCTATCACCCATTGAGTGACTATCGTGACGACGTATTGAACATTTCCAACAACCAATTTGATGAGCATTTTTACGCCACGCATGAAATCGACTTTGGCGTAGTGATTGGTCATGATACTCAGTTCTCATTGCTCAGTGAGGGGCAAAATGATTATTGTGTCGGTACCTCGAACCAGCCTTTTTCAAGCCAGCTTCTGACCTATTTCGCGCCTGACACCCATTATTATCAAGAGGATCAGGTTATTTGGGTGCATGTGGGGCATCCAAGATGCAACCAAGCTAACCTCACACCGGAGGTGATCGCAAATGAGTTGCTACGTAGCCTAGGTTTACCAAGAGAGTTTCTCGTTGGAGATTGGTGGTTGACCGAGTTTTCTGGACCAGCGCAACAGTTAATTCGCACTCTGTATAACAACCCAGCAGGAACACCGTTTAGTGAGCTCAAGTAATCATCTATCACAGCTCCACCATCTGTGTTGCCTGCTTATCACTACTGATAAGATTAACTAAAAGTTTTTGGGGCAGAAACGTACTAGAGCTGTTCACGCTGGCACACCTCAGGACACTTTAAAGCTAGTGATTTTCTAATTGAGTAGATAGCGGATTAGGTGCCCTTGATTCGCTAGCGGACGAGATTCATTGAACGCGTTTGAAACAACAAACACCAGATGTATCCTGCTTAACCTGACACTCTTTCACGAGCCTCTGTTTTAACTCTATACGAGCGCGGCGAAGTCGCGCTTTTGTTGCTGGCAACGTCAGGCCATGCGCATTGGCGTACTCAACTTGGGTGAGGCCATTCAGGTCGCACATTTCGATTATATGTCGATCGTTATCCGATAGTTTGGGCAAAATGCGCGGCAAACACGTTTGTAATTGAGTCATTACCGGTAATGACGTTTCGGCGGCCTGGTGCTCGCCTATATCTTCCAACGCTATCCTTTTACGCAACCGATCAATAAAGTGATTCTTAGTCATCTTAAACAGCCAAGCTTTGCCATCCGTTAATGAACAAAACCGCTTGCTGTTACTCATTGCTTTAAGAAACACTTCTTGAATAATATCTTCTGTTTCATGCTGGCTGTTTGTTTGCTTCAACAACCAGCTGTACAAGATCGCCTCTGTTTCATCCCATGCTTTCATTAAGCACTTCATCATCTTACCCTTCAAAAAAGACAAGAGTGCTGCCCACTATAGTGAACAACGCGGGCCGCACCTCAATAAAGCTATGCAAGCATAGCACGTACTTGTTCTTCCGTTGGTACAGACCCTGTATGTTGAATTATACCGTTCACTCCGACTCCAGGGGTACTCATTACCCCGGCTTTCATGATGTCTTCTAAACTCGAGATCTTCTCAACCACAACATCTTGGCCGAGATCTTTTGCCACCTTAGCAAAACGTTCCGCAGTGACCGCACAGTTATTACACCCTGGACCATATACTTGAATTGTTTTCATCTTCATCTCCACGAATAGAATCAGTGATAAGCATTAAACAGCCACCCCACAACAGAGATAGCAACAAATAAGTAACCGGCAATTAAGCCGAGTAAGCGATATTGCATCACCTGCTTGAGCATCATAAATTCAGGCAGACTCACTGCCACGGCTCCCATGCAGAACGCTAAGGTCGTCCCTAAAGGCATACCTTTTTGAATGAGAGAAGCCATAATTGGCACCACCCCAGAAGCATTGGTGTAGATTGGAATCGCACTTAAGGTGGCCATAGGTACGGTCCACCATTGACCATCCGACAAGTTCTGCTCAAACCATTGCGCCGGTACAAAACCATGAATAAACGCACCAATCCCAACGCCAATAATTACCCACTTCCAAATACGTTTAACAATGGTGCTCGTTTCATTCACTAAAAAGGCATGGCGCTGGTGATGTGTCAGTGCTGGAGCCGTGGGGGTAGCAACTTGATTACAATGAGATTGGTTATCGCTCATCTCATCTTCGAGATAAGCTTTGGCAAGAAACGGCTGCAGCCAACGATGAGCTTTGAATAAATCCACAATGACGCCAGCCAAGATGCCCAAAAGCATACCAATAATGATGTACATCACTGTGAATTTCAGCCCCAAAATGCTGCCAAGCATGATCACCACAACCTCATTAATTAATGGTGAAGTGATCAAGAAAGCAATGGTAATACCGATGGGAATACGGGCAGTGACAAAGCCCATGAATAAAGGAATAGAGCTACAAGAACAAAATGGTGTAATCGCTCCAAACATGGATCCAAAAACGTAACCAACACCACGATTCTTGCCACTCAAGTAATCACGAACTCTCTCAACGCTCAAGCTCGCCCTTAGATACGAAATAACATAAATAAGAACAATCAATAACACGAGAATTTTGCTGGTATCTTCAATAAAGAAATGAACCCCGATACCTACCGAAGTATCAGGTGCTAGCCCCATGATTGAGTAGCTCAACCAATCGGCAAAATGAGTAAATACATCCAACATTGATGTGCCCTTTAAATGTATATCTATTTACAACACGTATGGGCGTTCAAAAGGATGCATTTTATTTTAAAAGAGTTAAGCGCCAAAAGATTTCGCTGCACCACCTATTCGATTTATATCAATAACCTAAGCAACCGCCTTGTTCGCAGGCAAGCAAAATACAATACGATGAGTATCATTCATTAAGCAGAATTACTATATTTGAAATAAACTTCAATCAAGAGGTGATATGAACAAATTTAGCGGGATCTATTTTGTGATCTATAATGTGTCACAGGGGAGAAGTTAAAGCAGATAAGCTTCTGATATAAAAGGCAAACGTGTTGCTTGCAGCATAAGCCTGCATAATAATCAATACATTACACTAAAATATGCAGCATAAGTATGCATGACTTAGAATCATATCCTTGCATATACTTAGAGTATTCATTCTCTTTTACCATCCCTATGAAAGAAATTTACTGACGACAGATAAAATACCTAAGGCAGGTAAACGCCTACGTAACCCACCTATAGACAAAACAGAGACAGTTATATTACTAAATTAGAATATTATGGATTAGGTACAGTAAGTAGCTTCGTTAAGCAGTCAGAACGCTCGCTGTAAACACAAAACCAACGATAGAATGAGAAATGCCAAGTGTTGCGAATCCCTCTTAAATAGTTTGCATAGCTTATTTTTCCAAGCGTTTAACAACTTGGTTCATCGTATAGTGTACAAACTGAGAACCAAGCTCTGTGAGCTGATATTGCTTGGTGTTTTCAAATGCCGACTCCATTGTGCTACTGCTAGATCCAGCTCGTTTTGTAGTGCGTGATTGCTTTACAAACTGACCATAAGCATTCGTTGGTCTAAACTGGCGAATTACCCCACCTGTACTCAAATCACGAATAAGTAACTTAAACAAATCTGCTTCTGCACTATCTTCACGGGGCATAATATCACTCACCGACTGCCATATACCTAACCTTGTAACACCAGGATTTTGGTAAATTGATCTGATTACTTTGAAATGAATTTCATGATAAGTATCAAGCCAATCATTGAATAATCTGATTTGATCATCAGGACATAGATTTGAAGCTGCAGCATTAGAGATTAGATTAACAACATACTGCCTTTTCTCAGCCGTATCCGAGTTGTCCCAAGACCTAAACGCTCGGCGTACTAACCCTAAATATTCTTCACTTTGAATACGATCTTCAAATTGTTCAGGAATCGACTCCAAGCGCTCAGTAACTTCATCAAGCGATTGACCCAATTGCTCAATTTTAATCTTGTGAACTTTTAACCACTCTTCATAAAGTGCATTAACCAGCCCTTGGCTTTTTTCTCCATGAACCGCTGCACCTGAAGCTAGTAAGCTACCAACCCAAGGAATAACGCTCATCGCATTAGCAGTTATGCGACAGTATTTCTTCCATTTGTCGCTATCACTTAGGACCGCAAGGTCATGGATAATAAACTCTTCAGTTCTTGCAGCATAATTTTCAGTCACTATTTAATCCTTTTAGCCTAACGCCAGCCATAAGGTGCGCCACTATAAACTCACCAATTCAGCAGGACTTCAAACCAAAAATTCCGAGTATAACAAGTCACCTAAGTGGCATTGTTATGTATTTATGCCAACACCAATGCAATAGATATTACCAGTAGGACAACCAAAACAACTGTTAGCACTTTCACATTTGAAGCCAAATTTCTAATTCTAGAGCTTAAGTGATCAATTTCACTGTGAATGTTATCCTGACACATCCTCTCGCTGGACATTGTTGATGCTGAGGAGATCAAATTTACACTTAGTGACAACAACACAACATTGACAAAAAGTGAAATGATAACCATAAACGTTTTAAAATCTTTTAATTCGTCATTTATTGACTCTTGCCTACGCTCACATTTAGGAAGACTGTCAGTGACAGCCTCAGGCTCAGATAGCTTCGTATACACATAGTTTAATTGACACGTCTCATATTCCCTCTCATAGTTTCCAATTGTGTCTAAAACAACTAAGAGTAACGGTGCAACAAGCAAGCAATATGCTATCAACCCCCCTCCATTGAAAAGAAGCTTCGACCGAGTAGGATTATTCAAGGTTATTGCTGTATGAGCCATAAGTGCAGCAGGAATGACTATGGTCAATACGACAAACAAAGTTGCATTCAGAGCTCCAGACTCAAAACGAAAAACAAGCGAATACAAGAACTCAAACACTACTTAAAATCCCTTTCAAATACATAACATCTGCAATAAGGTGCCCCATACTAAACCAGCAAAACAAACCGAACCTCACACCAAACCGCAGAGTGTCCAAGGTCACCTTGATTGCCTTGTTAGCACTTTAGTTTACCACGTACGAATTTGACCAACTCCTGATGAAGTTCATAGCATTGACGCGAAAGTTCATTGAGTTCATCGATTGGCTTCTCAACGTGCTCTGGTAAGCTAAATTCCCCACGAAATCCATCTGGTATCGCAATGATTTGGCCATCCTAAATGTGGCTGGCCAAGTTTTCTAATCCACAACATTACGTAATTTACTGATGATAAAGTCTATGTATCGATAGACTTACACATAGCTTTATTACTATGCTTTTGATACTTTGAAATTCAAACTCTTACTATTTCTGGTAAATGTCTTTCCTACAAGATATTCATTATTGTCTAACGTTCCCTCAATACTCTTGGTTGCAAAAATTATTTGAAACTCAACTTGAGAATCAGAAAGAAGATCATGAATAGCTTTTTGAAAGTTTTTAGAACGACTATCTTCCATACCACCATTCTCAATACCATCAAGAATCAAAAACCTCGGAACACGTAAGTATTTTTTCTCTAATGATGTCATCAATAATGCTAGCCTAAATGAGTTGTATAAATAGACCATACCACTTTCAGAAAAAGATGATTTGCCATTAACTGATATACTATTGGAGGCAAAATCAAATTCTATATTTTCAGCAGAAGAAAACTCATCCTCCGAACCAATATCTTTCTTAAGAACTGAGATAAGGTTCTTTGAAATGCATTCTCTAACTTCAGGCTCTCTCAATCTATAAATGTTTTCTTTTCTAGATATTTTATCTTTAAGATCGTTGACAGCCTCTTGAGTCCGATCTCTTTCTTCAGTAAGCTCTGCTATTGAATTTAATAATTCAGCAATTTTATCTAAGTTCTCAATTTTTTCTTCTAGATAACCAATCTTCTGATAGCAACCAAATATCTTTGATTCATTCTTGTTATTTATAGATGTTATGACAGACGAACTTTCCGAAATGCTTTTTCTCAACTGCGTTCTTAAGTCTTTTCTCTTTCCTTCAAGAGCGATAAGTTTTTTATTTTTCCGCTCTATGATTCGATTAGACTCAGCAAGTTGGAGGTCTATTTCGCTTGACATACGCAATAAATTTTCGTTTGCTTCACCTTTATCATTAGTTTCTGAACCACATAATCCGCAACTATTCTCTTTCAATGAGTTCAGTTTGGATTGACAGCAAGGGCATACTTGGAAAGAGAAGTTTGATATTGACTTATTAACAATAATTGCGTCTTTAATAGCTAATTTTTTGTCTTTCAGCTCTGAGATAAATTGTCCAGAGTCTTCAATATCATACTGAAGTGTCCTTATTTCACTTTCACACTCATATAGACTTGTTTTCAGCTTAATGTTGTTAATAGCAATTTTCTCAGATGTAGACTTCTCATCTTTATATTCACCAAAAGACTCTAACTTACTATTAATCACATCCTGATTTAATTCAACTATCTGATTTAAATATTCCTGCTTTTCTTCTTCAATGGAGTTATGCTCTCTAGAAAAAGACGTTTTACCAACAACTGAGTGTATTGCTGTAATCTCTGAAACTAATTTGGTGAGTTTCTTATCTTCTTCAATAAGTGCTATTTTATAAGCATAAAGATCGTTATCGTACAAGCCTAACAGGTAGTTACCTATAGATTCCCTCTTAAATGCAGAGTCAAATGGTTCGATATTGAAAATATTTCCTGAAGCGTTAGATTGATCACCATAAATAAGTCTTAATACTTGGTGAATAGTAACATTGTTGTTATTTGCATCCGCTTTAGCTTCAGGAATATTAAGAATATCAAACAACTTTTGAGAAAAGCTAATACTACCGTATTGAGATGAGTATGAGTGTTTTTTCCAGTTTTCAATCCCAGTATTTAGAGCATCAGATATTGGCATAAAACAAAACCACATTGGTTGTTTTTCCTTACCATTGATATCTCTTTTTATCGTAATATCAATTCCATTTACCTTAAGCCCAATATATACGGAATCGCATTCACCAGCTTCATCTTTCCAGTTAGTTACTTCATACCCCATTCCAAAAACTAATAATTGAATAATTGAGGTCTTTCCCCCACCATTACATCCGCTAAGAATATTTATTCCATAGTGAAAGTCTTCGTCATACATATAACTACTATTTTTAGTAGCGATAAGCCTCGAAACTCTTAATGATGGATTATATAGCATCATATTTACATCCCATTAAGTTACTTGCTGACTTCAAACCATTATCACCTACTAAGTCCATATCTATAAGGTGCTTTCTTATAAAAGACACTGCTTGCGATGATATACTATTTAGTTCTTTAGATAGAATATATTTTATCTCTGGAGAAACTTTATCATAATTCAATCCTAATCTATTGTTTTCTTTTGCAAAGCTAATAACACCTAGAGTTTCCAAGTAACAAATAGCCATATCTTGAACAGGCTTCATAATCTCAAATAGGTTATTATCACTATAGTTTTGATAGTTATTATTAAACGACTTAAACTCATTCCTTTCTTTGACCATATCTCGCCCAAGTTTCATTTTAGATATATGAACAGGGTGTGCCAAAATAAAATCAAGAATTCTCAGCCTATCCTTTTCCACTTCTTTGCCATCTAACTCCATCGATAAAGCAGATAACCTTAAGACTGTATGATTTACGTCTATAGACTTGTTATAAACTAACATTCATCCCACTCCAGATGACAGTTACCAGTCAAATAAAATACCATCCCATTAATCTGTCTATGATATATCTCTAAAACATTTTCCCCTAACTTTTCAGAGATCTCTATTTCAACACATGTTCTTAAGAGAACTTTTACTTCAGATGCTGAAATACTAGGGTGTAGCTTCGGTTTAATCTCTGTATTAAAGATAGACTCAACATCTGCAAGAAGATAAGTGATTATTTTTTGTGCTGAGTTGTAATGCTGATACTTCAAAATGAGTTTAGTTATTAGCTCTTTTAGCTCTTCTGCATCTTCAATAAACTCTGAAAGACCTACATCAGACAGTTTCTGAACTAGGTCTCTACGCTTCTTTTTTTTGGTCTTATAGTGTTGCAGCTCATCAATAAACTCAAAGGTCAGTTGATCGCCAGTGACCTCATCTTTATAAGCTTTTGATAGGTGGTCAAGTTGAGTAGGCTTAGGAAGGACATTCTTTACCATATCCCTCCCAGCATAATCACCTTTAATTAGTACATTTTTTAGTCGATTGAACAAAGTCATTTATCACTTCTTATCACGACCTGTAAAGTCGCGACCGATGTCTACATTTTTCAAATTATTCTTAACGCTTTTGCCAGATTTAAAATTCAATACAACACGGATCCCTAAACCTAGAACAGCTACTACAGCAACACCAATCAAGCCGATTGTCATAAGATCATTCATCAAAACACCTAAAATTCATGAGGTATACCAAGTGGTAGGGAAATGTTTGATAATTACCAAAGATACATTACCTTAATATGAGTCTGATTGTACTACAAAGTAAGCATCTGAAAGAAATGGAATTTGTGACCGCTACCAAGGAATCGTGACGTAACCTAAAGTAGTAAAATTACCCTTTATTAATTAGCTCCATTCAACTCCCTACTTGGGAGTTGAAACCAAAGACAATCAATTACTTAGCGTAAAATTTAAACGAAGTTAGTAGATATGCTTGATTAAGTAACTGTTTTTATGAGGCTTAAAGGATACTCCCGCCAACCCACCAAACGTTTAGAAAGGGCAACGGATCAGGTCTTGTCGTTTTACCACTCATTACTTTTTGTATACCAAAACTGACTAACTATCTATGGCGAGTTTAAAAGCGTAAAAAACTTCTGGGCATTTCTAATTTAGTTCCCAAGTTAACTGACAGGTTGAGGGGGCAGCTAAGTCAAATGCGGTAGGGAGAAATCGGCTTATGGGATACTGGCTAGGTACAAGCTGCACATCGAACGTGTTGTCAGTGCGTATTCCGCTGATTCCGGACACCCATTCCGCGTTTAACCGGACGCCCTTTTCCCCAAGCTTTTCTCTACCCCT
>NZ_JBNNXT010000045.1:0-41122 GCF_052873815.1 Photobacterium sp. DNB23_23_1 | reverse complement strand
ATCCACGTTCAGTGCTCTATATTCCTAGCCGATATCCATTGAGATATAAGCGCTAGTGCTTAACCGAATGGCATTAAACCTTGTGTTGGCTTTTCCTAACCAGACAAAGTCAATCATTTTGAAGGGTACTCACCCGTTTTACCTTTATCTGAATCGCTCGTTACAGTCCAGTGCTCGTTAGAATCATATGCTTCATCGCAGATATCTAACGAGAAGCCCATATCCACGATTTCTTTTAATGTGAGGTTATCGGCAAGCTTTGCTATGTCACCTGATTTATTACGTAATTCCATATCCATCTACCTCTTAACAAACGCCCTTTCACCATATTAAATATAGTGGTCATGCGGTCACTTGTCCTGCAAGTAAGAAAAAGGCCCGCAAATTGCGGGCCTTAATTAAGAATGTCATCACTAAATTCATATTGAATCAGAAGCTTAACGCATCGATGTTAAATTTGTTGCCAAGGACCACCAGCATTTGCCGGCTGCTCACCTTTAGTCCACCACTTCGCTTTGTATGTCTGACCATTAAATGTGACTTGATCGCCACCTGAATAGGATTTGCTTGCGCTCCACTCACCCACACTCCCATCATCAAATGCTTCCCAAGCAGAGCTATTCCCTGGTTCTTCACCTTTGGTCCACCATTTCGCGGTATATTTCACACCATTGAACAGTACTGTATCACCAGTGTTGTAGACCTTGTTTTGATCCCAAGTCGTTTGGCCAGCTGTCGAGTCAGCTTGTACAGTCACAGCAATCGTCGCGGCTTCACTGGCAATGCCATCAGAAACAGTAACCGTCACATCAACAACGGTATCCACTGTGACAGTAGGTGCAGTAAAAATAATATCAGCACCAGTTGCGGTAGTTGCTATTGAGCCTTCAGAAGCAGTGAAAGTCAGTAAATCACCATCGGCATCTTCCGCTTGGACACTGATCACTACGCTCTGTCCACTCTTCACCGTCGCATTCAACGGCGCAGTCAGTACTGGCGGCGTATTATCTACGATACCGCTACCTTTAACGTTAATAACAACAGAACTCGTGGCCGACTTACGTCCATCAGAGACTTTCACCGTAACGGTATCTTGCATGTCCGTCGCAGTATTAGGGGCTTGATAAGTGACAGTCGCAGTACCGTCACCGTTATCAATCACGGTTGCATTAGTCACGGTAAAGCTCAGGAGATCGCTCTCTGCATCTGTCGCAGACACAGCAAAACTGATCACAGCACCAGCATCAACATTTTGCGAGGCTGGTACGGTCAAGGCTGGTGCAGTGTTTACAGTGCCATCACCAGCTGAGAATACCTTGTCGATTGCTTCAGCCAAAGGTGAGCTAAGGTTAGTACATTGCTTCAGCTTAGTACCGTAGCTAACAAACGAACCTTCACACTTTATATCGCCATGTACCTGCCAGACAATAACACCGCCAAGCTGGTTATCGACAATATACTGCGCTTTTTGCTCGATCGAAGGCACATCGTCATAGCTGAGGAAGTACTTCCCCTTCACCGCGTAAGGAACTTCAGCATTGGCATCCCACATATGCTCCCAGCCAGCGGCTTGCATAATATAGTTATAGTTTGGCTGCCCTTCGAACTCTTTCCAGTTGTCTAGGTCAACAGCAGACTCTGTAGGGCCATCAACACTAAAGTTCACGGTGCGCTTGTCTGTTGGAGCCCCGACATACGCGGTTGCTTCGGTGGTTTGGACCCCACGGCCATAGAACGCCGCACCGAAGTTAATTTTATCTGACGGGATCCCTTTGGCTGCCATCCACACACGAAGATGATCAAGATCTAAATCCTGATACTCTTCTTCCGGGTATGGGTATAGCGGTGCATTGTGCCCCGCAACATTAGACCACCCACCATTTAGGTCGTAGGTCATCATATTGAAGGAGTCCATCGATGCAACCAAGCGTGGCCAATTATAGCCTTCGAGTTTCGCTGTAGAAGCTGAAAATGCCGCTGTCAGCAACTTGTTAGGGCCAATACGCTCGCGGATATCTTCCATTAATAGTTCAAAATTGCCGTAATCTTCCGGGTTACCCTGAAAGTTCATTCCACCGGTTCCTGGGTATTCCCAGTCAATATCGATACCATCGAAGCCCAATGCCATTAATTTATCGACATCTGCCAAGAAACGGGCTTTTTTCACCGGATCCGCCGCCATTTCAGGAAAGTGCTTTGACATACTCCATCCCCCCAGTGACGCCATCACTTTCACCCCTTTCTGATGGGCAAGATCAATCAGGCCGGGAGCACCACCCGCTTTCTTAAGTGGGATCGGCATTTGGCCAGAAACACCGCTTGGTGTATGAAGCCAGCCGTTACCTGATTTAACAAAGCCTTGCTCTTGAACTTTTCGCAGTGCATCCGCTTCCCAAGCTTCATTGCCTGGGAACTGATGGATATACTCTAATTCGCCCCACAGAATATGGAAGTCCCAGCTAGAGTAAACATCCGGATGTAGCAGGGGACCAGGCTCCTGCACAGCACTCGGTTGATAGATATTTTTATTGCGTAAGTCGCCACTGTGTAGCGAACCGTCTTTGGCTACGCCGAAAAAAGAGAAGTTCAAAATGGAGTAAATATCCATATTGACGTTCAAGTGTGTGGCTTCCCCTTTCACACTGAACCCAGCATTCGTCCCTTTCCATGCTTCCCACTGAGTAATATAACCAATGACATTCTTGTCATGGGTTGGAGCGGCCTGGACACTTGTGGCAGTGCCTGCCATCAGCATGGCTGCCATAGCGCATGCCAATTTACTCAGGTGTAATCCCTTTTGCATTTTTGTTCTCCACGTAATGGTTGTACCAACCTACATAAGTGTTTGATCAACCTTGCAGGTTAAAATACTTGATCAACGACTGATCCAGATTGGTATTATTGGAAGTAAAAATTGAAGGCACATTTTTTTCGCCCTCAAAAAAGTTCCATTAAGTGTTAGCTAGGTTTTTATGATGTGTGAAAGCAAAAATGTACCCCTAGCGGCGTTTTTAATGTCATTTCAAATCAATATGAAATAGTCATGCAAGATAGCGACAAAACATCGATAGCCGTTCAAAATTTAACCGCGCAGCAAAACATTGAATGATAGAGGGAAAATATATCGCTTATCTATATGGCTGAAGATCAAAGTCCGACCATTTATCTACCGCAGCCTGTTCCATCCTCACTATTTACCGTTAAAATATACTGATTGAGGCACCGCACGTTAGGCGTGACCCATAATATAAAAAAGGGACAAGCAATGATTAAAGCAGCAACAAATCAATCTCAGGGGATGCTGTTATTTAAACTGACTCATCTGCAGTCTTTTGCCATTGGCACACTTAAGGTAAAAGAAATTGTTCCCTTTACCCCGTTAACCGCTATCCCTCATTCGCATCCGACAGTCTTAGGTGCCGCTACCTTACGCGGCGATACCCTGCCTGTTATTGACATGGCGAAGGCCGTGGGCTATCCCCCTCTTTCTAAGGATGAGCTCAAAAACAGCTATATCATCATTACCGACTGCCGCCGTATGTTGGTAGGTTTTCTTGTCCGAGGCATTGACCGTATTACCGAGTGTAATTGGCACAATATTGACTCGCCGCCCAGCGCTCTGGGTAAGAACGTGTTCGTCACTGGCGTTACCAAGGTTGATAATAAATTGGTCCAACTACTGGATGTAGAGCTACTTCTGTCGAAGGTGTTTCCGGACAACCCAGATAGCCTACAGCCCATTTTGACCGACATGGAACGTGAAGTATTGAGGCCGCTGAAGATTCTACTGGTTGATGACTCAGCGGTTGCAAGACGGCAGTTGTCACAAGCCCTTGACAGTATTTCCATTCCCTACTTTATTGCGACAAATGGCCATGATGCTCTTGAGATGCTCAAGCATGCAGCAGGAGCCGGTACGCCATTTGACATTCTGGTCAGTGACATTGAAATGCCAGGGCTTGATGGTTATGAGCTTGCTTTTGAGGTACAGAACACAACACAACTCTCGCATGCTTATATTATTTTGCACACCTCTCTATCTAGCGAAATCAGCGTATCGCAAGCGCACCAGGTAGGCGCGCATGAAGCGCTGACAAAATTTGAAGCCAATGAGCTAATCCATGCCATGCTTCGCGGCGCTGAAAAGAAGAACAGCTTAACTGCGGCATAAACGCGATACCGTCACATCCGGGAGCTATACACTCCCACATAAAGCCAAATATTCTCGTTTGGCTTTATAGCCCTCCTTTCCCCTCAGCAATAGCATACCCACTCCTTCGTTGACGCTTATTAAAAGGGAATGACATTCCTGTAAAGCTGCGCCTTGTTGTAATACCAATCTGGATAAGTAGTTGATCAAGCATTTGCACTGGAAAAATCGTTGTTATCAAGGCAGAGATTGCAGTAACTAGTGGCTCTAATTACAAAATATCTAACGTAGAGAACAGCGATTTTAACCTGCAAGGCAGATCAAATATTTATGTAGGTTGGTATAACTTGGGTATAGGGATAAAAAGGTGAAATTAATCTTCACCAGCACGTTCTTTATTCCTAATTAAACTAATCTGATACCCATCCATTGAACATAGATCGCGTTTTCACCTTGGAGGCACTATGGGCGATTCATTAATCTTCGGCATTAATTTTCTATCAGGGCTATTCATTATCTTTGTCGGGCTAGGTGTAGTTGCGGTGATATACATGTACATCACTGACATCCACCAGCACAACCATGCTATTCGTCATAACTACCCTGTGATTGGCCGTTTCCGCTATTTATTCGAAAAACAAGGGGAGTTCTTCCGCCAGTACTTTTTTGCCATGGATCGAGAAGAAATGCCTTTCAACCGAGCGGAACGAAGTTGGGTATACAAAGCCGCCAAAAACATTGACCGCACTCTTGCCTTCGGTTCAACCCGAAGCCTTGAACCAACGGGGACCATCATGTTCATGAACTGCGCTTTTCCAACACTGGAAGAGGATGCCGTCACTCCTGCCCCCATCACCATAGGTCCCACCTGTCGCACTCCCTATACCACCAGCTCAATTTTCAATATTTCAGGGATGAGTTACGGCGCAATATCTAAGCCAGCCGTCCAAGCGCTGTCACACGGTGCCAAAATAGCGGGTTGCTGGATGAACACAGGGGAAGGAGGCTTGAGTCCTTATCACTTAGAAGGCGGCGCCGATATTGTATTCCAGATCGGTACAGCCAAATACGGCGTCAGGAACGCAGAAGGTCACCTCAGCAAAGAGAAGCTCGAAGAAATCGCGGCTCACCCTCAAGTCAAAATGTTTGAGATCAAAATGAGCCAAGGGGCTAAACCCGGTAAAGGTGGGATATTACCCGGCGGCAAAGTGACAGCCGAGATAGCTAAAATTCGTGGCATTCCCGAAGGTCAAGACTCAATCAGCCCTAACGGACATATCGATATCCGTACTGTTGGGGATTTACTGGATATGATTGATTTCATCCGGCAGACCACAGGTAAACCGGTCGGTTTTAAATCCGTTATCGGTTCGTTAACCTGGTTTGATGACTTTTTGGAAGAAATTGAACGCCGAGGGAAAAACAGTGCTCCGGACTTTATTACCATCGACAGTGCAGATGGTGGTACAGGGGCTGCGCCTCAGCCACTTATCGACTATGTTGGACTACCACTGAAAGAGAGTTTACCGCTTGTTGTTGCCAGACTGGAAAAACACCAGCTGAAAAATCACATAAAAGTCATTGCATCAGGAAAGCTGATCACACCATCCAAAGTGGCCTGGGCCATTGCACTCGGTGCTGACTTTGTCGTTTCAGCCCGCGGGCATATGTTTGCCCTTGGTTGTATCCAGGCGATGCAATGTAACAAAAATACCTGCCCAACAGGCATAACGACGCACAACAAGCGACTACAACAAGGGCTGCATGTGGAAGATAAAACCCAACGAGTCGCCAATTACAATAAGTATATTCATTATGGCTTAGGGGTCATCGCCCACTCCTGTGGTGTATCCAATGCCCGGCTACTTAACAAGTCACACATTCGAATAGTGACAGAGAATGGCTTATCCATCGCACTGGATAAACTCTATGAGAACCATCAATAGACCGTTTCCGTCAATGCGTAATTTCAATTAGAAATTAAAAACAACGTTTTCAATAAACTCAATGGTTAAATAAGCAGCACACAACAACTTATCCTAGACTAATTGATGGTAATGAACGGTGTTTTAATATACTTTTGGCACCCAGCGCCTTTGAATGCACTCAAAGGCGCATTTTCAACTGTTTTTACCTTGCTCTGACATTGCCTGACAAAAGCCGTGTCAAAGTAACCTCACTGACTGACAACATATTATTAAATCATGATATCCCGCACAATCGCAGCTATTGCATTACTGACAGCATCCGCATTCTCTTACGCTTCCCCTGAGCTGCTTGCCCCTATTGAAGTCCATAATATACAACTTAACGCTGTAGAAACGCTCATCATCGATGGTGATATCAATGACAGCCTACAGCAACTGGTGAACAACAAACTGAAAGATAAAAGTAGCGATTTCTACGTCATTGATGAAATATCAGAAGATACCTTCAACAATACACTGACGGTTGTGATTACCCTGTACAACCAACACCTATCGTTTCTGAGTGAAGATTTGTCTCTCAGCTAAAGACAAAAGATCATATATCAAAAACAGCGCCGCAAAGGGCGCTGTTTATAAATAACTCATGCTAAACATCCCCCGTCAGGAGACTGGCACAACCGCGTGTTGTTCAAGCTTATGCTTCAAGATCTTTAAAGATACAGGCTTAGAAACAAAGTCATTCATACCAGCGGCAAAACATTTATCTTTTTCTTCTTTCACGACATTGGCAGTGAGAGCAACAATCGGTGTAAAACCTCCAGTTTGCTTCTCTATTTCACGGATCTGACGAGTCGCTTCAAAGCCATCCATGACTGGCATCTGGCAATCCATGAATATCACATCAAAGTGCTTCTCTTGGTAGAGATCCACCGCGAGTTGGCCATTTTCTACCACCTCAACAATCGCACCGGCTTTCTCCAACATCATCCTTGCCACTTTCTGGTTGATCAGGGTATCTTCAACCACCAAAACCCTAACCGTCAGTTCGCCTTGCTGTGAGGCTTCGTTCCCCTTAACACTTTCTGTTAATGCTTTAGCACCAAGAGTATTATCGCCATCGTCACGCTTGTTTGACTTACTCTTCAACACGGGGGGTTGCACTGCTTCTTCTATCACTTTTTGAGGTTGAGCACGAACAGTATTCTTATCTGGCCGAGACGGCACTGGCTCCAGTACCCTTTCCTTGTCTACCCCCCCTGTTTGTGGAGAGAGCAACTTCAATATCGCCCACTTCAAATGCGCATCTTTATATGGCCTAGTCAGAAAAGATTTTATACCTAGGTTCAGCGCTTTCTCTTCATCATTCATTTCTGGCGCTGCAGAAATCATCATTAACTTCGGACAATTAGCCCCAAAATGCTCCTGTAGCAGCTTGGCTAGTTCAAAGCCATCAAGCAGTGGCATAAACTTATCAATGATCACCACGTCGAAACTGACCCCTTGTGTCATTGCCTTTTCAGCCATCGGGATTACCATATTTGGATCGAGGCAACTTACCGCTTTTGCTCCAAAAGCTTCGAGTTGCACCGTTGTAATACGCATATTCAACATGCTGTCGTCAACAAGAAGAAAATTCAGTCCTTCAAAAATAGATCGCTCTTCTACAGGGATAGTTACTTTTTCAGATGGTAAGTCAATCACGAAAGAAAAAATGCTGCCTTCACCGGGTTGGCTTTCAACGCTGACCTCCCCTCCCATAAGCTTGACCATTTCCCGGCAGATTGCCAATCCCAAACCGGTGCCACCATATTGCCTTGTCGTACTGCCATCTGCCTGCTGAAATTTTTCAAAAATGGTGTCTTGCTTATCCTTTGCGACTCCAATGCCTGTATCAGCAACTGAAAATTTAACTCGACAATAATCCTTTGTGCTTTTCTGTTGCTCAATAGAAAGCGAGACTTGACCTTTATCGGTGAACTTAATCGCATTACTCACTAAATTATTTAGAACTTGCCTCAACTTAGCCCCGTCCCCCGCTAGCATAGGACTAATACTTTTATCAACCGAGCATGTAAAATTCAGGCCCTTCTCTGCTGCTTTGACTATAAACAGGGACTCAACTTCTTTGTTCAGCTCAAACACATTAAGCGGCACAGTTTCCAACTCCAACTGACCCGCTTCTATTTTTGAAAAATCGAGGATATCGTTAATCAAATCAAGCAGAGACAATGAAGAGGTATGGAGCATTCTAATATATTCTTTTTGATCAGTAGGCATCGACATGTCACGCATCAAACCTGATAACCCAATAATGCCATTCATCGGAGTACGGATTTCATGGCTCATATTGGCAAGGAACTCACTTTTCTTCAGGTTTGCCTGCTCTGCAGTTTCTCTCGCCGATTCCAGTTCTCTATAGTGGTGTCGAATGTGTTCTGCGGAACGATTGTACTGCGTGGCCAAGGTTGTCATTTCATCATCAAACCAGCGCTTCGTTAACTGCACAGGAAGCGGGACATTTTTTTCATCAAACTTGGTTACCGAAATAGACATCTTGATTAGCGGCTGAACGACAAGTCGATATGCAATAAACCATATACAAACACAGATAAAGAATACTTGGAGGCTATGGCCAAATAGCAGTAAAAGAAACGTATCATAGAGACTCTGATAAACTGGCTGGAGATCAGACTGGACAACCAAAGTGCCAAGTACAAATTCTTTTTTTCTTGTTTGATACGTCAATGGCCACTGCCGCTCAATAACATCCTCAGCAAGGGGGGTGCCTAGCTCAAGGATAATCTGATCACGGTCGAAAATTTTGACATAAGAAATAGAAGGTAAGCTCAAAACCCCTTCAGCCTGTGTCATTAACAATTCGCGATCTTCTACCCACAAGCTCGACGTTAAACTGGACTGGTAACTGTCTTTAATTTGGACAAATCGACTGTCTATCTCTTTTAACTCCCCTTTGTATTCTAGATACAAACTCAACGTCGTTGACAACAATGTAAATAAGGAGCTCAACAAGATAATCAAAAACAGTAACTGCTTAGCCAAGCTCAATTGACGACTTTTTTTTAACGGTCCTGTCACGTCCTTCATCCTTAAACTCGCATCTTCCTATTCCTCGACTAATCTAATAATAGACCTTCAAAACGGAATATTTAGACAAGGATAGAAAATGAAGAAAAAATCGTTATTTTCGTTAGGTTTCGTGTTCGCTCTCCCACTTTTCGCTTCCGAAAGCAATGCTGAAACCATCAATTATTATGTCATTGCCAAACAAGCGGAGCCATTCCAGATTGAAAGTGGAAATAAGCACAAAGGCATAGTGACTGATATTGTCAACGCCGTATTTGAGCAAAGCCAATACAATATCCAATACCACACTTATCCCTTCAACCGTATGATCGCCTTACTAGAAGCAGGCGATGAGACAAACTGGATCACCTATGGCAGCCCGCACTGGGGAGGAGTCCAAGCTGAAAACCTATCAAACTCCCCCATATACAATGTTCAACATGTGTTAGTCAGTAGCAACGCCAGCCCCTTTAATTTCAACACGATGCAAGATTTAAAAGACAAGGTTGTTGTCTTATTACATGGCTTTGACTATCCAGAACTTATTCCTTATATCAAAGAGGGGACGATCGATGAACTAAGAGTTAAAGACTACAGTGCAGCCTTTCGTGTAATAAATAAAATCCCTGGTGATACCGCTTTTGTGGAAATGGCTTCGCGAATTAAGTACAACTTAAAAAAAGAAGACCAGGATAAAAACAAATATATACTGCAGCCTTTTAGTACTGTTATCCCTGACTACCCTATTTATCTCGCATTTGACCCTAAAATGGACCCTGAACTACAGGCGTTTATCAACGAAAGACTCGATACACTAAAGTCAACAGGAAAGATAGATAAAATTGTTGACACTTATTTTTAATCAGCCCATAGGTATAAAGCCATCAATACATAAAAAAAGCCATCTTCTTCAAGATGGCTTTTTTACAATCATATTTCCTTCGTATTACTTAATAAATGAATTATCAAACATATGGCCTAACTTACTGGCTTTAGTTTTCAAGTACCCCTGGTTATACGGGTTATTTCCCTCTTGTAAAGGAACACGCTCAGATATATTTATCCCCGCTTTTTCTAATGCTTTAACCTTCCTCGGATTGTTTGTCATTAACTTTACCGATTCAATATTTAAAAAGCTCAACATTCCCTTACAGAAAGAATAATCTCTCATGTCTGCCGCAAAGCCAAGTGCTTCATTAGCCTCAACAGTATCAGCACCGTTATCTTGAAGATGATAAGCACGGATTTTATTTATTAGGCCAATACCTCGGCCTTCTTGTCTTAGATAAAAGAGCACACCGCTACCAGCATTTACGATATTCTCCATCGCCCTTGATAACTGGAATCCGCAATCACAGCGAGCGCTGAACAAGGCATCTCCAGTCAAGCATTCCGAGTGCAAGCGGATCAGTGGTGGCTCGCCGCTTTTCAGGTCACCGTAAACCAGCGCTAAATGTTCTTTTCCTGTTGCATGCTCAACAAACCCATACATCCGGAATGTACCCCACTGAGTAGGAAGCTTTGCACTATCAACAAAATGGACGTAGTTGAAAGGCTCTTGTTCAGCGAAGTAATCCCTCACTTCCATAAGAATTTTACCCAGTTCATTCTGGCCTTTACCATCACCACCATCCCCCCAGTAACTGTCTTTATGGGAGTGCTCTGTCAATAGCTTGTCACCCGTACTGACCAATAAATGCGTAAAGTGTGGATTCTGACGAAATTTTTCAAAAACAATATAACGCATCACTGAATGGCGTACATCCATCCAGTCCGATTTTACCAAGTGGCCATAATTACGGCTTAATTGAAACGCCTCGTCTGGGGTTGAAGCATTTAGTATTTTTTGTTGAACAGAGTGGTCGGTAAACTTCTGAGCTTGATAATAATGTTCGCTGGTTGGCCAAGTAACGTCACTCAACTGAATAGGACTATCAGCAAAATTAGATAAAAATCCGAAATCTTCGTTGGGCTCATAGAACTGAATTTCTTCAATCATTTATTGCACTCCTAATAAATGAACAATTACAACTAATGGTATTGTAATGCCTCCTTTTACTTACAATTAAGTATAGTTAAAGTATGAGAACCACAACAAAAAAGTTAAACTATTTTATTAGTATTTTTTTTCGTTAAAAGTTAAAGTCATTATAATTTAGAGCGTTATAGATAAACTATTGGTTATCAAACAGAAATTATTACCACAAAATAGTTATAAAGTGTTAGAAGTCTGCCTAGTCAATTAGCCAACCAAAAAGGCTGTAATTAACGAGGACACTTCCTGTTCGAAATTTAAGCAACAGCAAGAAAGTAAGGAAAATATGAGATAAAAAAACGACACCACGATAACTCATGGTGTCGTTTTTTTATCTTTATTAACGCCAAGCCTCAAAACTTAACATTTAAAGGCTTAAGCTTTATAAGCTTTATTATTCGCTTTTAGGTGCTGTTCGTTTACCGGTCATAAACTCTTCAAGCACTTCAGGTGTCAGTTCACCTGCGGCTTCTAAGCGCTTTAGCTCTTCAACAATGCGCTTTTGCTCGTCAATCGATGGAATAGCCAGCTCAGGCTCTTGTTCGATATCTTCTGGAATAGAAATATTGTCTAGCATCATTTCACTCTTGTTTTGCAGTACCTACATTCAAACTCGGAGCAGTATACATGATTTACAACAAGAAATATTGATCAAAAACCATCAACTAAACTGGCCTATGACCAACTCCGTTTCCACTAGTACCTCGTAGTCATGGTCATGCTTGTGAATCACATGCAGTTCCACTTCACCGAGTTTAGGGTGCTTAAAGTGGTAGTGGCCATCAGGAAAATGGGTGCTACCATCACCTTGAAAAGTGATCACAAAATGTTCAATGAACCTGCCAAGGTCATCAAAACCGTGCCGAGGCTGCTGTGTAACACCACTCACCGTAAATTCTGCCTCATGACCGGATTGATCAAAAACTTTAACCTTCTCACCAACCAACTTTTGTACATTTTCCATCGACATTGGATTTCTAGACATTGTGTTAGCCCTTTCAACAGCCATTCTTCTGTCTTTAAGCGTAAACCACTCACCCTAAAAAACCACAAAGGGCGCCATAAGGCCCCCTTTATCGTTAAATCAACCGGTTAAATCGAGTCATTAAATCAATAGCTATCGTCGTACTCCGGATAAGCGTCACGCTGGCGTGCGATACGGCGCTTTTTCTTCTTTGATGATTGGTCGAAATCTTGAAAATCATCTTCAAAATCGAAGTTGTGTTTTGACTTAGACCCTTTAGAGAATTTTTGATCTAACTTAGCCATGCTTGCTTCCTGAAACCATTCCAGAGTAAGTAACAAATACAGATTAATTGAACGCTGGCAACGACACATGCCAACAGCAAAATATCACTACCAAACCGAATTGAAGTGTAACTTTGGATTATGACAAAAATACTAAAGATCATCGGACCGGCGACAAATAGTATCAAGGTCATCAATCCCATAATGCCATTTGTGATATGCATCTATATTCTCTTATCGCTACCTCCTCCAACTTAGAGGAGATATCGAGAGAATAGGAGATCACCGCAATTTATGTACAACAAGTAATTTTACTGGCCACGATAAAATTTGTTGATGATGTGATCTTACGTTTTCCCGCTAAACACTTTCAATAACTTGATTGAACGGCACTGCTAGCATTGATTCCAGCATATCGGCTTTTTCTGTGTCTTCACGCCATACCAAATACAGCGATTGCTCCATTACTGGTGCGTTTTCAACAGGAAACAGCAAACCATCCTGCACACTGCCCGCAACAACAGGCGAAGGCAAGAACCCCACCCCCTTGTTGTTGATCAAAAACTCTAGCGCCATCTTGCTCGAGTGGGTATGCATAATTGGCGTCTTCTGAAGCTCAACAATCCGGCTATGCTCAACCGAAAAACGTGTTCCCCAATCGAGATACACCATTGGCAGTGACTTCACCTTCTCCATCGTGCAGTTTGTTTCTTTGGTAACGAGCTGCAACTGATAATCACGCACTTTAGTCACCTGCAGATTTTCAATCTTTGGTGGCTCAGAGGTAATCGCTACGTCAACACTCTTATCCAACAATTGCTTCGCCAAACTTTGGCGAGGAATAGATTCCAAACGCAGCGCAAGCCCATCGACATGCCGATAGATCCGACTTATCCAATCTGAAATACCGTCGAATTCCCAGAACAGCGATGAGGCCCCAATGGTCACTTGCTGATTAAGCGTCTCGGTCAATGCCACATCCTGCCTTGCCCGTCCCCAAGTTTGCAAAATGGCTTCGGCATAAGGTTGGAGGCGTTCACCGGCAGCAGTTAAATGTACATTTCCGCGTTGACGCGAAAACAGATCATTCCCCAGCTGAGTTTCAAGTTGGCGTATACGAAAGCTCACCGCGGACTGGGTTAAAAACAGGTTATCTGCAGCACGGCCAAAGTGGCGCGTTTTTGTTACTTCCAGAAAGGTTCTAAGTAGTTCAGTATCCACAAGGTCCTCGACATCGAAGATAATAGAATAAAGGCGGCATAATACATGTGTATTCCCCCTCATATTAATCAATATTTTTTATCGTGACGAATAAAATTTCTTACTTTACAAATCAAACAACCTGAAAGAATATCTGCGTAAATTACCTTTGGAAGCATAGCCAATGAGAAGTGTAGGCAAATTTTACGACGATAATAATTTCCCACGAGGTTTCAACCGCTCAGGTGTTTTCACTGTTAGCGAAGCTCAAATACTCGAAAACTATGGTCGCACCATGCGCGGCCTCGCTGAAGGTTCATTGATTCCTGAAACAACTAGTGAGCAAGAGTTTTTGGCCGAAATCAGCGGCAGTAAAGAAATTCAAACCAACTATGCCAAGTGCTGGTTTAAGTATTTGAACAAAACCACCAACAAAGTCCGTAGTTACACACTTTGTGTTTCACAAAGAAGGCAAAGTGCTAACGACTTTGATGATGATGATGTCGAGACTGATATCGATATCTTAACTGAGTAAAGTACCTTTACTCATCTATTACCCATTACGAATAAGCCATCCACCTCCGTGCGATGGCTTATTTATTTATACCCCTGTCAAGGTTGACAGTAATTAGGCGACTGCTATGAAAATTTGTTTTGTTATGTATCCGTGGGACAAAGTTGAGCCAGAGAATGACTCGACATTACGTCTGATCCACGAGGCTGCCTCGCGCGGTCACACGGTCGCCATTACAACACCGAATAATCTGACTATGCGACACAGCACGGCTATCGCATTCTGCCAAGTGCTGAAACAGACGGAGGTATCTAGCAATATCCTAAGTTTTTACCGCAAAGCAGAGTTTCGTAAAGTCCAGTTGCCATTGGCAGGTTTCGATGTCATTTTCATGCGCGCCAACCCGCCGCTAGATACCATGGCATTGAACTTCCTCGACTCAGTGCGTGATCACACCTTCATCATGAACGATATCGACGGGTTACGTGTAGCAAATAACAAGCTTTACACTACATCGCTGCCTGATCCGAACAATGAGTTCATCCCGGTGACCCATGTATCGAAAAACCGCGACTACTTGGAGCGCGTGCTGGAAGAAACCCCTAACGATCGCATGATCATGAAGCCGCTGAATGGCTACGGTGGCAAAGGGGTCATCTTGGTTGAGAAAAGTGCCAAGTCGAGCGTGAAGTCACTGTTGGATTTCTATATCGGTGATGACAAGAACTACGTCATTCTTCAAGACTACATCGAAGGTGCTGAAGAAGGTGATGTACGCATCATGATGCTAAACGGCGAGCCTATCGGTGCAATGCGCCGCGTGCCAGCCAAAGACGATGTGCGCTCTAACATTCATGCTGGCGGTAAAGAAGTGAAGCATACATTGACCAAGCAAGAACTGCGTCTGTGTAAGCACATTGGTCCGAAACTGGTTCGCGATGGTCTTTACTTTGTGGGATTGGACGTTATAAACGGCAAACTGGTTGAAGTAAACGTGTTGAGCCCTGGTGGCATCACTCGTATCAACCGCTTGAACCGTACCAAGTTGCAAATGCAAGTTATTGATTTTGTCGAAACGGTTGTTAAGGCAAAAGAAGTCAGCATTACTCGTAAAAATGAATTTCGTCAGGTGATTGCCGATGCTACAACTTTCTGAAGCGGAAGTACTGGAAAGGATCCAGCAGTTCATTCCGTTTGAAGCACAGCTTAACGATGGAAGTTTGACCATTCGTATCAGCGAATATCAGCCATATATCGCCACAGCTCTCCATCATGGTCACAACCTACGCGGTGACCTGATGCCAAACTGTTTGCTTACAGAAGAAGAACGTTACTTCGAGGAAGATCCCTTCACCGGTGATTTCATTTCCTCGCTGCCAATCGTTCTTCAAGGCGAAGACTCGCGCTACGAGTACGACTTGAACCGTGCGCCTGAAAACTGCATCTATGATGAAGCATGGGGCAAACCGGTTTGGCAAACAGCGATCACCGATGAGGAGCGTGCGGTTTCGCTGGCAAAACACGACGGTTATTACCGTATTCTAGCGTGTCTTATTGACACGCTAGAAAGCCAGTTCGGTCTTTGCCTGTTGTATGACGTTCATTCGTACAACTACCAGCGCATTGACCGTAATGTGCCTGTGTTCAACCTGGGCACAAAGCAGGTCAACACGCGTCGCTGGCGCAAAGAAATTGATAGCTTGGTCGATAAGCTGCGCAACATCGAGCTCCCGAATGTTGAGGTAACCGCTGAAGTCAATGATGTTTTCCAAGGTATGGGCTATCAAGCCAGCTTTGTGAAATCCAACTTCACCAATACACTGATCATGCCGTTGGAAGTGAAGAAAGTCTTCATGGATGAGGCCCGCGGTGAAAGCTTCCCGCTGGTTATTGACAAGCTTCGCGCTGAGATGAAAAACGTACTGACCGAACACGCCGCAGAAACCATTTTGCGCCGGACAAAGGTTAAAAAGCTGACAGGCAGCCATGTGCTGGCTTCTAAGTTGCCTCGTGAAGTACTCAAGCTCGATCGCCAACTGTTTTCGATTGCAAGGGGTGTCAATACACTTGGCTATATCACCCCGCTGAATATCAAACAGGAAAAACGCCGGTTCTTGCACCGTCCTTATGACTACCAGTTGAACTTTACTTATCGTCAGCTGGATTTGGACCCGTTCAAGTTCCGCGAGCAACTATACCGCTTGCCGGTAGAAGATATCCGTGACGCGGATATCCAAGCAATGTACCGCAAGGTGATTGATCAACTCGCGGTTCGTATCGACTTGCTGACCAGTATTGGTAGCGATGAGTTCCTATACAACTCGTTACGCTACTATGGCCAGCCGGATCAGAACGATATCGCCAACGCGAATTTCTTCTTGCACGCCGGTGAATACAGCGAACCAGAAGAGGAAACCATTTCAGCCCAAGAAGCGATTCAGGCTTTTAAGCAAGCCGCCGATGAATATGGGTTGAAATGTAAAGTTGCAGGTTCTAAACAGCTTATCGCCCGTGCAATGGTCAGTGGCCGGACAATCAAGGTTAACCAAACGGCAAAATTCAACCGTAAGGATCTTGATGCCCTTATCCACCATGAACTAGGGGTTCACCTGGTAACTAGCGCCAATGCCGATATACAGCCATTGAAGGTGCTTAAATTGGGTTTACCGGGCAACACCCATACCCAGGAAGGCTTGGCGATTTTATGTGAGCATTTATCGGGTAGCTTCCCTCTACACCGTTTAAAAACACTGGCATTACGTGTGGTGGCCGTCGATATGATGGTCAAAGGTGAAAGCTTTAATGAGACCTTCCATGTGCTAAAACATGATTATGGGATCAGTAACGATCAAGCCTTCACCATTACGGCCCGTGCGTATCGTGGAGGAGGCTTCACCAAAGACTACCTCTATCTGAAAGGGTTGAAAGATGCATTGCATGCCTATGCCAATGACGATCTGACATCGTTGTTTATCGGTAAAACTGGTTTTGAATTCAAGCCATTGCTTGATGAGTTAATCACCCGTGAGATCCTCAAAAAGCCGACTTATATGCCAAAAGCATTGGCTATGAAGGATACCAGCGATCCTATCATTAACTACATGCTCAAATGCATTAAGTAACGCCGGCTTCAAAAACATAAAAGCCGCGAGAGTCATTCCTTGCGGCTTTCTGTTATGTCAATTCACTCACACTCTTTTTGCTCGTAAGCAATGACAGAAACAATCGCACCGTCTTGATCGCTGATAGCACAAATACGGCCAACACCGGGAATATCTTTGGGCTCATAGACAGCACACCCGCCCGCAGTCTTCGCTGCTTCTACCGTCGCATCAACATCATCAACCGTAATATAACTCCCCCAGTGGTTGGGAATATTCTCATACCCTTTGGGTTTACCCATGATACCGCCAACAGGTTGACCTCCCGCTTTGACAATATGGTAGGTCCCCTCCTCCATTGGCATCGCTTCAACTTCCCAACCGATAACCTGACGGTAAAATGCTATCGCTTTCTCAGGATCATCAGTCATTAACTCAGACCAGCTGAATGCACCATGTTGCTCAAAAACATTTGCCATACGTTTCTCCTTATCGACAATATACCAATCTGGATAAGCATTTAATCAAGGATTTGCGCAAGAAAAATCGTTGTTATCAAGGCAGAGATTGCAGCAACTAGTGGCGCTAATTATAAAATCTCTAACACAGAGAACAGCGATTTTAACCAGCAAGACTGATCAAATATTTATGTAGGTTGGTATTACATATCTGCTATTAAAGCTAGCCCAACTCGTCAAATCTGGGCCTATTTATACTGCTTTTCAATAAAAATACACGGGGTAAAATCACCTCTTGCTATCTTGATCCGCATTCTGTTTTTTAATGATTTTGACATGCACAGTACTTTGCTTTTATCAGTATGAAGGATACGATGAACCAATGTATCGTGAGAATTAGAGAGGATTGGTCGGGTAAACATGGACGATATCCAGCGGGCACTGGATGCCTACAATAGCCCCAGACGCCACAACTTCAATTTAAACGGCAAAGCCGTCTCGAACCTTGAAGCCGTGCAGCATTTCTTATCTCAAGCTTTGTGCTTGGCAAAGGATACTGGAAAAGCTGATATCCTCATGACCATGGCCAACATCAATAGCTTCCAAGGGAATATAGACCAAGCAATACACAGCTATAATCAAGCATTGTTAAGCGCTAACCACCACCAGCAGATCAAACTCAATAGCTACCTTGCGGTATGGCATCATTTCCTAGGAAAACCTCAACTCGTCACTGCGCACATAGAGCAAATCTCTCATCTCGATCCAAAAAGTGCAAAGGCTATAACGGGTGTTATCACTATTATTGAAAATAACCTCGATACCCCTATCCTTTACCACCACACTGGCTCTCTCCCAATATCAAACTGTTCTTCACGCCATGCCATTGTAACGCTAGGTTATAAGCTCAATAGCGACGGCTCTATCGCTAAGCCTTTAGTACTGAGACTGAAGCACACCCTCAAGCTTGCGACCCAGTCACCAAACAGCTTAATCATTGTCACTGGTGGTGTTGAGACAGCTGGCATCACCGAAGCCGATCAGATGCAAACATGGCTAGTCGAAAAAGGAGTAAGTATCAGCAGAATAATAAAAGAAGAAAAAGCGGCCAACACCATAGATAACGCCCAGCTCAGCCTGGAGATATTGCAACGTCGCCAAATCCAACATGCCACTTTGGTTAGCGCGTCGATTCACGTACACCGTTCACAAATACTGTTCGAGACCATTCAAGATAGCCAGCAACAAAACGGCTACAAAATGCCTGACTCCCACATCGCTTTTAACCATCTCGCCGTTGATGACGAATTATCACCCGGGCGTTTTCCTAGCGGTCAAACACGCATTAACTGTTACATTGATGCGCTGCGTGGTTATGGGTTGGCGGCGTTTAGTTGTGGTGACCTTCGACAAATATGATCAAAAATAAAAAGGACCCGTCATGGGCCTAATTTCCACCCCCCTCATGGGCCGGATCAAATCAATAATAAAACCCTTCATACTGGGTATATTCAAAAGGCTCTAGCTCGTACTTACTTTCAAGGAAGGTAATAAGATCAACCAAGTCTGTTACTGTCATGACATCGTTATAACTTGGCATTATGGACTCACCCGAACGCATCACTTCTTCGGGTTCATATCCCTTGGCAATTCGGTGTGATGGATTGATAACGGAAACAACCAGTTCCTGATATTTTTTCAGGCTTGTTACCTTTCCGCCCAGCGCGACATTGACACCGGACTCATCCAATACCTCCGGCCGCTCATAGCCTTCCATTATATGACAGCTTAAGCATTGATAGTGCTGGAACAATTCTTCACCATGAGACACATCCCCCGGAGGTAACGTAAACGTTGCGGTATTTCCGCGCTCTGACGGTTCACAGCCGGTCAGCGCGATGGTCAATATAGAACCAAGTAGCAATGGGAAAAGTTTCATAAATCACCACCTGTTTTTGCTTAGATTTGTCAGCAGATTCTGTGGCTATGATAAGTGTAGAAGGATATAGAACGAGATAGTTGCCAAATCAGCAACTGTCTAACACTTGATTGACTGCGATCAAAAAACAGCTGTGCGTTCAAAGACAGAACAGAAGCTATCTTCGCAAAAATCAACGGTAGATTCCCTTTGCTTACATGGTTAGGATTAGCGATGAGCAGCTTACTGATATATGTGTCATCCTAATCGGACGACAATAATGTTCAGTTATGCGCTATAAACTAAACGAATACACCTTGATTAGTGAGAGTTACCCAAATGTCTAACGTAGTTCAGTTCTCGGCTTTCAGTGGCAACAAAAATAGCAGCATTCCCCAATCTAACAAACCACTGAGTCCAAAGGTATTAAGAGAGCAAGCGGCTATAAAGCAAGACAAACGCTGTTACTTCTGTGGTGAACGCAAAGAACCGAAAGAGCTAAACTGGCTTGATAAGACCGGCTTCAAGGCAAAAACGCATGTTATCTGTAGCGCCTGTAGTTCTGGTGCCAAATCACGTTCAATGGATGAGCTGCGAATAATTCTTGCGCTAAAAGCGTTGGATTTCAGAACGATAAAACTGCAGCAATACCTTGAGCTAAGAGAAAAAGGTGTTCAGATAGACGGTGTACGAGAATATAAGTTCTACTTTGAAAATGTAGCCAATAACCCTGTTCAGGTATAGTAATCTTCTTACTTTGATGCGCTAATCAAAAACAGCCTGGCAAAAGCCAGGCTGTTCAATAGATATCTGTAAACGAGGTAATGAGTTAAGTTATACCAATCTCGATATGTAGTTGATCAAGTATTTGCACTGGAGAAATCGTTGTTATCAAGACAGATATTGCAGTAACTAGTGGCTCTAATTACAAAATCTCTAACATAGATAGCAGCGATTTTAACCAGTAAAACAGATCAAATACTTATTTAGGTTGGTATTATAGTAGGAACAAAAAAAAGCCTCCGCATAAGCAGAGGCAATACCAGCAAATAACAAACACTTTTGAATCGCCTTCAATATAGCGTCAGCAGCAAACATAAACTTACCATTATGCGCCACCACCGTTAATTGCCAGCAGATAGTGTATTTTACTGGCTCACTTTTTCTTGAATAATGACAACGATACCCTCGACCCTTATGACTTCAACCAAGGTGCCTGCAGGTATGTTGGACTCTGATTTAGCGGTCCACGTCGTATCACCGAGTTGCAAACGCCCTTGCCCAAGCGGGAAATCATTTTCGAGTACGCATGTTTGGCCTATCAATTGTTCTGAGCGCTGATTCAAACTGCGTTGCTCGTCACCGGCTCTATCTTGTTTGTGCTGATAGCGCCACCACAACCAAGTCGTGAACAAGCAGAACACAGCAAAAGTCAGCCATTGCATTTCCCAACCTAATGGTAGGAAGAACATGATCGCTCCAACCAACAGTGCTGATACTCCTAGCCATAGCAAGTAACCTGCTGTGCCTAATAATTCCAATAGCAACAATACCAGCCCTAGCGCTAGCCAGTGCCAGGCGTTCATTTGCTCAAGTAACGTGATCATACCAGCTTACCTTTCTCTCCTTCTTTACTGCTCCCTGACTGGCTGAGGATCTCAGTGATCCCCGCAATTGAACCCATCAGGCCAGTCGCTTCCAGAGGTAACATAATAACTTTACCATTCTCCGCTTGGCCTATCGCTTTCAACGCATCAGTATATCCCTGGGCAATGAAGTAGTTCACCGCTTGAAGATCCCCGTTGGCAATGGCATCGGACACCATAGCAGTCGCTCTGGCTTCTGCCTCTGCCGCCCGCTCCCTTGCTTCTGCTTGCAGAATAGCGGCTTGCTTATCACCTTCCGCCCGCAAGATTGCAGATTGCTTGTGGCCTTCAGCTCGCAAAATTTCAGCCTGTCTTACCCCTTCAGCTTCTAGAACCTCTGCTCTCTTATTACGCTCCGCTTTCATCTGAGCATTCATTGCTGAAGTCAGATCAGCCGGTGGTTGCACATCTTTTATTTCGATACGAGTGACTTTAACACCCCAAGGGTTTGTGGCCTGGTCAACAATGGTCAGTAGCCGTCCATTAATGGTGTCTCGCTGTGATAGCATCTCATCGAGCTCCATCGAACCAAGAACAGTACGGATATTAGTGAGGGTTAGATTACGGATAGCATGTTCAAGATCAGTCACTTCATAAGCGGCTTTTGGCGCATCGATGACCTGCACAAAACACACCGCATCAATGGTAACATTGGCGTTATCTCGTGAAATTACTTCTTGCGCCGGAATATCCAGCACTCGTTCCATCATATTGATCTTGTTACCGACTTGGTCGATAAAAGGCACAATCAAATTCAAACCAGGACGAAGGGTTTTGGTATAACGCCCAAAACGTTCTACGGTCCACTCACTACCCTGTGGAACGGTTTTAACACCCGAAGCAATAAACACTATTGCCACTATGATAAATACACCAACAGTGACCAAAGTATCGTACGGCATGTGGCTCTCCTTAATAAACAGCGTTCAGTTAATAACCAGAATACCGTATGCAACCATATCAATACAATGGCTACATCCCTGAACTTTAATCAAAAAGCCCCACAGTTGTTGGGCTTCGCTAGCAATCTATGGTTATCAAACTTGGAAACGACCAACTTGCTGCCGCAATGTCTGGCATTGCGTTGCAAGTTGTATAAAGGCTTCTTCCGTTGCACTTACCTTCCCAACCACTTCTTGACTTTTATCCGCTATTTTTTGGACGTTCTGGCTAATATCTTCACTCACCTGGCTCTGTTGGCTCGCTGCAGTGGCAATACCACTCTCACGACTACGTTCCATTGCCGCTACCGCTTGCTTCGCAGCATGTTGCAGACGCTCAATCATCGTTTGGATTTCACCAGTGCTCATTTGTGTTTTGCTTGCAAGTGAACGTACTTCATCGGCTACCACCGCAAAACCTCTTCCCTGCTCGCCAGCACGAGCCGCTTCAATGGCCGCGTTCAATGCCAGTAAATTTGTTTGCTCGGCATTTACCTAAGTCTGTATAAAACCTACAAGGTATATTTTGAAGCGCAATTCTAACACTAACACCATAAGGCACTGATTTTATTTGCAATTAATGTAACTGAAATCATTACAAACCATTCATGCTCACTTAGATTGAGGCATTGCTGACTCAACCCCCATCCTTGTGTTTCCTTCGCCCCTAAGCTATCAAGCTAACCGAATGGGCAATCACTCCATACTTAGGTATGATCGGTGTATGGTCCCATCAACATAAACTGCCCATGTATCTCAACAACCTTAAACAGTATTTTGGCTTCGATAACCTCCGCCCCGGCCAGGATGAAGTGATCAGTAAAGTCATTGAAGGCCATTCAGCTGCCGCTATCTTCCCTACTGGCTCGGGCAAGTCACTGTGCTATCAGTTACCTGCTTTGCAGCTTCCCAACCTGACACTGGTCATCTCGCCATTACTGGCGTTGATGAAAGACCAAATTAACTTCTTGCACAGTAAGGGCATTCAAGCGGCTTCCATTGATTCAAGCCAAAGCTGGGAAGAGACACAGCAAGTCATGCAAGGGGTACGGTCGGGGACCATTAAGATTCTGATGATTTCAGTCGAAAGGCTGAACAACGAACGTTTTCGTCAGTTTATCTCCCAAGTACCAATTTCATTATTAGTGGTCGATGAAGCCCACTGTATTTCCGAATGGGGCCATAATTTCCGCCCAGATTACCTCAAACTTCCTCAGTATCGCCAGTTGTTGAATATCCCTCAGGTGCTCTTGCTGACAGCGACGGCAACCCCAGCGGTTATCAGCGATATGGGACACAAGTTCGGGATTGAAGATAACAATATCGTGATCACTGGCTTCTATCGCCCTAACCTCGATTTGACTATCACCCCGACGTCAGAGTCCGACAAACAAGCTGCTTTATACAATACACTGGCTAGCGATCCGTCACTGCCGAGCATTGTTTATGTGACGTTGCAAAAAACAGCAGAAGAGCTTGCAGCGGCGCTGCAACAACAAGGGATCATGGCACAGGCATATCATGCAGGGATGGACAGCGATCGTCGCCAACAAATTCAAAGTGATTTCATGGCGGGCAAACACCAATGTACGATTGCCACCATTGCCTTCGGGATGGGGATCGACAAAGCAGACATCCGCCGAGTTATTCACTTTGATCTTCCCAAATCAATAGAAAACTACAGTCAGGAAATCGGTCGAGCCGGACGTGATGGCCAGCATTCAGACTGCATACTGCTTGGCAACAAGTCAGGGCTCAATGTGCTGGAGAATTTTGTGTATGGCGATACCCCCGATCAATCTGCGATTGAAACGGTACTTAGGCTCATCAAACAAAATGTACCACAGTGGGAAGTGGTGCAACTGCGGCTCTCCAAAGAAAGTAATATCCGGATGTTGCCACTGAAAACCTTGCTGGTATATCTGGAAATGGCCCAAATCATCGAGCCTCAGTACACCTACTTTGCCGATTACCGCTTTAAACTGCTTACTGATCAGCAGTTTATTATCAATCAGTTCCAAGGTGAACGACAAAGCTTCGTTAGCCACATCTTTGCCTGCTCGCCAAAAGCGCGTACCTGGCATACGGTTGATTTCGATGCCTTATGGCAGACTGCCCAGACAGAGCGTAAACGTGTTGTCGCAGCCATCGACTACTTCAGTGAAAAAGGCTGGGTTGCTTTAGAAAGCAAACAGATGACCGATGTGTACCGTGTTACCAATCCAAACTTCGATATTAAAGAAGAGGCCGCTCGCTTATATCAGCTGTTCAAGGCCAAAGAGCAGAGTGAAATTGCAAGGTTAGACAACATGCTCGCCTTCTTCGAAAACGAGCAATGCCTAAGCCACGAATTAGCCAGCTACTTTGCTGATCACCAAGCCCCACAACAATGTGGTCATTGCTCGGTCTGCCGTGGAAGCGTTGCCAAGCTGCCATCTGATAACCAATTGGCTGATGTATCGGAAAACATGCTTAAAGCATGGTGCGATCCATTTATTTCCGCTTGCCCAGCAGCCCCTTCAGCAGCCGCTCTCACCCGTTTCCTATGCGGTATGACAAGCCCGCTTCACAACGTCATTAAAGCTCGCCAGCTATCAGGTTTTGGGAAAATGGAACAGTACCCTTTTCAGCAGACATTGACCCAAATTCATCATATTTATCCAAACCTTAGCTAACAGAATTAAATCATATATTTCTTGCCCTCCTCACAGGGTGAGGGCAGTGTCCTATTACACATCGTCATTTGTATTATGAAAAATAACATTACTCCGTGGCGATCTTCGTCACAAAGTTTTATGATGTCCGCATAAACACAAGTGACTTTAAGTTGTAGGATTCAGAGCTACCGAAGGGCAAGCAAACACCTTGAAGTGACTTGGGTATAATATAAATGGAGATAGAGTAAACGCCATGACAAACGAAAGCCAAGAGTACCAAACCTGCGAAGCATGCGGTGTATCTGCTGAGATGGGTTTCATCATTAAAGAAAATGATGATGTTGCTGATGTCAAAATCTTTGGTGGTAACAAAGCTGCACTAGAAGCAGAACTTGCTAACTACCTTGCGCTCGCTAAAGAAGTTAATGCTAACTTCAAGCATGAAGTTAGCCCGCTTAAAGATGACAGCACTGAACTAACTGCACGTATCCAATTCGAGTGCAGTGCAGAAAAACTGATTTTCGAGCTTAAAACACGCTCACTAATGCGCTAAACCGCTTAGTAAACTGAAAAATATGTAATTTTACAACATTTTTCTTATGATTTAGAAAAGCCGATTCCTTCATGGTATCGGCTTTTTTTGTACCATTTTTCAGCTATATTTAACAAAGCACTCAATAGGGACATAGTTACTCTTTTCACTTGCATATATTCCCATTAAACTGGTCAGATATGCTTGCAAGCGATGTTCTGTTATTAATGAGTATCAAACTAAGTGCATTCGCAAAGCGAATTAATAGTGGAAATTGATCTCGCTTTGTATGAAAATGCAGCAGCATTATGAATCACTAAGCACATGATATTGAATCCATATCATGGATAGAAAAGGAAATATTCGATGAACAGCAATAAAGCACGAGTGATCTCTAACTGGAAACCAACTAACGAACGCGAGTCTGCAGCATTGAAAGAATTTTTGATGCAAGAAATGGGGGCAAAAACGGCTCATCATGAAGGCGGTACTGGCAAACTTGGCCCTGATTCAGGTCGCCTTATTCGCTAATCCAGACATTTGATATTCAAGTAACAGTTCCCCCTGTTACGATAATGCAGCCTGTCCTTTGGGATATGGCTGCATTTTCTTTAAGAGTACATTTTTATGGGTGCATGGTTGGTGGCAATTGAGCCTTAATTACGACTTCTTTTCAATCTTGGTCCACTTCAGGGCACCATTGGTTTCAAAGTGTTTTTCCGGCTGACATTCAATCAGCACGCCTTCAATGGCGATCACTGCCCCCAACGAGTATGACTGCCCTTGATAGAAGCAAACACGCTGAGTATTGAATGTCCCTTCAAGGCTCAATTTTGGCTGAGATTTTACCGATATCTCTTTTGCCATGACAGGCAATGACGCTGGCATCGCCAATAGCAAGAACAAAGTAAACACAATAAACTGAGAACGGGAAATGCATTTACAACAAGCCTGCCATACCGAATTCCGCTTTTTCATTACCACATCCTCCTTGATAAACACCTAGAGCCCACACACAACTAACCCTTAGCTATTATTATCGACCCAATTAGTCTTTTACTTAAGCAATAAGATGATAATTCGTTAATAGCGATTATTCTTTAACTGCAGCGACAACGGAGATTTCGACTAGTAACACGTCACGTGCCATGCTTGCTTCAACACATGCACGGGCTGGAGCATGACCGGCTGGCACCCAGTTATCCCATACCGCGTTCATTTCAGCGAAATCTTTCATGTCTTTGATGTAAATTGTCGCAGAAAGCATGTGCTCTTTATCACTGCCAGCTTGTTCCAGTAACGCCTCTACTTTATCCAACATGGTTTGAGTTTGTTCAGTGATACCTTGTGTCGCATCTGCACACACTTGGCCACACAGGTAAACCGTACCATTATGCTTAACGATACGACTCATACGCTGTCCAGTTTCTTGACGTTCAATCACAGTAAATGCCTTCTTATGTTATTGGGACCTGATAGAATGTAATTCTTTTAATTACGGAACAGCGCTATATTAACAACTGCACACAACGTAGTAAAAAGAAGTTATGACTATCAATTTGATAGCGAATCGAGTGTTTATAGATTCTTTAGCGCTTCTTTTTGGCTCAAGGGAGATAATTGTTCTTGATAGCGCTGAACAAAAGACTTCACATACTCCGCATCTGTCTTAGCGTATTCTCTCAGCACCCAACCAATCGCTTTTCGAATAAAAAACTCTTGTTCACCAGCTAGCATTAGAATTGTTTCTTCAAGCAGCGAGAGATTTGTCTCTTTCTTGTGTTTGAGGTGAATAAGCAATGAAGCGCGACGCAGCCACATATTGTCTGACTGACGCCAACCTCGAACGACATCTTCAAGCTCTCGGTGTTCTTTCACTAAAGGACCAATAAGGTTCGAGGATATTTTGTCCACCGTGTCCCAATGGCTCGCTTCAGTTAGCATTTCTTCGTAAACAGGAAACGCCTCTAGGGTACGAAACGAGGTGTAGTATTCGGCGGCATCCATCGCAAGGTATTGCTCTTCACGGTTTTCCCCCGACCACAACCATAGCACCAATCGTTTGTACTCAATGAAAGAAGTGATCTGAGTATGCTCACGAGCTTGCTTGAATATCGCCTTTCGTTCTGGTGCCTTTACACCATAAAAATCCTGTTCGGTTTTCATATACGCTTGCATGGCTTTTGCGTTATCAGCATTACCCACTTCGGCCATTCTCTGCTGTATGAATATCACCATAGGAATAACAAGTGACATCAATAACTTCCTTTTGTTTACATGTTATTAATATATTTCACCAATATTGGAACACAGTTACTGACTTAATACCAACGTCTCATACCCAAGTGACTTCAATTGGGAAATTCAGAGCTTCATCAAGGTGTTCAGTTCAAGGAAAATGACCGAATGAAACAGGAGTCTATTTCGAGGTTATTTGGGTATGTCTAAGACTTTTTCACCCTATTGATAAAGTTGACGAATGCCCGACCTCTTCCTAGGTTTATAACAATAATAAAATAATCCTAATTACAGTCATCTTTGCCTAATCAATTTAACACCGCTTAGCCAACAGAAGGGATACCCGCTTATGGTGCCAAGAGAGGTCAAAACGGTTAACGATGCCAAGCAGATCATCGAGGAACGCAAGCTCAGTCACGTCAAGGTTGGGCTGTTCGATAACGATGGCGTGATGCGCGGCAAGTACATGTCGAAGGAGAAATTCTTTTCTTCCCTCGATACTGGTTTTGCCTTTTGTGACGTTGTCTTAGGATGGGATGTCAAAGATCAGCTCTATGACAATGCCCAATACACAGGCTGGCACACTGGCTATCCCGACGCGCCAGTACGTATTATCCCTTCAAGTTGCCGCGATGTACTGGGTGAAGACGGCATGCTGCTGTTTATGGCTGAGTTTGCCGGAGAAGCCGAGTCGGTATGCCCAAGGGCAACACTACGAAGAGTATTGGATAAAGCCAAATCCATGGGACTTCTCCCCAAGGCTGCTTTCGAGTATGAGTTCTTCCTCTTTCGTGAAACCCCCCACTCTGTTCGCGAAAAAGGTTTTCGTAATCTGAAGCCTATAACCCCCGATTGGTTTGGCTATTCGATGATACGAAACTCAACCTACTCCGAACTCTATCAGTCTATCCTTGCGATGGCCGAGACCATGGACTTTCCCATTGAAGGGATCCATTCAGAGACAGGTCCTGGGGTGATTGAAGCGGCTATTGCCGTCGACTACGCTTGTCATGCGGCCGACAAGGCGGCACTGTTTAAGACCTACATGAAAGTACTGGCCCAGAAGAATGATCTCATGGCGACCTTCATGGCTAAATGGAGTAATGACTACCCTGGTCAGAGTGGCCACATTCATCTTTCCCTACTAGATCAAGACGGCAAGAATGTATTCTTTGGTGCCGATCAAGCCCATTCAATGAGTGCCCTACAACGTCATTTTCTCGCCGGTCAACAACGCCTGATGCCAGAACTGCTTTGTATGGTCGCACCATCCGTTAACAGCTACAGCCGAATGATCCCCGGGTTTTGGGCCCCAACCGATGCCACTTGGGGGATCGAAAACCGCACGACGTCACTGCGGGTGATCACTGGCTCTCAAAAATCACAACGCATTGAATACCGTATCGGTGCGGCGGATGCCAACCCCTTCTTAGCACTTGCTGCTGCCTTGGGTTCTGGTCTGATTGGTGTAGAACAAGGCTGGGAGCCATCGGACCCAGTGCTAGGGAATGCTTACCAACAAACTCACAGTGACACTCTCGCTTTGCCCCGAACGCTCTGGGATGCCACCCAGCAATTCAAGCAGTCTGAAGCTGCCGTTTCACTCTTTGGCCAGGCATTTGTCGACCATTTTGCCGCTTCGCGAGAATGGGAGGACAGGGAGTTTAGAAAGCATGTAACTGACTGGGAGCTCAACCGTTACTTCGAGATTATTTAACACAAGGAAAGGCGCTTGAATCATTCAGCCAAACCCAATAGGCAACAAGAAGGGGTTATCCAAAATACAATATCTCCAGCCGATGGCAGTGTTGTCGCGACTGTGACGATGGCGACTCCCGAAGTTATCCAACAAACACTGGATAAAGCGAATGTCGCTCAACAAATATGGAAACAAGTGCCTTTAGCCCAACGACAAGACTACTGCAGTCGGGCTATTGATGCGCTGCTGAGTCACCGAGATATGATTGCCAGCGAGTTGAGCTGGATGATGGGTCGACCGATACGGCATAGCAGTAGTGAATTAAGAGGTGTCGAAGAGCGGGCTAGGTACATGATAAAGCATAGTGAGCAGGCGCTTGCCACCATCAAACTTCCTGAAAAAAAAGGCTTTACTCGTTATATCTCCAGAGAACCATTGGGTACGGTCTTGGTGATCTCGCCTTGGAACTATCCCTATCTCACCGCTATTAACTCAATCATACCGGCCCTGCTAGCAGGTAATAGTGTGATCTTAAAGCCGTCTTCCCACACGCCTCTTTGTGCGCAACGATTCCAACAAGCTTTTGATGAAGCTCAACTGCCTGAAGGTATATTCCAGCATTTGTTCTTAAGCCATGACGCAACCGAAGATACCGTTAGCAGTGAGCAAATTCAGCATGTGGTATTTACTGGCTCCGTTACTGGCGGAGCAAACGTCGAGATCGCTGCAGCTGGTCATTTTCACGGACTTGGCCTTGAGCTAGGCGGTAATGATCCCGCTTATGTCTGCAATGATGCCGACATAAACCTCACAGTTGACGCTATTGTAGACGGTGCGCTCTATAATGCGGGGCAATCATGTTGTGCCATTGAGCGGATTTACGTCGATTATCGGGTACATGATGAATTTGTCGAAAAGGCAATTCAACGCGTCAATCAATACCAATTGGGGTTTCCGCTCGATGAAGACACAACGTTAGGTCCTTTGATATCGGTATCAGCGGCCGACCATGTCCGTCAACAAATTACAGAAGCCAAACACCAAGGTGCTCAGACTCATATTTCTGAAGTCTGTTTTCCAAACAGTAAACCCGGCACCCCTTATCTCGCTCCTCAGTTGTTAACGAATGTGAATCATCAAATGCGGATCATGACAGAAGAAACATTTGGTCCGGTATTACCCATTCAAAAAGTATATTCAGATCATGAGGCTGTCGATTTAATGAATGACAGCGAATACGGTTTAACCGCCTGCATTTTTACATCTAATATAAACCGGGCGATCAGTATTGGCGAGCAAGTCGAAACCGGAACCTTTTTCGCCAACCGCTGCGATTACCTGGATCCCGCTCTGGCTTGGACTGGGGTCAAACACTCAGGAAAAGGCTACGCTTTATCAACACTCGGATTCGAAACGTTAACTCGACCTAAGTCATTCCACCTTAAGCATCCGACCGAATAGTCATGCCACCTAACATACCGGACTAACCTATGACTCTGCTGCACTGGCACTACCCTACAGAAATTCTCGTTGGCGAACATGCCAGCTCGCAGCTCGCCTCAGTGTGCAAGACGCGATCTATCCAGCGCCCTCTCTTTGTTGTCGATCCCGCACTAACCGATAACCAAACTACCCGAAATCTTGTCTTATCTTGCCAATCCGCTGACTTACCGAGCTCTATTTTTAGTGACTTTTCAGGTAATCCGACAGGCGAGCAGGTGGAATATGGCATTGAGTACTTTTTAAAAGGAAATCATGACGGTGTCGTTACCCTTGGCGGGGGATCATCCATTGACATAGGCAAGGCCATCGCTTTGGTTGCAAAACAGCAACAACCCTTATGGCAGTTTGAAGATATTAACGAGAACTGGACCAAAGCTGACGCTAACCTTATCGCCCCAGTCATTGCATTGCCGACCACCGCTGGGACAGGATCTGAAGTCGGTAGGGCATCAGTCATTACCGATACTCAAAGTCAGTCCAAACGCATAATCTTTCATCCGAAAATGCTCCCCGTACAGGTGATCCTTGACCCGGTGCTAAGCGTTGACCTTCCTCCACATCTCACGGCTGCCACAGGGATGGATGCGTTATCGCACAACCTTGAAGCCTACTGCTCCCCCAGCTATCACCCCATGGCCGAAGCGATTGCCATCGAGGGAATGCGCCTAATAAAACTCTATCTACCTATTGCTCATATTGATGGGAACAACCTGCAAGCCAGAACTCAGATGTTAATAGCCTCAACCATGGGAGCAACAGCCTTTCAGAAGGGGCTTGGAGCGATGCACGCTTTGGCTCATACCCTCGGGGGACGCTACAACTTACATCACGGCCTATTAAACGCCGTCTTAATGCCCTATGTGCTGTGTGCAAACCGGCATTATCTTCATGAAAAGATGTTAAGGCTTTCCCATTATCTCGAGCTGGAAAATGAAGGTTTTGACGGTGTGCTTGAATGGATACTGGCTCTACGCAAGCAACTTCACATCCCTCATACCATGGCTGAGCTAGGCGTCAATATTCAGGATCAAAAAGCCATTGCGGCGCAATCTGTACAGGACGCAGCAGCCAGTGGAAACCCTATCCATCTTTCCCAAGAACAATACGAAAACGTGTTTTACCATTCACTTAACGGCACGCTCGATCTATAGGATGGCACATGAAATTAGGTGTATTACTGTGTGATGATGTTAGGCCTGAGCTGCAGGGCAAACATGGAAACTATCCCGCGATGTTTTCCAATCTATTTGCCGCTGTCGACCCAAATATCACACTTGAATTTTACCGAGTCATTGACGGTCAATACCCACAATCCTTGAATGAGTGCGACGGTTATCTCACCAGTGGCAGCCGATACAGTGTTTATGAACAAAGCCGGTGGATAAATGTTTTCCAGGGGTTCATTCACCAGCTCTACTTTCAGCAAGTCCCACTGGTCGGTATTTGTTTTGGCCATCAGATGATCGCGCAGGCGTTAGCCGGGGAAGTAGTATGTTCAGAGCGAGGCTGGGGAATTGGAGCGAAACAAATATCCATTGATTTAAAAGCAGCACAACGCTGCCCTTGGATAACCGAACCACCTGACACCTTATCACTGCTGGTAAGCCATCAAGATCAAGTCCTTCGCTCCCCTGCAGACTGTATCACCCTTGCTGGCAGTGATTTTTGCCCAAACAGCATCCTATTAGTCGGCGATCATTTTCTGAGTATCCAGGGCCACCCAGAATTCACCCCTGAATACCTTTACGATTTAATGAAACTCAAAAAGAGCTGTTATCCCACCGCGACATATCAAAGCGCATTAGATTCGTTGGTTCAGCCGACAGATCACCTTCAGGTGACCCGATGGATCATTCAGTTCTTCCGCTACCGGCAACTTATCAACGAGCCCCGTTCCTTTAATAAAACCAAATAAGCCCTTCAAACAAGCCAACTCATCTCTTTCTCCTCACGACTAATCGTTAATCGTTAATCGTTAATCGTTAATCGTAAAGTTGGCCATGACGCAAAACCCCAGCAAACAACCTCTCTTGAGTTACGATGTTGTTCACTGGGGCGTGCACCTTTGGGCTATCTCAGCACTTAGATATCCTTACCAAAGTCATTGAATATTAAATCAAACTCAGATGGGTACGTATCGTTGAATGTACAATTACTGGGTACTTTAGTTAAGGTTTTAATCGTATTTGCCATTAACCCAGCAGGTGACAAATTAGTTATTCTATTTTGCAGTAAATAATAACGGAGTGTTTTTCTACTGTTTATCTTCATACTGTAACGCAGCTGTGCCTTATCAATCAGCCTCGCCATGTTATTCTCAACTGTTTTAATTGATTTACCAAGAACCGTGCTGATAAAGTCGTTAGAAAATCCACACATAATAAAATATGCATACGTTTCCTGTAATGGTGTAAAGCTCTCACATAATCTAGACGCTTTAAAGTCAACTTCGTGACCTTGATTATAATACGTTGTTGGATCATTAAACGCAGAAGACAATGTAAAAATGAAGCCAGTATTATACATACTGACATCAATACCGACTACTTTGCCATCAGCATTTATTATTGGACGTTTAGAAACGTAATACGCTTTACAGCCTGACTCCAACCTTATTATATTTAATGAAAAAATATAATCTTTACTCTCTAGCACATGCTTGTTTTGAACATCGATCACCGCAGCGAAATCGCTAAAGTTACATTGGATCTCTGAATTTTTCGCCCCAATAGCAAGCTCACTTTTCAAGCCTAGAATATCTTCATAAGGTTTATTAATTGCAGCATAATTTCCCTTTTCATCATAAATGGCACAGGGAAATGGGCAAGAAATATTCTTGAGTCCGACCGCGTAAACATATTGCTCATCTGTTATGTTCATTATTCTTTTAGTGAGTTAAAACTATTAACTCAGCACCTAACTGACTTTTTATAATCAAAATTATTGATAGTAAACATACTTAGCCATCAGATAATATCAAGGTTTTTAATTGGTCTTATGTAAGGAAATGTAACAAGCTTTGGAATGAACAAAATGTAATCGATTTCAATGGAAAGGTAGATGATCAGCAATACACAATGACTCTCATACCTTTATATTTCAGCATTTATCATAACTAATAAGCAGTAGATATGACGCCCTACTGCTTACTGTATATCCAAGAAGTCTCAAACTCCCAAGGGGAAGGCATCAGCAACTACTTCACGCCAACAATAACGCGCTTAGCCAACGACATCGCGAGGTTGTTATCATAGTAAGCCGCTTCATTGATAAAGTGCGGGTACGCCTCGTAATCCCCTTCCCAGCAAATTTCTTGCCCGTTAAACAAGGTGAAGATAGGGTCACCATGACGAAGCACCTTAAAATCGGCATCTTGCACACTGTGATGAACCATGCCCATACGCTCACCATTCTCATTTTCAGGCAGCTTCAACGTTTCATGGTACTTGTATGCTTCATAGCTGGCCGGAAGCTCCGGTAAGGCATCACGATTATGCAAATCGACAAAGTCCAAAATATGGCCTGTCATTTCTTCCATCCAGTCTAAAACATCTTGGCGAATAACAGACTGTGGTTGCGGGCCAATTTCTACAATCACGCCCTTTTCAGAAATAGAGCTTAAAAAGCTGTGCTCATGGACCGGGATATGATCTTCCAATACCACAACAGCACTTGGCATCTTTACAGTGACATACGCTCCCAACTGTCGATTAAAAGCATCAGTCTGAAGTAAGATAAGAGATGGCCCCATATTGCTGGTCGTATTATGCAAATCGATAATAAAGTCGGTTTTTGCTGCGCCCTTTGGCCCTAGCTGCGCGTTAATAGCCTTCGCACGGCTTTGCTCATAATTTGCCAGATCAAGATTGTTAAGGTCGTCAGTTGCAAACTGGCGGTTCATATCACAATCGAGGTAACGTTTATTTTCTTCAAACGCTTTTGGGTTCGCAAAAACGGTTTCTACAGAAAAGCTCTCACGTTCAATCACCTGTGGTGTGTCACGCCATTTGCGCAATAAATAAATACCACTGAATTCATTACCATGGGTGCCACCAACAATCGCAACTTTATTCAATTTATTCGTCCCTGTCATCTTTGCTCAGACTCGTCTTCATCAATTAATACCATATCCACTGATAACAGTTTCACTGATAATTTTCCATTAAAATTGCATAATAATTGACTCATATGAGGCTGGTCGTGCCAGCATCCAATACACCCTAATTCCACTGGGGACGTGTTTGGGCCAATTTCAGGTAGGAATGTAGCTGGCCGTTTTTATATTCAATGGCTGAGTGAATACTGCTTCCTTGACTGGCGACCACAGTGCAAGCGTAGCGATTTTCGTCCTTATAAATAGTCAGTTCGAGCATGCCGCTAACCAACCGCCACTCACCACGGGTTTTCTGCCTTCTGAACAACGTAAACTCTTCCAGGCTACCATTCGGGTGGAGTAATAGCTCAGTAACATACCCTGCAGAACAGGTTTTGATCCAATGTTGTTGGGTTAACTCTGTCAGAGAAAAATCGCGCTTGCCTGATAACCACGTTTGCAGCTCATCTTGCTGCGAGCTATCAGGCGTCGGTAATCGATCCAGATCCAGTAGCCTGACTCGTTCCGATTCGCGGTAAAACAGCTGCAACAACTTTTGGGTCTTATTATCAGACATCCCTATCTCCCTAGAACAGTTTAGGCTTCCAAATGTAACGCTAATTAAATTACAACATTAGTGTTAAACATTGATTTTGCAATACAAGTCAAAACTTCACTTTGCCTCTCATCACTTTTTTCTGGCCTCGCTGTGTTTTTTTATCTACTCGCCTTTTCTGTGAATTGCGAGTCGGTCTCGTTGCGCGACGGGCTTTTTGCTGCACAACCGCCGCTTTGATCAAAGCGACCAGCCTTTCCAGCGCATCTTCACGGTTCAGCTCTTGAGTGCGATATTGCTGGGCTTTGATGACGATAACCCCCTCTTTCGAGATCCGGCTATCGGATAATGCTAGCAACCTTTCTTTATAAAAAGCAGGCAATGACGAGCGTGAAATATCGAAACGAAGGTGAATGGCCGATGAGACTTTGTTGACGTTTTGTCCACCAGCCCCCTGGGCACGTATTGGTGTCAGCTCAACTTCCCAGTCACCCAACTGGACTGCATTAGAAATTTCTATCATAAAACTAAAATGAAAAAGGGTTCTGAGGGTAGTATACCTTTACTTGACGAGTTTGTGTCGCCGACAGCGCTTAGAACAGTAACGAACACTATCCCAACATAGCCGCCATTTTTTGCGCCAATGAAACGGGCGCCCACAGGCTACGCACATTTTCTGCGGCAGATGACTCTTTTTCATTTAACCCTCACGCAATAGTGGTCGTCTTTCCTATTTACGATCAATAACGTAAAACCGCTCAACAGCTGTATTCGCGAGTTGTCCGGTATTCTGGGTTAAATCTTATGGAATTTATGGCTTCACTGATTGCAGATATCGGTAATTTGATCCGACCTTGGATTGATGATATCGCCACTGCAGTGATCACTTGCTTACTTGTAATGTTTGCAGCTGACATCAATCGGTTTATGCGCAAACAATTAGTCGGCACCAACTTCATCGTCAGAACGATCATTTTTATATTGGTTAATGCATTTGGTTACGGATTTTTTATTGTCAGTACCGCTCCATTATTGTCAACGCAACTAAGCCAGCTGGCTAACCACTGGCTTATTACGGTTATCTCGACTTTATTCATTGTCATCGGTGTTTGGGCCCAGCGACACCGCCAACAAGTCTAACGATGACTTTATCAATGTTAGCCGGCTAATCTGAAGATGTAATACATCATCATCAGCCACAGACCAATACCCGATACAGCGACAAATGAGAACACGATGAGCTGCTTTAACTTTGATAGAAAGCACGACATATGCATAACGAACCTCCTTGCTTACCACTGGACTTGGAATGTGTTAATTAACCAAGCTTTAACAACATCTTACCCCTGATGCTGAGCAAACAGTTAAGAGACAGATCGGCTTCTGGGAAAGTGGCCCAAAATGCTAAATCTTTGGCATGAAATGTAAAAAGCCCGGCATTCGCCGGGCTATATTTATCACGTCATTTTATACCCGACGGTATGGTAGGTAGATAGGTTCCCAAGTGTGCTCAGCCAACTCTTGAATAATATCTTTGCCTGCTAAGTCACATTTTGGGTCTTTCGCCTGCATATCGGTCAGAATTCGGGTGGCGACATGCAAAGATACCTGCTTCAAATTGCTGATGCGCGGGTATACACAACCGGAGGCCAAATCGTCATCCTCGACCATTTCTGCCAGCGCATAAGAAGCCGTAGTGAACATATCCAGCGTCACCTTTTGAGTGCGAGACACAATTGCGGCCAGCCCTACCCCAGGGAAAATAAAGACATTATTCCCCTGTCCTATCCGGAAGTCTTGACCATTGTAACTCACATCACCAAATGGGCTTCCTGTTGCCACGATAGCCTTGCCATCACTCCAACGGTATATATCTTCAGGTAAGGCTTCACAATTCGCGGTAGGATTAGACAACGGAAAGATCATCGGCCGCTGGCTATACTCCATCATTTTCTGGATGTGGCCTTCTTTGAAGGCGCCACCAATACCACTGGTACCCAATAGTACCGTTACTGGGTAGTTATCAATTAACTCGGTTAATGATACCTTGCCAGCCTCAGCGACATTCCAGTCTAGAGACATCGCTCTTGGTTTAGCGTAGCGCTTCTTGTATTCATCCAGTCCATCACGATCATCAAACACCAATCCTTGCGAGTCCATGATAAAGATTTTTTCTCGAGCCACCGCATGAGAGCAACCTTCCTTGAGCAGACCAGCAAAAATCTGATCAGCGACGCCGACACCGCCAGCCCCCGCCCCATAAACCACATAACTCTGGTCTGCTAATGTCTCACCTTTAATTTTGACCGCCCCCAGAATTCCGGCTAATACCACCGACCCCGTCCCCTGGATATCATCATTAAACGACGGTAAGTACTCCTCGTAGTCCGAGAGGTTGTCGAAGGCATTGGATTTACTGAAGTCTTCCCATTGAAGAACCGCTTTGGGGAAATTACGCTTAACCTGATGCACAAACTTCTTAATGAAGGCTTTATATTCCTCACCTCTCAGACGTCGACGAGGAACCCCTAAGTACATAGGGTCATCAAGTAAATCTTGATTATCTGTTCCAATATCCAGTGTTATAGGTAAGCAATGAGCAGGATGAATACCAGCCCCCAAGGTATATAAAGACAGTTTCCCAATGGGGATGCCCATACCTCCGACCCCCTGGTCGCCAAGCCCCAAGATGCCTTGGCTATCCGTTACCACGATTATTTTTATATCTTTGCCAGTGAAATGACGGGCAAGCTCATCCATACTTTCAACGTTGTCTTCAGTGATATAAAGACCACGAGCTTTTTGGTAGCGGTGACTAAACTCCTGGCAGGCCTTACCGACTGTCGGGGTATAAATAATCGGTGTCATCTCTTCTACGTGCTTGGAAAGCAGCGCATAAAAAAGGGTTTCGTTCCTATCTTGAAGGGCACGCAAGAAAAGGTATTTTTCGATATCGGTTGAAGCATTTTTAAAGCCGTCGTACACCCTATTCAATTGATCTTCAAAAGTCTGGACACGTGGTGGTAGCAAACCATCTAACTGAAAAGCAGCTCTTTCTTCATAAGTGAATGCAGTACTTTTATTTAGAGTTCGATCATTAAGCAATTCAGTGCCTGTTAGCGATACGGGCCTAAACTCATTGCCACTTTCATCCTTCCAACGTAGATACTTTCCTCTCGTCATTCATCCTCCGTTCACATTATTTTCATTGTTATTTTTCCGGCTTTCTTCTGTATAGAAAGCAGCAGAAATTATAATCCTTATGATTAATGAAAAATGTGACAATCGAAGACTTGTCTTAAATGAATAAAAATGACAGTTGACGTCTATACCAGCAACGCAATACTAATATTCAATGATACAGCATCTATGTAATTCAAAATTTTTGTTGTACAAGCTTATCTTTTAGCATGAAAAATGCATTTCAATGCCTTTTTATCCAAGTGCTTACTTCTTGTTTTATTAAGTAAATTTACTGACCTCGTCTTTACAAGGTCTCGCACTAACTGCTTATCCTTCATAGCCTTTTCTCTTTACCACAGTCAACACACTTCCATATTGATTTAAATTTTAACTTTTGAATCCAGTTACGGCGCACTTGTACAAGGCGCCCACTACAATAATCACACATACAGATAACCAGTAGGTTTAAACTTGAAAAAAACGAAAATTAATATGTCATAATCCTGACTGTTTTTTTCAGGAGAAAGTCATTTTTATGTCTATTTCATGTAAGGCTGACGCAAATGGAATGCACATCACATCAGAAAAAAGTCACCATAATCACAAAAGATTAACACCCCAGTTAAACACAACACCGAACGTAACCATTCAGAACTACAGAAAAATTCGCAATTAGTAACATAGTTCTTAGGTAACCGTTCACCAGACCCCCATTGAAAAATCATTTGTGATCCATCGCACTTGATCCGCTTTTCCTTCTTGAGTGATCCTTTTCAGCCTTCATGCTGGCTGTATGAAAAAGAAAGAATCCAAATTTGCAGATGCGCCGCCTGTCGCTTCTAATATCAATGAAGCTAACGCACTTATCGAAGAGTTGTGGGAACAACTTCGGCACTACGAAGATAAGCTGAAGGCCAGCTGTTCTAATTCTTCTAAACCACCTTCTTCTGATGGCCCTAAAGAGCGGGCTGAACGGAAAAAGCTCAAAGCTCTGGTGGCCGCAATCCGAGAGGAGCTAAACAGGGTCACACAGGGCGTCAACGACAACTCTCGAAGCTAAAGGAAAGCGACGTTACCGTTGATTGCTTACCGGACTCAACTTGTCCGTGCTGTGGCAAGTCGGCTATCTCTGTTCACAACACCCCATTTTACCGGCATCAAGTACACGAGATACCAAAGCCAATCGTTGATATTACGGAGTATCGGCTATTTTCGGGACAGTGCCAGCATTGCAATAGGGTTGTGAGAGCGAAGAAACCTGACAATATCCCTCAAGGTATTATGGGTCCTAACCTACTCAGCTATATTGCTGTATTGGCAGGGCAATTTCATTTAAGTATCCGTAAAATTCGCTCACTGTTAAAAGAACAATTAGGAACAACATTTTCTGTTGGCGCTATCAGCGAAGCGCAGACCAAAGTTGCCTCAATGTTGACCCCGCTGCACCAGGCCATTCGAGATAGCATACAAAAAGCACCACTGGTTCATGTTGACGAGACATCTCATCCTCGCAATGGTGAAGATAGCTTACGTTGGTGTTGGTTGGTAACCAGTGAAAACTTGGTTTACGAAAAGATCTTGTTTTCTCGCTCTGCGCACTCAGCCAAAACTATGCTAGGTGATAACTACACTGGCCTAGCAGTGACCGACCAATGCCCGAGCTATAATTGGCTGGAGCCCCAAAAACACCAACTATGCTGGTCACATGTAAAAAGAAACGTGCAACAAATAGCCGACTACAGTGGTGCTGGTTATACGGCCTTTGTTGGGCAACGCCTTGCACTTATCGCCAATATGGTTTTTAGAACACGTCATCGGTTTGAAAATAGAGCCATCGAGTACAGTTGCTATCTCCACCGCATGAACCGACTTCGAAAGTCGTTTGATCACTGGCTTCAAAAAGGCAGTGGCCTGGTTGTTCAGAGATATAAAGGTCGCTGTGAAAAGCTACAAGCCCATCGGCAAAGTCTATGGTTGTTCCTGACCAGCGCTTCTATACCACTAACCAACAATGAAGCTGAGCGACGAATACGTGGTTGTGTCATCCAACGCAAGATTAGCTTTGGTACTACATCTGATGCCGGTGAGAAGTTCAGAGGTCGGATGCACTCGCTTGTTGAAACTTGTAATAAACGAGGCATGTCCACTTTGTCAGCATTGATGGAGATCGTACAGGCTGTTACTGCTCGCCAGCCTTATCCAAACGTATTTAGCTTGTAACCCCTAAATCAAGTACCTACTGGTGAACGCTTACGTTCTTAGCTTATATACCTCACCTAACCTTACCACTGCTTACGAATTGAGGAAGCGGATATACCTAGTATTTTTTTAAAATTCCGACAAAAAACCGATGACGATGAGTAATACCAATCTGGATAAGTCGTTGATCAAGTATTTGCACTGGAAAAATCGTTGTTATCAAAGCAGATATTGCAGTA
>NZ_JBNNXT010000044.1:0-41775 GCF_052873815.1 Photobacterium sp. DNB23_23_1 | reverse complement strand
CCATCAGCATGTTGCCATCTGGCAACCAGTTCACCATCCGTGTGTGCACCCCATCCCTAGAATGCTGATTCCTATGTCGCTTTTTCTTTTCAGACACTTACCTCCCTCCTACCTTAGTAGTGCACATTTCTCCATCAAATCTGCTATGATACCCGGCTTCATTGAGCGCTGTGGCAATGCCCTGTGCGATAGATTTTACCGGAGAGCGAAGATGAGCCCTTGTCCGCTGTGCCATAGCCAAAGCACTGCGCTGTTTTTTGAAGATCGGCGTCGGCAGTATGTCCGTTGCGGTGAGTGCGCATTAATTTTTGCTGATCCCGAGTCGAGATTGTCGTCAGAAGAAGAGAAAGCGCACTATGATTTGCATGAGAATAACCCGGAAGACTTGGGCTACCGGCGCTTTCTCGCCCGGCTTGCTGAGCCACTGATGGAGCGTCTTGGCGCTACCTCGCTTGATGGTTTGGATTTTGGTTGCGGCCCCGGCCCGACCTTGTCGCTGATGTTGGCTGAAGCGGGCCACAAGATGGCAATTTATGATCCGTATTTTGCCAATAAGCCAGAGGTGCTGGACACGCAATATGACTTTGTGACCTGTACCGAGGCAATAGAACACTTTTATACGCCTGCGAAGGAGTGGGGGCAGCTGGTTGGTATGGTAAAATCCGGTGGTTGGCTGGGCTTGATGACCAAACTGGCAAAAGATGCAGATGCCTTTGCGCAATGGCATTACAAGAACGACCCAACGCATGTGAGCTTTTTTAGCCGCGAGACGTTCCAATATTTAGCCCAAAGAGATGGCTTGGACGTCGAGTTTGTTGGGAATGATGTAATTTTGCTGAGGAAAACCCAGTAATGACCCGTAAGAAAAGAAGTCGTGCTACCGGATCATCCGATCAGGTAGTCACCATTAAGACCCGTACTCAGAATGATGTCGATGGCCTACAACGTAAGAAAGATCGTAAGCGTAAGGGCCTGAAGTCAGGTAGCCGCCACTCGATGGTATCGCCAGACGATGCTCGTAAGGCCGCGCAGCGTAAAGATCCGCGTCACGGTAGTAAGAAGGCTATCCCTTTGGTTGTTGAGCCGAAAAAGCCGATGACTAAGCAACAACGCCGCATGAGCGCTGAGCAAGAGCTACAAATGCTGGAAAATGATGCCCAGCTGATGGTACTGCTTGACCGTATCGAAGCCGGTGAGAAACTGGGTGCTGGCTTGCAGAAGCAAGTTGACCAGAAGCTTGATCGTATCGAACAGCTGATGAACCAGCTTGGCCTAATGGAAGAAGACGAGCCGGAAATGAACGAAGTAGATACCCCTCGTGGTCCTCGTTCAGATGATGACCTGCTCGATCAGTTCGAAAACATGGACTTTGACGGTTTAGACAAGGAGTAACCCTTGCAGGATTTGACATTGTGGCTAGGGCTGGCCGGCTTGATTGTGGCGGTATTGGCAAGTTATGCCGGCTATTTGTTGTTTAAACTCTACCAGCAGACCCAGCGCCATAAGGCATTTCTCGCTCGCGCCCAGCGTCAGCAGGAGGAAGGGATTAAGCAGCGCAATGCCAATATCATGGAAAGCGTGTTGATCATTGCTGCCGCCGGCAAGCAAGATGAATGTGATATGTCGGAAATTGCCATTCGTTTGTACAAGCTGATGGAAGTGCTGCAAGGTGATCATCGGGTGGACTTTTCCAACCAGTATCCGGCTATGCATGAGCTTTACCAAGTGGTGAAGGACATGCCACGCGGGGATGCGCGTAAGACCCTGGCCAAGCAAGAGCGCATGCAGCTGGACTTGCTCCGGATGAAGGCCGAAGCGCGCTTGGTTGAAACTATCAAGTCTGAGCTGGATCTGATCTTGGCTGCCAAGCCAACTGTCTGATTTTGGTTCCTGTTTTCCCCTGTCTATACTCAGAGACAGGGGAATACTGATCGGGGTAGCAGTTTAGTTATCTTCTATCTACATCTTTACCAAGTTGTGTCACACTTGGTGATCAATATTCTCTCCCCCTCTAATTTAGTGGAACTAAGTCATGTCAAATGAGCAAATTATTTGGGATCAGGCCTTAATCGAAAAATATAACTATTCGGGTCCGCGTTATACCTCATACCCAACAGCGCTGGAATTTCACGAAGCGTTTACGCCTGCGGAATTTGACATGGCGTGTGCCCAGTATCCTGAGCGCAACCTGTCGCTGTATGTCCACATCCCGTTCTGCCACAAGCTGTGTTATTACTGTGGCTGTAACAAGATCATCACCCGTCACCAGCACAAAGCTGATCAATACCTTGATGCGTTGGAGCAGGAAATCCGCCAGCGTTCGACATTGCTGGGTGAGCGAACTGTTAGCCAGCTTCACTGGGGCGGAGGCACCCCAACGTTCCTGACTAAGCTGCAGGTGAGCCGCTTGATGGGCCTGTTGCGCGAGCAATTTACGTTTACCCCCGATGCCGAGATCAGCATCGAGGTTGACCCGCGTGAAATCGAACTAGATATGCTTGACCACCTGCGTGGCGAAGGTTTCAACCGCCTTAGCATCGGGGTGCAAGACTTCAATAAAGAAGTGCAGAAACTGGTTAATCGAGAGCAGGATGAAGCGTTCATTTTTGCTATGGTAGAGCGTGCCCGCGAACTGGGTTTCCGTTCGACCAACCTAGATTTGATCTACGGCCTACCAAAGCAGACCCCGGATCTGTTTGCCCAAACACTCGATCAGGTGCTGACCATGCGCCCGGGTCGTTTGTCGATTTTCAACTACGCCCACATGCCGACTCTGTTTGCCGCCCAGCGTAAGATCAAAGATGCGGACTTGCCGCAGGCCAATGAGAAGCTGACGATTTTGCAGCAGACCATTGCGACCCTGACTGGTGCCGGATACCAGTTCATAGGTATGGATCACTTTGCCCTGCCGGAAGACGAGCTGGCGGTGGCCCAGCGTGAAGGTATCTTGCACCGTAATTTCCAAGGGTATACCACTCAGGGGGACACTGATCTGCTGGGTCTTGGGGTATCGGCGATTTCGATGATTGGTAATAGCTACGCCCAGAATCAGAAAGAGCTCAAGCAGTATTACGCCAGTGTGGATGAAAAACGTGAGGCGCTCTGGAAAGGGGTTTCGCTGGATGCCGATGACTTATTGCGCCGTGAAGTGATCAAGTCGCTGATTTGTAACTTCCATCTTGATAAAACCGCGATCGAGCAACAGTTTGATATCGACTTTGATAGCTACTTTGCTGAAGATATCGAATTGCTACAGACCTTTATCAATGATGGTCTGGTTGAGGTGAGTGATACCGCGATTGATGTCGCGCTGAAAGGTCGCCTGCTGATCCGAAATATTTGCATGTGCTTTGATAAGTATTTGCGCCATCGCGCTCGTCAGCAACAGTTTTCGCGGGTGATCTAAAACCAGTATTGGTTTTATCGTCCAGATAAACAAAAAGCCCTCGAGCCGTTATGCTCGGGGGCTTTTTGATATTGGCTAGCTCAAGGATTAGCCGTGAAACATGTTCACCGCGGCAATCAGTGCCAGGATACCGGCAGCAAAATGACCAGGGCCATTGGCTGCGATTTCACTGACAGCAGGCATTGCCACGCTGAATGAAAATAGACTTTCCAGCATGGTGGGGATCCAACTGTGTTTTTAGTGTTATGTGGTTTAAGTGATGATTGAAGCCGGGGGTATTGTACGCAAAATGAGCGAAGATGGAATGGGGGGAGGTCAAAAAGCGACCAGTAGTGGCATTTTATTTGCTTCTCACCGCCCTCGCCATGCTGCGGTCGAGTTGTCATCTCGATGGCTTTCACATGCGGTTTTGGTCATCGCTGGGACAAGTTGTTGATGCGGAAAGAAACCCTGTGGTGCTGTTGAATGCCTTTCCGCATGAAAGGTGTGCAGGATTAGTCGGTCATGACATTGAGCTCTTTGAGTTTGCGGGTCAGGGTGTTACGGCCCCAGCCCAGCAATCGCGCGGCTTCCTGTTTATGGCCATGGGTGTGCTCCAAAGCCGCTTCGAGCAGGATTTTTTCAAATTCCGGCAATGCTTCACCGAGCAGGTTTTGGTGCCCTTGTCGAAGGTTGTCGAAGGCCCATTTTTCCAATGCATTATGCCAGTGTAGATGGCCACCTTCGCTGGTGTCCGGCTCGCTCGGGGCAACCAGCTCCGGTGGCAGGTCAGCAGGTAGGATTTCCTTACCGCTGGCCATCACAGTGAGCCAGCGGCAGGTATTTTCCAGTTGGCGGACATTGCCCGGCCAGTCCAGCATCGTCAACGCTTCTTCGGTATCCGGGTGTAAGGTTTTGACCTCGACTCCGAGCTCGTTAGAGGCACGCATCAGGAAGTGGCGGGTTAGCTGCGGAATATCCTGGCGGCGATCTTTGAGCGCGGGAAGGTGAACCCGGATGACATTGAGGCGGTGAAACAAATCTTCGCGGAAGTCTCCGGCGGCAACCAACCTTTCTAGGTTCTGGTGGGTCGCAGCGATGATCCGGACATCAACATTGACTGGTGAATGGCCACCCACTCGGTAGAACTGGCCATCTGCCAGCACTCGCAGTAATCGGGTTTGGATATCTAGCGGCATGTCTCCTATTTCATCAAGAAACAAGGTGCCGCCGTTGGCCTGTTCAAAGCGGCCTTGGCGGACACTATTGGCACCAGTAAAAGCGCCTTTTTCGTGGCCGAATAATTCCGATTCAATCAAATCTTTGGGAATGGCTGCCATGTTGAGGGCAATGAATTCCTTGTGGCTGCGCGGGCTATGGCGGTGCAGCGCATGGGCGACCAGCTCTTTACCGGTACCCGACTCACCGTTGATCAGCACTGAGATGGACGAGCGGGATAGGCGGCCGATAGCGCGGAATACCTCCTGCATTGCCGGGGCTTCACCGATGATTTCTGGGGCGTTTTTTTCAACTGTTTCAGGTTGTTGTTGGCGTTTCTGCTCCTGGCTGTGGGTTACTGCACGTTCGACTAAACTAACGGCTTCATCAATATCAAACGGCTTGGGCAGGTATTCGAAGGCCCCTTCCTGATAGGCATTCACCGCAGCGTCAAGATCGGAGTGGGCGGTCATGATGATTACTGGTAGGGTCGGGTAGTCTGCCTGTAGCACCTTGAGTAAGGTAAACCCGTCCATACCTGGCATGCGGATATCAGACACCAGTACATCGGGTACGCTGCGCTCCATTGCCTCGACCACGCTATCGGCATTGGCGAAAGTTTCACATTTCAGTCCGGCGGCATTGAGGGTTCGCTCCAGTACCCAACGGATTGAGCTGTCGTCATCAACGACCCAAATTAGTCCTTTGCTCATGGTGAATCCTCTACATAATCGGTAAATACAGGGTGAATTTGGTATGGCCTGGCCAGCTGACGACTTCAATCTTGCCTTGATGCTGGTCGACCAGGTTCTGTGCAATGGACAGTCCCAGCCCGGTTCCGCCCTCGCGTCCGGTGATCATGGGGTAGAACAGGGTGTCCTGGATATCACTCGGGATCCCTGGGCCATCGTCGATGATGTCGATTTTGGCGGCAACCCGGTATCGCTTGCCGTGGATCAGTGTCTGATGGGCGGTACGGGTCTTGAGGGTAATATTACCGCCACTGTGTTGCTTGAGCGCCAATGAGGCATTGCTGACAATATTGAGGATAGCTTGCTCGAGTTGGTCGGCATCCATGGTGAAATCGGGCAGGCTGGGATCATAGTCGCGGTGCAGATGGATATCCTCGCCACAATCAATACTGATCAGCTGACGGACTTTTTCCAGTACCACGTGAATATTGTCTTGCTGACGGTTGCCTGGGCGCTGCGGCCCGAGTAGGCGATCGACTAGGTTGCGTAGTCGGTCGGCCTGCTCGATGATCATCTGGGTGTATTCGGTGTAGCTCGGATCGGGCAAGGTTTTTTCCAGCAGCTGGGCGGCACCGCGCAAGCCACCCAGTGGGTTTTTGATTTCATGCGCTAACCCGCGCACTAATTCCTTGGCGGCTTGTTGCTGGGCGTGCTGGCTGAGCTCTTGGCTGATCCGACGTTGTTGATCAATAGGCTTGAGCTCGAGCAATATCAACAACTCGCGCTGCCATGACAGCGGACTCGCATTGAGCTCGAGGGTATGGTGGCGACCGTCGATGACAAAGGTGAGATCGCTGTCAGCCAACCCTTGCCCACTTTGAAGGGTGTCGGAAATAAGGCCCAGATCTAACGATGTGTGCTGGAGCAGATCTGGGAAGCGGGTGTTGTTGAGTCGACGCTTGCTGAACGACAGCAGTTGCTCGGCTGCCGGGTTGACATAGCGTATGGTCAGCGACTCATCGAGTAATACGATTGCCGTGACTTGGTTGTCCAGGATCAGGGAAGAAAAGTCAGCCGTCACAGTTACCATCCTTGTTGGTGCAGTTCATAATGGTGCACTGAACCGCCAATGCACCATATTGGTGCAATCAAGTGTAGCCTGTCTGTCTGGTATCGTGAACGAAAAAATGGCAAGCGCCTGTTATTTGGGCACTGGGAGTGGTGCCGGGCGCTGGTTGATACGGGCACGGTGCAAGAAGACAGTTATTTCTTCAGATGATGCAATAACCTTGCCGTGTTTTAGCAACTCTACCTGTAGGGTATGGCTGCCGCGGTCAATATTGGTGAGAGGCCAAATTAGTTGGGCCTGCGGGCGGCCGTAGATTTCACCATCGAGGCGCAACCGGGTGCTGTGGCCTTGATTGAGTTTGCGGTTACTCGAAGCCATGACTGTTAGGTTGCCCTGGTTGTCGCGTACGGTTTGTTGATCGGACGGACTGGTCAGCTGAATGCTTGCGGCTGGCAGGATCGACTCGTTTGGTTGTTCAGTGTCGAGGTCTGTTTCTGCGACGAGAGGTTGGGGATCCGTTGATTCTTGGGGGGCCTGAATGCTTATCACCGATGCGCCAGGGAAGGGCTGGTCGGAAAAGTGGGTAACGCCATCTTCATCTTGCCAGGTATAGATTTCGCTGGCGGCTGTGGTGGTTGAAATTAGCAGTAGTGCTGTTAGCAAGCGGGATATTCTAGTTCTGTACATTTTTGTTATCAGACGGTGGATGATCCCTCATTGTTGGCATTGGGTTGGTCGGTAACAAGATCAAAAAGGCCAGCTTGTGAAGCTGGCCTAAATCTATAATGTCGAGCTGTTTATCAGTTACTTAAACTGAGTAGTACAGTTCGAACTCTAGTGGGTGCGTGGTCATGTTGATTTTTTCAACATCCTGAGACTTCAAGCCGATGTAAGAATCGATAAAGTCGTCAGAGAATACGCCGCCAGCGGTTAGGAACTCACGGTCATCGTCAAGAGCTTGTAGTGCGCCCTGTAGAGATTCGGCAACGGTTGGGATTTCTGCTGCTTCTTCTGCTGGTAGGTCATACAAGTCTTTATCCATCGCTTCACCCGGGTGGATCTTGTTCTGGATACCGTCAAGGCCAGCCATCAGCATTGCTGCAAATGCTAGGTACGGGTTAGCGGCTGGATCACCGAAGCGAACTTCGATACGGCGTGCTTTCGGGCTTGGTACCACTGGGATACGGATAGAAGCCGAACGGTTACGTGCAGAGTAAGCCAGCATTACTGGTGCTTCGAAACCAGGAACAAGACGCTTGTACGAGTTTGTCGCTGGGTTAGCGAAGGCGTTGATTGCACGTGCGTGCTTGATGATACCGCCGATGTAGTAAAGCGCCATTTCAGAAAGGCCGCCGTACTTGTCGCCAGCGAACAGGTTAACACCGTCTTTCGCCAGTGACTGGTGAACGTGCATACCGCTGCCGTTATCGCCTACTAGTGGCTTAGGCATGAATGTCGCAGTTTTACCAAATGCGTGAGCAACGTTGTGTACAACGTACTTGTAGATTTGGATTTCATCCGCTTTGGTTGTTAGCGTGTTGAAACGGGTAGCGATTTCGTTCTGGCCTGCCGTTGCAACTTCGTGGTGGTGCGCTTCAACAACCAAGCCCATTTCTTCCATGATTAGACACATGGCTGAACGGATGTCTTGTGAAGAATCAACCGGTGCTACTGGGAAGTAACCACCTTTCACGCCAGGACGGTGGCCTTTGTTACCGCCTTCGAAATCTGAACCTGTGTTCCAAGCCGCTTCTACGTCGTCGATCTTGAAGAAAGAACCAGACATATCAGTGGCAAACTTCACGTCATCGAACAGGAAGAACTCCGGCTCAGGACCGATCAATACAGTGTCTGCAACGCCAGTTGCACGCATGAAGTCTTCAGCACGCTTGGCAATAGAGCGAGGGTCACGGTCGTAGCCTTGCATTGTTGCAGGCTCTAGGATGTCACAGCGGATGTTCAGTGTTGCATCTTCTGTGAATGGGTCTAGTACCGCGCTAGCTGCATCCGGCATCATTACCATATCTGACTCGTTGATACCTTTCCAACCAGCAACAGAAGAACCATCAAACATCTTGCCTTCTTCAAAGAAGTCAGCATCGATCTGGTGGGATGGGATAGAGATGTGCTGCTCTTTACCTTTGGTATCGGTAAAGCGTAGGTCAACAAACTTAACTTCATTTTCCTGGATCAGCGCTAGTACACTTTCTACTGACATCTTGAATAACCTCCGGTGTTAGATTGGGCATCAGGCCGCAATAAATTAGGAATGAGCGTGTTTCGCTCTATTGCTAAAAGACAATGCGATAACTGTGCCAACTTTTCAAAGCCCCAAAATAGCGCACTTAGCAGGTATTTGAGGCTGAATTTGTCCATCACTTGCACTGTTATGGGGATTTGCTGCACCAAGTTGGTGCGGTATGGGTTGTTATCCCTTTAATGGTGCGCGTATCTACATTAGCCCAGCGCGATATATTGTCAATTGGCTCGGCCGGGAAAAGTTGATAGAAAAGGCGTTCGGAGGGGGGCTTTACTGGCCTGCGATGCAGCAAAATGCCTGGTTAGAGCAAGTAGAACGAAAAAGGCGGTGATATAAATCACATATTACGTGGGTTTTGGCGTAAAATCTGTTAGATTATGAGCCGTTTTTTTAACCAAGTAGCGCCATCCGGTTGCTGCATGTTCTGAGTGAATGTGAATCCATGTCTAATCCACAGATCGATAAATTAAGAAATATCGCAATTATTGCGCACGTTGACCACGGTAAAACCACCCTGGTTGACAAACTGCTTCAGCAGTCTGGCACGTTAGAGTCTCGCGGTGACGTTGAAGAACGCGTAATGGATTCCAACGACATCGAAAAAGAGCGTGGTATTACCATTCTTGCTAAGAACACAGCAATTAACTGGAATGATTACCGCATCAACATCGTAGATACTCCAGGACACGCCGACTTCGGTGGTGAAGTTGAGCGTATCATGTCGATGGTTGACTCTGTATTGTTGATTGTTGATGCTGTTGACGGCCCAATGCCTCAGACGCGTTTCGTAACTCAGAAAGCGTTTGCCCACGGCCTTAAGCCTATCGTTGTTATCAACAAGATCGACCGTCCGGGCGCACGTCCTGAGTGGGTTATGGATCAAGTATTTGACCTGTTTGATAACCTAGGTGCAACAGATGAGCAGCTAGACTTCACGACTGTTTATGCTTCAGCTCTTAATGGCTGGGCAACAATGGATGAAGGTGAAGTTGGCGAGAACATGGAGCCATTGTTCCAAGCGGTTGTTGATACGGTTGACGCCCCAAGCGTTGACGTTGATGGCAGCCTACAGATGCAAATCTCTCAGCTAGACTACAGCTCTTACGTGGGTGTTATCGGTGTTGCTCGTGTAACCCGTGGCTCTGTGGTACCAAACCAGCAGGTTACTATTGTGGGTGCTGATGGTAAGACACGTAACGGTAAAGTCGGTACGGTATTGGGTTACCTTGGCCTTGAGCGTCACGAAGTTGAAAAAGCAACGGCGGGCGACATCATTGCAATTACAGGTCTTGGTGAACTGAAAATCTCTGACACTATCTGTGATGTGAACGCGGTTGAGGCTCTGCCTGCTCTGTCTGTTGATGAGCCAACTGTAACCATGACGTTCCAGGTCAACACGTCTCCGTTCGCAGGTAAAGAAGGTAAGTTCGTTACTTCACGTAACATTCTTGAGCGCCTACAGAAAGAGTTGGTACACAACGTTGCACTTCGCGTTGAAGAAACGGATAACCCAGATCGTTTCCGTGTTTCAGGCCGTGGTGAGCTTCACCTGTCTATCCTGATCGAAAACATGCGTCGTGAAGGCTTCGAGCTAGCAGTATCACGCCCAGAAGTTATCATCAAAGAAGAAGATGGTCAGCTAATGGAACCGTACGAAACGGTTACCATCGATGTGCTAGAAGAGCACCAAGGTGGCATCATGGAGAACATCGGCCTACGTAAAGGTGAGCTGACTGATATGTCTCCAGATGGCAAAGGCCGTGTACGTATGGACTTCATGATGCCTTCACGTGGTCTGATTGGTTTCCAAACGGAATTCCTAACGCTAACTTCAGGCTCTGGTCTGATGTACCACACGTTTGACCACTACGGTCCACACAAAGGTGGCGTAATTGGTCAGCGTAACAACGGTGTTCTAATTTCAAACGCAACAGGTAAAGCGCTAACTTATGCGTTGTTTAACCTGCAAGAGCGTGGCCGTCTGTTTGCTGAGCATGCCGACGAAGTTTACGAAGGCCAGGTTATCGGTATTCATAACCGTTCTAACGATCTGACTGTAAACTGCCTGAAAGGTAAGCAGCTGACGAACGTACGTGCGTCTGGTACCGATGAAGCGCAGGTGCTTTCGCCACCAATCAAGCACACACTTGAGCAAGCGCTAGAGTTCATTGATGAAGATGAGCTAGTAGAAGTAACACCAGAAAACATTCGTATCCGTAAGAAACTGCTTACTGAAAACGAACGTAAGCGTGCAAGCCGTACAGCAAAATAATTGCTAACTGATTGCCGTTAATCAATCCCCCCATCGGTGCTACCATGGGGGGATTGTTGTATCTGGCCCTACAAAAAAAGAAGAACAGACTATGCAGCCCATAATTATTACCGGGGGACCGGGATCCGGGAAAACCTCGCTGCTGGATACGTTGGCACAGCGAGGATATATGACTTTTCCTGAAGTCTCCCGTAGCCTGATCCGTGAGCAGGCCGCTTTGCTTGACGGGGTTCTCCCCTGGACCGATTTGCCGCGCTTTGCTGCGCTGTGCCTTGAGATAATGAACAACCAGCGCGAGCAGGCCCGGCGAGGGACCATGCCGGCATTTGTCGACAGGGCGATTGGCGATATTTGTGCTTACCTGACTATTGGCGGCGAGAGGGTTGACGAGCACTATTGGGCGATGGCTAAAGGGTACTTTCCAACGGTTTTCGTCTGTGCCCCGCATGCCGATATTTATGTACAGGATGACGAGCGGCCGCACAGTTTTGTCGAGGCAGAGCAAATCCATGCCCAGTTGGTATCAACCTACCGTGAGCTTGGCTACGAGGTGGTCGATGTGCCGTGGGACAAGATAGAAGAGCGGGCCAGCTGGTTACTGGCCCGGCTCAAGCAGGAATAAATAGGTAGGTTAGCTGCGCTGCAACTGGGAGATAAAGCGCTCGGACTCGGTGATAGCGGCTTCCATGTCGGTGATCGCCCGCTGGATATCCCGTTGCAGTGACTGGAATTCTCCCTGTAGAGAACCAATTGCGGCTGCATTGAGGTTATGCTTTAAGTACAGGGTGTTATCCCGTAGGGTATCCAGTACCGGATCCATTTTCTGCTCGGCGCGATGCATCGCACTGAGCATGCGCTGGTATGAGGCTTTAGTGCTGTTGAGCTTTGTTTCGCTGTCGCGGCGCAGCTTGCTGTTGCTATACAGGGACAGCTCATCTTGCCATTCAGCAAACAGGGCGTCGGCGACGTCTTCAATAGCAGCGATGCGTTCACGTACTTTCTCGGCAGCCTCATCGCTGGCCTCGTACTGATCGTTGACTTGGTTGTAGGCGCTTTCCAGATCGCCGCCGTCAAATTGGTTGAGTGCCTTCACTGCATCGAGTGCACTGGTAAATTGCTGTTGGGCGTCTTGCTGGGCCTCGTTGGCATCCTCGACCCGGTCGACCATGATGTCACGTTTGTGGACGCCGACTTGTTCCATGGCAGAGTAATAGGCACTTTGGCAACCGGTCAGGGCGGTGAGGCTGAGAAAGATCGCAAGCAGGTAGGGCATAGTTGACTCCATGTGTCCTAATATGTGAAAAGTGACTGTGAATACAAGCAAATAATGACATGACTATGGCTGACAAACCAATAACTAGCAAGCATACATGGCGCCAGCGGACGCGGAACTTCATGGCGTTTTCCGGTTATTTATACCACCGGGTCGGGCACGATCGATTGACCGTGACGGCGGGATCGATGGCGTATGTGACCTTGCTGTCCTTGGTGCCGTTGATCACTGTGGTGCTGTCGGCCCTGTCGTCTTTCCCGGTGTTTGCCGGGCTGGGGGAGCTGCTACAGAACTTCGTGATTGAGAATTTTGTTCCGGCCGCGGGCGAGGTGGTGAAACAATACCTCAATGAGTTCGTCGCCAATGCCGGGAAGATGACGGCAGTAGGGGTGGCCGCCCTGTTTGTGGTGGCGATGATGCTGATTTCCTCCATCGATAAATCGCTCAACTATATTTGGCGGGTGCATGAAAAGCGCCGCCCGGTGATCTCGTTTTCGATTTACTGGATGGTATTGACACTCGGTCCGATTTTAGTCGGGTCGAGTATTGCTGTTAGCTCCTACCTCGGCTCGCTCAATCTACTCGGTAGCGAAGCTGTCAACGGCTTGCTGCAGCGATCTCTACGTTGGTTGCCAGTGATCATGTCGAGCATGGCTTTTTTGGTTTTGTATCTGCTGGTGCCTAATACCAAGGTGCATTTCCGTCATGCCTTGGTCGGTGCGGTGATTGCCAGTGTCTTGTTTGAACTGAGCAAGAAGGGGTTCGCCCTTTATATTACCAATTTCCCTTCATATCAGGTGATTTACGGTGCCTTGGCGGTGGTACCTATTTTATTTGTCTGGGTGTATTTGTGTTGGTGTATTGTATTGTTCGGAGCCGAGATCACCGCTAGCCTTGGTGAAAAGAGCCATTGGCACCCCGAAACCAAGGGCTGGCAAACTACGGTACCGACCCAGGCCGAATTATCGGGTATCCAACAGGCTGCAGTTCCAGACACAGACATTCAACAGACTGACATTATAGGAAAAGGTAAAAACGAATGATTGCACTGATCCAACGGGTGAGCGAAGCCAGCGTAACAGTGGATGGCCAGGTGACTGGTGCTATCGGCAAGGGCTTGCTTGTTCTGCTTGGCGTAGAGAAAGGCGACGATGAAGCCAAGGCCAAGCGACTGCGTGAAAAAGTGTTGGGCTACCGGGTATTCGAAGACGAAGACGGTAAGATGAATCTCAATGTCCAGCAGGCGGGTGGCAGTGTATTGGTTGTTTCGCAGTTCACATTGGCGGCAGAGACAAAGAAAGGGATGCGCCCGGGCTTCTCCAACGGTGCCGCGCCACAGGACGCCGAGCGGATGTATGAATATTTTGTCGAATGCTGCCAAGAAACAGGGATCAAAACGGAAACCGGTATCTTTGCTGCTGATATGAAAGTGGCACTGCTGAATGACGGCCCGGTAACCTTCTGGTTGCAGGTATAATGATAAAAAGGCGTATTGCCTAGGAATGCTGGAGAAGGATTTCATGTTTCGACTTGTCACCCCACAAACGGAAGAAGAGCTAGCCAGCTATTACGACTTTCGCTGGCGTATGCTGCGGGAGCCTTGGCATATGCCGATCGGCTCTGAGCGAGATGCCTATGATGGCCTCAGCAGCCACCGGATGATCGTCAGTGACAATGGCCAGACGATTGCCATTGGCCGGTTGTATATGACGCCGGATAATGATGGCCAAATTCGCTACATGGCGGTACATCCGGATCATCGCCATCAGGGGATGGGGGCTATCGTATTGATGGCATTGGAATCACTGGCCCGAGAAGAAGGCGCAAAGCGACTGGTCTGTAATGCCCGCGAGGATGCGATTCCCTTCTACCTACGTAGCGGTTTTACCAACCAGGGAGAGTTGAGCGAGGAAAAAGGGCCGGTCAGGCATCAGCAGATGCTCAAGCACCTCGAGCCGCTGGCCGAAGTGGTCCGTCATCCTGATTGGTGTCAGGAGTTGCAGGCGTTGTGGCAGTCCCAGATCCCGATCAGTGAAAGAATGGGGGTGAAGATAAGTCAGTACACTGGCTACCGCTTTGAGGTCAGTGCCCTGATCAATGCCAACCTCAATACCAAAGCCAACATGTTTGCCGGCAGTATCTTCACCATGGCGACACTTGCAGGCTGGGGCTTTGTCTGGATGCTATTGAAAGAGCGAAAATACAAAGCTGATATCGTTCTGGTTGATAGCCATATCCGTTATCGATCCCCGGTCAAGGAGCGGCCGCGTGCGGTTGTCACCGTTGAAGATCTCGAGGGGGATGTTGAGCGTCTTGCCAGTCACCGCAAAGGCCGAGCTATCGTCAAGGTCAACGTATACAGCGGCGATGAGTTGGCATCGACCTTCACCGGCACTTACATGTTATTGCCGACACAAGTCGAAACCGACACCGTCTGCTGACCATCCTGCCAGCGCCTGATAAGGCGTTGGCAACCCAACTTCGCATTCAATTCAAGTTGTTGCCCGGTAGGGCTTGCCAAATCCCATTGCCCTTTCAATGAGGCGTCTATGTCTTTGCCCTTGATAGTGAGCGGCGCTATCGTGAGGCGGCCCCGATCACTGCGGATTTTGAGCGGGGTAATGGCCAGCGAGGTTTTCTCTTCCGTGTCATCTGTTGGTTTTTCACTTTGGCTGCCCGTTATCGTAGGCTCTGCGGTTGCGGATATACTCTCCTGTGCAGCGGGTGGGTGCCAGGCCTGCAGAAAAGTGGTTGAGCCCTGGTTGACCTCGCTGTCGCGGAATGTAGCCCGGAGCTCGCCATTCAGGCTATGGGCAAGACCGGTATAGTGCTGGCCGAGTCCCTGCAGGGCGGCGGTGGCATCTATGCGACCGGCCGCTGGCCATGGCAGGGATAACCACTGTGGCAAAATATTGGCAGGCAGACTATCGCCTTGCAGTGCTGCGTGCCAAGGCAAGCCTTCTTGATTTAGATCCCATTGCCCTGTTGCCTCTAGCAATCCCCCTTTGAATGGTAGGAAGGCTTGCTCCAGCTGCCACTGGCCTTGTTCACTGCGCATCTCGACAAGCGGTTCTTGCAGGTCAATGGTATTGAGACTCGCTTGCCTTGCTGTTGCGGATAGGCTGCCATGCCATAGGTTGAAATAGGGCTGCTGGCGGATCAGCAGATCGCGACCGTTGACGTTAAGCCCATTGATATACCAAGGTGTATTGCTGTCGGCGGCGGTTAGCTGGGCATAACCGATGTTCAGTGTAGCGATGCGAATCTGCTTGAAGGGCGAAACGGCCTGTACCAATTGTCCGGTCCAGTCGGCAGGCAGGAACCATTTGATCCCTTTGCTAGTAAGGTTGTCTAGCCGCAGAGCATCTGGGGTAACGCGGCCGCTTGCACGCCAATACCCTTCTAGCGCGTTGACTGCGACACCGTTGAGAGCAACGGTGCCGGGTGTGAAGCTCAAATCAAGTAGGGGATCGGTAAATGGCCGTTGGCGCCAGCTACCGCTCTCGGCATTGAAAGATAACCAGGCATCCTCTTGTGAGTAAACGGTGCCGGGCCAATGCCAGTTGGTCAGGGATAAATTAGCATGATTAAGGCTCAGCGACGGCAGCTCGATACTGCTGTCGAGAATATCAGCCCGGCGTACTGTCGCCTGCCAGCCTTGCGAGGCCAGCGCATAGGCTTGTTGCTGGATTTCATTGGTGAGCTTGAAATCTTGTAGCTGCAGCCCGGAGAGGGTGAGTTGATGGATATCCACGGAGCGTTTGTCGAGGGCTGCATCAAACTGGCCATTGATGTTGGCATTCTGCCAGTCGAAAGAGAAAGCATTGAGTGTCCACTGATTGTTTCGGTGGCTTCCATCAAGTAGGGGCTGCTGGATCTGCCATTGCTGCCAGCGGGCGCTGTCGGCTGCCAGCTGGAAATTACCATCGAATTGTTGCCACCAAGGGGCCGGATTGCTGGGCTGATAATGCCACTGGTCGAGTTGAAGTTCGCCCTGCTTGAGCCTTAACGAGGGTGTTGATACGTTCAGGTGACTGATCGCGAGCCGGTGGCTGCGTAATTCGGGCAGTGCAAAGGTGCTTGCTTCCATCGCTTCTGGTGCGAGGTCGGATAGCTGCTTGGCGAAAACAACGGGTTCGTCAACCAGTATGCTATCAAATTGCCACTGCAGTTGGAGCAGTGAGCTTGGGTTGAACCAAACAGAAAGCCGGTTGGCGGTTATTGGCGGTTGACCGTCTGTGATAGTCAGTGCGGGGCGTTGTAAGGTCAGGTGCCACGGATCGCGGATATGATAGCGGATGTCGTCAAGGGCCAAGGTATAGGGTGTAAATCGGTTGACGGCTTGGGTGATCATCGGCGTCGCATACCGGGTATGTAGCAGGGCCAGCACGATGGTGATCCCCAGTGCGATAAGTACAGCAAGGGTGGCGATGATCTTCCCGATAAAACGCATATTGGCTCCCAGCACGCTATAGATCTGAATATGCCTTCAGTGCAAAAATACTGATGGTTATGATTATTAGGCGGTAATTTCACCAAGGCTGCAAGGGTTGGGCGGGAAAACTGGCGTTTAATTAACGAAAAAGCCCCTCGTGTGAGGGGCTTAGAACTGTGTGGTTAGCGATTAGTCTAGCTGAGGTCCAGCTGCGACCAGAGCGGCACCTTCGGTATTGTCGGTGTATTTCTCAAAGTTGTTAATGAAACGCTCAGCCAAGTCTTTCGCCTTGCTTTCCCACTGCAGAGGATCGGTGTAAGTCTCGCGAGGGTCAAGGATTTCTGGGTCGACATGTGGCAGCGATGTTGGTACTTCCAAGTTGAAGATTGGGATATTCTTCATTTCTGCGCTGTCGATAGAGCCATCAAGGATAGCATCAATGATGGCACGGGTGTCTTGGATAGAAATACGCTTGCCAGAACCGTTCCAGCCAGTATTTACCAGGTAGGCTTCTGCGCCTGCTGCTTCCATACGCTTAACCAGTACTTCTGCATACTTAGTTGGGTGTAGCGTTAGGAACGCGTTACCGAAACATGCTGAGAAAGTTGGCGTTGGCTCGGTGATACCACGCTCAGTACCGGCGAGTTTAGCGGTGAAGCCAGACAGGAAGTGGTACTTGGTTTGTTCTGGTGTCAGCTTGGACACTGGAGGTAATACGCCGAACGCATCAGCCGATAGGAAGATCACCTTGTTAGCATGGCCGCCTTTAGATACTGGCTTAACGATATTTTCAATGTGGTAAATCGGGTAAGAAACGCGGGTATTTTCTGTTTTCGAGTTGTCATCGAAATCAATCGCACCATCGCTGCGTACAGTGACGTTTTCTAGTAGTGCGTCACGACGAATAGCATTGTAGATGTCAGGCTCGGCTTCTTTCGATAGGTTGATAGTCTTCGCGTAGCAACCACCTTCGAAGTTAAACACGCCGTTATCATCCCAGCCGTGCTCATCATCACCAATCAGGGCGCGCTTAGGATCGGTAGATAGGGTGGTTTTACCTGTACCTGACAGGCCAAAGAAGACTGCCACATCACCGTCTGCACCCATATTGGCAGAACAGTGCATTGATGCGATGTCACGAAGCGGTAGGAAGTAGTTCATCATTGCGAACATACCTTTTTTCATTTCACCGCCGTACCAAGTACCGCCGATAAGCTGCATTTTTTCCGTGAGGTTGAACACCGTGAAGTTTTCGGAGTTCATTTCGTGCTCTTCCCATTTCTGGTTAGTGCACTTGGCACCGTTCATGACCACGAAGTCAGGCTCGAAAGATTCCAGCTCTTCTTCTGTCGGACGGATGAACATGTTTTTCACGAAGTGAGCCTGCCAAGCAACCTCGGTGATGATACGAATACACAGGCGAGTATCTGGGTTGGTACCACAGAAGCCGTCAATCACGAACAGGCGCTTGCCAGATAGCTGGCCTGTCACTAGCTCTTTCAGATCGTTCCATGCTTCAACACCAATGCTCTTATTATCGTTTTTGCCTTGGTCTGCCCACCACATGGTATCGCGGGTGGTGTCATCTTTAACAATGAATTTATCTTTCGGGGAACGGCCAGTGAAAATGCCGGTATCAACCGCGACGGCACCTAGCTCGGTAACGATACCTTTTTCGTATCCCTCCAGGCTTGGCTTGGTCTCTTCTTCAAACAAAACTTCGTAGCTTGGGTTGCGAACGATTTCCGCAACATTACTGATACCGTATTGAGATAAATCTAGCGTTTTTGCAACCTTTTTCTCGACGTTCATGACAGTCATAGGTGCTCCTTGGGTAAGATGTTGTTTAACTGTTGACCATGCTAGCAACCCTAAAGGGGTAATTCAGGGAGGTTTATCAAAAATTAACCATTAAAAGGTTAAAATTAAGTAAAATCCTTTAATTTGTTGTGGGTGGTGATTTTATCGTTATGTGAAGTGTTTAATCTAGCCCCTGTGGTTTAATACTTTTTCTGAAAAAAGCGAGGCTTAGCATGTTGCTTGCTTACAAAATAAACAGCTAAAGTGTGGGGTAGGTAAAAAAAAAGCCGGACAATGTCCGGCTTTTGTAATTCAGTTTCAGTCTTTTTTAAACTGAATAATTAATGCACCTGGTTGCTGTTGCCTGTCGCCGCCTGTTCGAATAGGGCTGCCACATCAACACTGTCGAAGTCATAACTGGTACCGCAGTAGTCACAGTGCAGGGAAACCTTGCCTTCTTCGGTAATGATGCGTTCTACTTCAGCACGCTCGATTGAGCAGATTGCAGAGGCACTGCGCTCACGTGAACAACCACACTGGAAAATTACGTCTTGTGGGTCGAATAGCTTAACTGTTTCCTGGTGGTACAGGCGGTATAGGACATCTTGCGCCTCCAGGCTGAACAGCTCTTCGTTTTTCACGGTTTCCGTCAGCTGCTCAAGGTGATCGAAGTCACCTTCATGGCCTTGGCCGTCCGGCAGGATCTGCAGCAGCATACCCGCTGCTTTGGCATTGCCTTCATGTTCGCCAGTGCGCAGCCAAATACGGGTTTTCAGTTGCTCGGAGTTGGCGAAGTAACCTTCTAGGCAAGAAGCTAGGCTGTCGCCTTCTAGGCCAACTACGCCTTGGTAGCGCTCGCCTTTGGTTGGGGTAATGGTGATCACCATGTGGCCTTTGCCCATCAGGTCATGGATAGTGCCTTCGGCAGGTATGTCACCGTCCCAGCGAGCAACACCACGTAGTTTCTGATCATGGTCACCGTTGATCACTGCCAGTTTTACCGGGCCGTCACCTTGAAGCTGGACAGTGATTGAACCTTCGAATTTTAGCGTGGCAGTTAGCAGGCTTGTGGCAACCAGCAGTTCACCCAACAGGGTCTGAACAGGGGCCGGGTAGTCCTTGCTGGAAATGATCTGTTGGTAAGTATCGCCCAACTGAACCAGTTCACCACGTACTGATACACCGTCAAACAGGTAACGGTATAGACTATCTTTTGTCATTAGCTTGATTTCTCCAGCAGGTATCTAATTGACCAATTTTGGTATTGAACGTCAACATAACGAAACTTTTCTGCGCTACACTGAACTAATACCGTTAATCGGAATGACTTTTAAACTTAATTATATCGCGACGCTGCTTTTTATCAGGACGCTTTTCAGGACTCGGGCTGCCGTAGGCATGGAGGCGACGCATTTTAGCGTGCTCTTCGCGTAATTTTACGCTTTCCGCTGTTTCCCGATAGAGAGTTTGAGCTTCAGGCGCACCGCGGCGGGTGCCTGAGAGTTTCTCTATGATAATGGTTTTGTCTTCATTACCTTGGCGCACACGGATCTCTGCACCTACTTCAACCAGTTTACTTGGCTTGGACCGTTGGCCGTTATATTGCACTTTTCCGCCATCGACCATGGTTCGGGCAATAGAACGGGTTTTGTAAAAACGTGCCGCCCATAACCACTTATCAAGACGGACCTGAAAGTTGTCTGAATGCGATGTTTGCTGGCCCACAGCATGCTCCTTAACCCGAAAGGGCGCTAAAAGTACCATATTGACGACAGAGCGTCAGCAGGCATTGAGAGTTAATAAATGGTGATATGGGATCGGGATTTCAACAACAATCTGGGAATAAATCACATAAAATAGATAGTCTATTGATAGTAGGAGAAACTTTATCGGCTCACTTTGATAAACTAAGTCAGATAATTATACGATTTAACCAAGAAGTAATATGTTTTCCTATTACATTTTGATATAACGCGCTAGTTTTTATTTCCGCAGGATGATGGATTTTTCATGGTAACAGCAAATTGGTTAGGGACCCTGCAGTCCAATAGTAGGATCTCAATCTCTTCATTGGCCCGCCTCCTTACTTGGACGCTGGTTGTGATGCTCGCCTGGGTGATTGGCCGAATGGTTTGGTTGGCCTTGCAGCCAACGCCAGCTCCCGCCACCTGGCAGGCATCGACTGTCGCTGTATCGTCCAGCGCTGGTAATGATCGTGGCGAAATCACCAAAGTATTGAACATGAACCTGTTCGGGCGCTATCAGGAAAGTGCTGCTCCGGTCGTGGAACGTAAGCAACCGGTGAAGCAGGATGCGCCACAGACCCGCCTCAGTTTGACCCTCGTCGGTCTGGTTGCCAGCTCAAACCCGCAAACTGCCCTGGCGGTTATCACCCACCGCGGTAAACAAAATACCTATGGCTTGAACGAAGCGATAGAAGGCACCCGTGCTACCCTTCAGGCCGTCTATCCAGACCGGGTGATTATCCGCAACAGCGGACGTGATGAAACACTGATGCTCGATGGTGTCGATTTCAATAAACCTTCCCAGAATACGGCAAGAACTCGTCCACCAGAGCCCCGGGCTCCCCAAGAACCGGAGCCAACGTCTGATTTGAGCCGTATCAAACAAGAAATTCTTGAGAAACCACAAACATTATTTAGCTATATTCGCCTGTCCCAAGTGAAACGGGATGGCGAGTTGGTGGGGTACCGGGTTAACCCCGGGAAAGAGCGGGCGTTGTTCGACGCCGTGGGCCTGAAGGCCAATGATCTGGCCGTGAGTCTCAACGGCAATGATCTGACTGATGCTGCAGTGATGGCGAAATTGTGGACCGAATTGTCGAGTGCCTCCGATTTTACCTTGACCGTCGAGCGAGAAGGTCAGTTACACGATATTTATATTGAGCTGCAATAGTAGCCCAAAGCGAACATGCGATAGCGCAGGAGTTTTTTGTGAAAAAATGGATGGGTAAAAGTGCCCTCTGGTTATTAAGCAGCTTAATGTGCAGCTCTGCATTGGCGAGCGAGTTTAGTGCCAGCTTCAAAGGAACAGACATTCAGGAATTTATTAACATCGTCGGGCGGAACCTGCAGAAAACTATCATCGTGGATCCAGCGGTGCGTGGTCAGGTCAATGTTCGCAGTTATGATTTGCTCAATGATGAGCAGTACTACCAGTTTTTCCTGAATGTACTCGAAGTCTATGGCTTTGCCGTGGTCGAAATGGACAACGGTGTGCTTAAGGTCGTCCGTGATAAAGACGCCAAGATTTCAGCTATCCCTGTGGTCGGTGATAACAGCAATATTACTGGCGATCAGGTCGTTACGCGCGTGATTGCCGTGCGCAATGTGTCGGTACGTGAACTGTCGCCACTGTTGCGCCAGCTTAACGATAACGCAGGCGCCGGTAACGTGGTGCACTATGATCCGGCCAATATCATCATGATCACGGGTCGTGCGGCAACCGTGAACCGCTTGGCGGAAATCATCGAGCGGGTTGACCGGGCCGGTGATAAAGAGATCGATGTGGTCGAGTTGCGTAATGCCTCGGCGGCGGAAATGGTACGCATCGTAGACGCGTTGAACAAAACGGCTGACGCGAAATCTACCCCTGAATTCCTGCAGCCTAAGTTAGTTGCTGATGATCGTACTAACTCGGTTCTGCTATCGGGTGACCCGCAGGTGCGTGATCGGCTTCGTCGCCTGATCCGCCAGCTGGACGTAGAGATGGCCTCGTCGGGCAACAACCGGGTGGTGTACCTGAAGTATGCCAATGCCGCAGAGATGGTTGATGTCCTTAAGGGGGTATCAGATAACCTGCAGGCAGAGAAACAGGGCAATGCGAGTGCCACGTCAAGCAGCAACTCCCAAGTCATGATTTCGGCCCACGTTGATACCAACTCGCTGATTTTGACCGCGCCGCCAGATATCATGCGCGCACTGGAAAATATCATTGCCCAGCTCGATATCCGCCGCGCCCAGGTACTGATCGAAGCCATGATTGTCGAGCTTGCCGAAGGCGACGGGGTGAACTTCGGTGTTCAGTGGGGTACCACTGACGGTGGCGTGGTGCAGTTTGGTAACTCAGGCGTACCAATTTCCCAGTACGCAATTGGTCTGGAAGAAGCTCAAAGCTCGACCCGTACCGAAACTTATCTTGATGCCAATGGTATTGAGCAGACCCGGACTATTGAAGAAGATGGTGACTTCAGCACCTTAGCTTCCGTGCTTGGTGGGGTAAATGGTGCGGCGCTAGGTATCGTGATGGGTGACTGGACTATGCTGGTCAATGCCGTTGCCTCAGATCGTAACTCCAATATTTTGTCATCGCCGAGTATCACCGTAATGGACAATGGCGAAGCGTCGTTTATTGTCGGTGAGGAAGTCCCGGTTGTGACTGGCTCGACCTCGAGCTCGAACAATGATAACCCGTTCCAGACTGTTGAGCGTAAGGAAGTGGGTATCAAGCTGAATGTGACACCTCAGATCAATGAAGGGGACTCGGTCCAGCTGAAAATCGAGCAGGAAGTGTCTAACGTGCTGGGGGCTGATGGTGCTGTCGATGTGCGTTTCTCCAAGCGGCAGCTCACTACCAACGTATTGATCCAAGACGGTCAGATGCTGGCGCTGGGTGGCCTTATTCAAGAGCAGACCAATGAGAGTGAGCAGAAGATCCCTCTATTGGGTGATATTCCGATCCTCGGCCACTTATTCAAATCGACCAATACCACTACGGCCAAGACTAACCTGATGGTGTTTATCAAACCAACGATTATCCGCGACGGGGTGACGGCAGATGGTATTACCCAGCGTAAGTACAATTACATCCGTGCCGAGCAGTTATACAAAGCGGATCAGGGCTTGCGTCTGATGCCGAACGCTGAACTTCCGGTACTGCCTAAATATGGTGAAGACATTTCGTTGCCGCCAGAGGTCCGCGCCTTTGTTGCCCAGTTGGAGGGCAAACAGTAATGCATGATTTGAGCCAGGAACAGGATAAGCAGCCGCTGTTCCGGCTGCCTTTCTCTTTTGCCAAGCGCCACCGGGTGGTGCTTGAAGTATTGGATCAGGATGTTGCGCTGTATTACAGCGGCCAGATCTCTGGTTCGGTACTGGCGGAAATCCGTCGGGTGGCAGGTGGCAGTTTTGTTCTGCATCCATTGGAAGACAAGGCATTTGAGCTTAAGTTGACCGAAGCGTATCAGCGTGACTCCTCCGAAGCCCGCCAGTTGATGGAAGATCTGGGTTCGGATAGCGATGACTTCTTCGCGTTGGCCGAAGAGTTACCTGAAACAGAGGATTTACTGGAGTCGGAAGACGACGCACCTATCATCAAGCTGATCAATGCCATGCTGGCCGAAGCGATCAAAGAAGCTGCGTCGGATATCCATATCGAAACCTTCGAGAAAGTCCTGTCGATCCGCTTCCGGGTTGATGGCGTACTGCGTGAAGTGTTACAGCCGAGCCGTAAGCTGGCGCCGCTGCTGGTATCGCGTATCAAGGTTATGGCCCGTCTGGATATTGCTGAAAAGCGGGTCCCGCAGGATGGCCGTATTTCGCTGCGGATCGGTGGTCGTGCGGTGGATGTGCGTGTATCAACTATGCCGTCTTCTCACGGTGAGCGGGTGGTACTGCGTTTGCTCGACAAGAATGCGACCCGGTTGGATCTCTACAGCTTGGGGATGACCGAAGCTAACCATGCTAACTTCCGTCATCTCATTGAACGTCCGCACGGCATTATTCTGGTGACCGGTCCGACAGGTTCGGGTAAGTCGACCACCTTGTATGCTGGCCTGCAGGAACTTAACGGCAAAGAGCGCAATATCTTGACGGTTGAAGACCCGATTGAATTTGATATCGACGGCATTGGTCAGACCCAGGTCAATCCGAAAGTGGACATGACATTTGCCCGTGGCTTGCGTGCTATCTTGCGTCAGGATCCTGATGTGGTGATGGTTGGTGAGATCCGTGACCTCGAAACCGCATCTATTGCGGTGCAGGCGTCATTGACCGGTCACATGGTAATGTCAACCTTGCACACCAATACCGCCGTGGGTGCTATTACCCGATTGCGTGATATGGGAATTGAGCCTTTCTTGGTGTCCTCTTCCCTGCTTGGGGTACTGGCCCAGCGCTTGGTCCGGACTCTTTGCCCTACCTGCCGTGAACCGTATGACGCCGATACCGAGCAGAAGAAGCTGTTTGGCCTTTCGGCAGAAGAGAGTTTGACCCTCTACCATGCCAAAGGTTGTGAAGCCTGTAACAACAAAGGGTACCGTGGTCGAACCGGTATCCATGAATTGTTGATGATCGATGACTCAGTACAGGAGCTGATCCACGGTGAAGCCGGTGAGATGGCAATTGAAAAAGCTATACGGGCCCATACACCAAGTATTCGCGATGATGGTTTGTCCAAAGTAAAAGTCGGTATTACTACCCTTGAGGAAGTGATGCGGGTTACCAAGGAGGGCTAACTAATGGCGGCGTTTGAGTACAAAGCCCTGGATGCCAAAGGGCGTCAGAAGAAAGGGGTCCTCGAAGCGGATACGGCGCGGCAAATTCGCCAGCAGCTCCGTGAGCAGGGGATGATCCCGGTTGAAGTCGTACAGACCCGCGAGCGCGAGAAGAAAAAATCCAGTGGCGGTTTTCAACTGCGTCGGGGGATCAGTACCAATGAACTGTCACTGATCACTCGTCAGTTGGCGACCTTGGTACAGGCGTCGATGCCTCTTGAGGAGTGTCTAAAGGCGGTTGCAGAGCAGAGCGAAAAGCCACGGCTGAAAAATATGCTGCTGGCCATACGTTCCCGGGTGGTCGAGGGGTATACCCTCTCAGATTCACTGGCGGAATATCCGCACATCTTTGACCAGCTGTTTCGTGCCATGGTAGCTGCCGGTGAGAAATCTGGCCATTTGGATACGGTGTTGAACCGTTTGGCGGATTACACCGAAAACCGTCAGAAAATGCGCAGTAAACTTCAGCAGGCGATGATTTACCCAACCATGCTGACCTTGATCGCGATTGCCGTGGTGGCCTTTTTGCTGGCAACCGTGGTACCGAAGATTGTTGATCAGTTTGTCCAGATGGGCCAGCAACTGCCAACCATTACCGAAATTTTGCTGGCGGCCAGTGACTTTGTTCAGAACTGGGGGCTGGTGGTATTGCTGGTCATTGCTGTGGTGGTGATCTTGCTTAAGATGGCCCTCAAGCGGCCGGACTTCCGGCTTAAATGGGACCGCTGGGTCATGCGCTTGCCGGTAATCGGCAAGGTTGCCCGGGGCTTAAGCACATCTCGCTTTGCCCGGACATTGTCTATTTGTACCTCGAGTGCCATCCCGTTGCTGGAAGGTATGAAGGTGGCGTCGGATGTAATGACTAACACCTGGGTCAATCAGCAGATCCGCGAGGCCGCGGACAAGGTGCGTGAAGGCTCGAGCCTGCGGGTCTCGTTGGAGCAGACCAAAATATTTCCCCCTATGATGCTGCATATGATAGCCAGTGGTGAGCGCAGTGGTGAACTCGAGCAGATGCTCACCCGTGCTGCTGACAACCAGGACCGGGACTTCGAGTCGCTGGTGAATATGGCGCTCGGGATTTTTGAACCCTTATTGATCGTCGCGATGGCTGGCATCGTGATGTTTATTGTTATTGCTACCCTTATGCCGATCATTGCTTTGAACAACATGGTCGGAATGTAATTTTTGGAGGTTTTCTCAATGCAACGCAAACAACGCGGCTTTACGCTGCTGGAAGTCATGGTCGTGATCGTTATCCTTGGGGTATTGGCCAGCTTGGTGGTACCTAACCTGTTAGGTAACAAGGAAAAAGCGGATCAGCAGAAAGTCGTCACCGATATCAGTGCGTTAGAGCAGTCATTGGACATGTACAAATTGGATAATAGCGTGTACCCAACCACGGATCAGGGCCTTGAGGCGTTGGTGAGCATGCCGTCATCGAGCCCGGAGCCACGTAACTATCGTGATGGTGGTTATATCCGTCGTTTGCCTAACGATCCTTGGGGTAACCCATACCAGTACGTGATGCCGGGTGAGCACGGAGCTGTTGATATTTTCAGCCTGGGTGCCGATGGCCAAGAAGGCGGCGAGGGTATCAATACCGATATCGGTAACTGGAACATGCTGGACTTCTAAATTGTGATGATAAGTAAGCGTGCAGCGGGTTTTACCCTGATCGAGATACTGCTGGTACTGGTGCTATTGGCAACCAGCGCAGTGGCAGTCATCGTGGCCTTGCCCGAAAGCAAGGAAGACAAAGTCAGGGAGGAAGCTGCGCGCTTTCACTACCTCGTCCAGTTACTGGGCGAGGACGCCCTACTCAACGGCTACGACTATGGTGTCAGGGTGGAGCGTAATCGGTACCAGTTTCTTCAGCTAACCAGTCAAGATTGGCAGCCGTTGGAATCTTCTAAGTTCTTCACTGAGGTGGAGATGCCCGAAGAGATTCGTTTGACTGTCGACATTGGCAGCTACTCTTGGCAGGACAAGGATCGCTTGTTTAAGCCTGGCTCGCTGTTTAATGAAGACTTGTTTGCTGAGCAAACTGACAAAGACAAGATAAAGCCGCCTCAGGTTGTGGTGATGGCCAGTGGGGAATACACCCCTTTTACGTTGGAGTTTGAAGTGACGGGCGAGAACCAGTTTTGGCGGGTACAGGCCGATGAATTGGGCCAGTTGTTCCTGTTGCCGCCGGGTGAGACTATCGCTAGCGTGCAGGAGAAGGCCCAGCAGTGAAACACCCATTGATATCCCGACGCGATCGGGGGATGACCTTACTCGAAGTGCTTGTGGCACTGGCGGTGTTTGCTACTGCCGCACTCAGTGTGATGAGAGCGGTCAGCCAACACCTCAATACCCTGGGTTATCTAGAGGAAAAAACCTTTGCCGCCATGGTGGCCGACAATGAAATGGCCAAGATCAGGCTGTCGGGTGAGATCCCGACATCGGCCAAGCGCGGGAAATCCGAGTTGGCTGGACGCGATTGGTACTGGTTGATTACAAGCACCCAAACGGCAGATGGGTTCTTGCGGGCGCTGGATGTCACTGTGGCCACAGACGAAGCACGCAAGCAGTCGGTAGTGACGCTGAGAACTTATGTTGAGAATTAATCCTTTTTCCCATCAGCGCATGTCGCGCCATAGTAGGGCGAAACAAACGGGTTTCACTTTACTCGAAGTGCTGGTGGCCATTGCTGTATTTGCCATGCTGAGCTTGTCGGCCTACCAGGTGATGAACGGGGTGCAACGCAGTGACGAACAGTCGCGTGAGCACAGTGAGCGGCTCAAGGATATCCAGCGGGCGATAGTTATGATGGACAATGATTTCCGCCAGGTAGTCGCTCGTAAGGTTCGCAATCAGGGTGAGACGGTCAGCGATAGGATACTCCAGAGCAGTGAATACCTGCTTGATTCGTCGAGCTATGGCATTTTGTTTACCCGCACCGGTTGGCAGAACCCGCAACAAATGTTCCCTCGCGGAGAGAATGTTAAGGTCGGCTACCGGATCGTCGACGAGCAGTTAGAGCGGGTTTGGTTCCGCTACCCGGACAGTATTGTTGGCACCGAAGCTTTGATCAGACCGATTTTACCTGGGGTTGAGGAAATGTCATTCCGGTTCTATAGCGACAAAACGTGGCTGGAAACGTGGGATCAACCGGCTGCTTTGCCCGAAGGGGTGATGATTAAGCTGACGCTTGAAGACTACGGAGATATCGAACGGGTGTATATGCTGCCGACCTCTGCATTGGAGGCGGGTAGTGATGAATAAGTATACTCCGCTCAAGCAGCAACGTGGCGTGGCCCTGATTGTTGTACTGTTGCTGTTGTCAATGATGACCTTGCTAGCGGTGCAGATGACTGAGCGGCTGCATCTCAATTTTTATCGGGTCGAAAATCAAATCCAGAATCAGCAGGCCTATTGGTTTGCACAGGGAATGGAAGAGTTGGCCAAGGTAGCGATCAAGCAAGGGATTGATGATAGCGATACAGTCAATCTTAGCCAAGCCTGGGCAACACAAGGTCAGCGCTATCCGCTCGATGGCGGTGAGGCCATCGGCGATATTATTGATCGTCAGGCATGCTTTAATCTTAATGCCTTGTCGGGGGTACAGCCGACAACAGAGAGCAGTACCAAACCCTATATCGTGACTGTACTGCAGACCTTGATTGAAGAAACGGGTGTCGAAAGCTACGACGCCGAAGTGGTTGCCGATTCGGTGTGGGAATACGTCGACACGGATGAGAAGGTCAATGCTGCCTTTGGGGCGGGAGACAGTACCTATGAAGGTTTCCGCCCGCCTTACCTCCCGCCACGAGATTGGATGGCCGATGCCAGTGAGTTGCGGGCGGTGAACGGTGTAACGGCGACTATTTTTGACAAGTTGCGCCATCAGGTATGTGCTATTCCCACCACCACGCTGGCGATTAATGTTAATACGCTTTTCGAGCAGCAGGCGCCTATTTTGGTGGCATTGTTCTCACCACGGCTATCGCTATCTGATGCCCAGAAGTTGATCGCCGATCGGCCGTATGATGGCTGGGATAATGTTGATGATTTTCTCGGAGAATCTCAGCTGGCCAGTGTAGATGCCACGATAAAAGATCAGGCCAAGGAATTTTTGGCAATCAGTAGTGATTATTTTCAGATGGATACCGAGGTATTGGTCGATCGTTCTAGGGTGAGGCTAGTGGCCTTGCTCAAACGAGATAGTGAAGACACGGTGACGGTAGTGCGTCGTCGTTATGGAGGAATTAGTGAGCGAATTTCTGACAATCAGGCTAAGTAGCCGTGCTGATCAGCCGGTGCAATGGCTTGTCTGGTCGCCACAACAAAAAGAAGTCATTGCATCGGGTCAGCTTGATGCGATCAGCCAGCTGAGCGAGATTGCCGATTATGCTAGTCAGCGTGTTGTCTATGCATTGGTGCCTGCAGGGGATGTACTGCTGACCCAGATCGCCATTCCTGCTGGTAGTAGCCGGCAGTTATCTGCGGTACTGCCGTTCTTGCTGGAAGAAGAGCTGGCCCAGGATGTGGACAGCTTGCATGTTCATCTTCTCCAGAAAAAAGGTGATATGGCCCAGGTCGCGGTGGTGGAGCATCAAAAAGTCGCGCTGTGGCTGGCGGCGCTGGAAGATGCAGGTATTGAAACCAAGGCCTTACTTCCGGACTGCTTGTGCTTGCCGCTGTTCGATAATGGTTTTACGGCCGCTGAGCTAGATGGCATGTGGTTGATTCGTCAGTCTGAATCCCTGGGGATTGGGGCTGAACGCGCATGGTTGGCACCATGGCTTGAATCACAGAGAGTGACGGATGATCCTGACGCAGATGCAGATAGCACAGAGACTGATGCGATAGAAGTCAAAGACAAGGTTGAGTCGGATGAAGTCGCATCCGATGACGATCTTGTGGTGCATTATTATACCCCTGCACCTGAAAATATGCCGGGCCAGTGGGTTGCGGAAACGCCTGAGTTGGTGATGCAGTTGTTGGCGCAAGGAGCTGCCGAGAGCAAGGTGAATTTGCTCTCTGGCAAATACAAGCAACAGCCGGCGTGGCGTAAGTACCTCAAACCATGGCGCAAGGTAGCTATTGCCGCTGGGCTACTAATGGCTGTGATGGTGGCGGAGCATGTTATTTCGGTACAGGCGATGGAGCAGCAAGCGTTGACCTACAAGGCCGAAAGTGAGCGTATTTTCCGCCAGGTACTGCCTCAGTTCCAGCGTGTGCCATCGCAAAGTTATCTCAAACGACAAATGAACAGTGAGCTGACTCGCCTTGGTGGAGGAGGCAGTACGGAGGGGATTCTGTATTGGTTGGCGGAACTACAGCCATCATTGGCCAAGGTCTCGCAGTTGTCAGTTCAGAACTTCCGCTATGATCAGAACCGCAATGAAATGCGCTTCCAGGCGACTGCCTCTGAGTTCCAGCACTTCGAGCAGCTGAGAACCATGTTGGATGAAGACTTCGAAGTCGAACTCGGTCAGTTGAACCGTGAGGGGAACCAGGTAACCGGTGCTATCGTGCTAAGGAGAAAATCATGAACGCGTGGTGGAAAGGGTTGAGCCAGCGGGAGCAGAAGTTGGTTTTGGGCGGGGGAGCAGCCCTGTTCGTTGCCGTTCTCTATTGGGGGATATGGCAACCGATGGCAACGTCTGCGGATAATACCGAACGTCGCCTGCAAAGTGAGCGCCAGTTACTGAGCTGGGTTAAGACCAAGGCAGATGAAATTCTGTCGCTACGCGGGACTAGTGGCACGACCGGTTCAGTCAGCGACAAAGGGTTGAACCAGGTGGTCAATGAAACGACTAGCCAGTTCAATATTGAATTGATCCGGATGCAGCCACGTAGTGAATCGGTACAGGTATGGGTGCAGCCGCTACCCTTTAATACCTTGATCAACTGGCTGGCATTTCTGCGTGATGAGCACGGTATTGATGCCCAGTTCTTGGATGTATCGAAAGCCGATCGTACTGGTGTGGTCGAAGTTAACCGCTTGCAGTTAGGGCGGGGGTAAGTGTGAAGTATAAGTTATTACTGGGCGCCTCGTTTGGTGCTGTATTGGTGGGCAGCCTGGTGGCACATATTCCGGCTAGCTGGGTATGGCAGCAGGTGCCGAATGTTCAGGGGCTAGATATTTCAGGGATCCGGGGAACGCCTTGGCAGGGCTCGGCCAGCCAGATCCGCTGGCAAGGTAAGAGTTTTGGTCGGGTGCAGTGGGATATGCAAATATTCTCCCTGCTGACCGGCAAGCTGAAGTTGGATGTAAGGTTTGGTCAGGGCAGTGAGATGAATCTGCAGGGACGGGGTCTCGTGGGTTATTCTAGCCACGGACCGTTTGCCGAGAACCTGTTGGTTTCGATGCCTGCCAGCGAAGTGATCAAATTTTCACCGACGGCCCTGCCGGTATTGGTCAATGGCAACCTCGAGCTGACGCTGCGGGATTACCGTTTTGAAGCGCCATACTGTGCCCAGCTAGACGGCGTGCTGGCGTGGTCAGCGGCACAGGTGTCTTCTCCTCTGGGAGCGCTAGACCCCGGCCCGGTCATTGCCGATTTAGCTTGTGAAGAAGGCAAGTTGATGGCTGATGTCTCTCAGTCTTCTGATGATGTGGCCAGTGAATGGCAGGCATCGCTGGCACCAGGCAACACCTATTCGTTGGCGGGCTGGTTCAAGCCGGGTGCGCAGTTTCCTCCTCAACTTGGCCAGCAACTCAAGTGGCTGGGGACCCCCGATCCTAAGGGGCAGTACAAAATTTCCTACAACGGACGCCTATAAACGTTAACCCGACTTTATTAGTCGGGTTAACGTTTTCCTCACAAATTACTTTATTTCCTGCGCGGCATGCCATTAAATAGCAGTTATTGTCTTGGTTACCGCGTTGTTTGCGGTAACCCGCTTTCCCTGGAATAGGACATTACATGGCTGCGGAACACAACAACCCCGAAATTTTGGCGACAGAAATCGTTGCCCAATCACGACTGTTCAAGATTGAATCGCTCGATCTACGGTTTTCCAATGGCGTAGAGCGCACTTATGAACGGATGAAACCCTCGGGGCGTCACGCAGTGTTAGTTGTGCCGGTGTCAGAGCAAGGCGACTTATTGTTGATCCGGGAATATTCCGCTGGGACCGAGCGCTATGAGCTGGGGTTCCCCAAAGGACTTATTGATCAAGGTGAATCGGCAGCCGAAGCGGCAAACCGTGAGCTAAAAGAAGAGATTGGCTTTGGGGCGAATGACTTGCAACCGCTCAAGGAAGTGGTGCTGGCACCGTCGTACTTCTCCAGCAAGATGACTTTGTTCTTAGCTCAGGGGCTTTACCCGGAAAAGCTTAAAGGTGATGAGCCTGAGCCATTACAGATCGTCCGCTGGCCACTTAGCCAAGCTGAAGAGCTGCTTCATCATTTGGACTTTGCCGAGGCGAGAAGCATTACGGCCTTGTTCCTTGCCCTCAAACAACTTGGAAAATAGGAGCGCATATGGACTTATCTAACCTGTTGCCACAAGTTATCGATATTGCCCGGTCTTCGGGTCAGGTGATCCTGGATATCTATCAGCGCGGCCAGTTTGAAAAGCAAATTAAGAGTGATAATACGCCAGTGACGAGTGCTGATTTGGCAGCACATAAGTTAGTGGTCCAGCGTTTATCAGAGCTTACTCCAGATATTCCGGTGTTGTCGGAAGAAGATGCGGATGTTCCGCTGACAGAGCGTGCCGAGTGGCAGCGTTACTGGTTGGTGGATCCGTTGGATGGTACGCAGGAGTTCATTGCCGGAAGCGGAGATTTTGCCACGATTATTGCGCTGGTGGATAACAACGCCCCGATAATGGGTGTGGTGTACGCACCGGTATCAGGTGTGGTGTATTATGCCTATCACGGTAAAGGGGCGTGGAAGATCACCCCGGAAGGTGAAAAGGTACAAATTTCTACCCATAAGCATGAGCTACCCACCCAGTCGATTGCTGTTGCGATCAGCCGTCGCCAAGACATCGGTGCAACCACCAGCCGGTTAGACCCGGCGCTGAATTATGATTTGGTGCCACTCGGTTCAGCGGCGCTTAAGTCCTGTCTGGTTGCGGAAGGGGCCGTTGATTGCTACCTGCGCCTTGGCCCTACAGGCGAGTGGGATACAGCCGCAACCCAGTGTATTGTCGAAGAAGCTGGTGGCCGGATCCTCAATACTCACCTGACGCCTCTTTCTTACAATGAGCGTGATACGTTAGAAAACCCTAACTTTATTACCCTCGGTGATGAGAGTTTGCCGTGGTCATCTATTCTGACCCCGGACGACCGGCTGATGGAAATCAGTGACTAGCAAACAAAACGGAGCCTTCGGCTCCGTTTTTCGTTTAACCTCTTATCACTCAAAACAGCCGGTTGAGTCCATTGAGCGCTGCGACCCGGAAGGCTTCGGCCATGGTCGGATAATTGAAGGTGGTATTGACGAAGTAGTTGATATTATTTCCTTCGCCTTTTTGTTCCATGATCGCTTGGCCGATGTGGATGATCTCGGCTGCACGCTCACCGAAGCAGTGGATCCCGAGGATCTCTCTTGTTTCGCGGTGGAATAGGATCTTCAAGCTGCCGACTTCAGTTCCGGCGATCTGTGCTCGGGCCAAGTGTTTGAATTGTGACCGGCCAACCTCGTAAGGCACTTTTTCGGCCGTTAGCTCCTGCTCCGTTTTACCCACCGAGCTGATTTCCGGAATGGTGTAGATCCCGGTCGGAATATGGTCGATGAGTTGGCCTTCTGCGGCGCCATTGGCAATCGCCTGGGCAACGAAACGGCCCTGGTCATAGGCAGCACTGGCAAGGCTTGGGTAACCAATCACATCACCCACGGCATAGATATGCTCGACATCGGTACAGTAGTTCTGGTTGACCTGCAACTGGCCGCGAGAGTCGGGCGCCAGGCCGACTTTGTCCAAGCTGAGCTTATCGGTATTACCGGTTCGGCCGTTGGCATAGAGCAGGCAGTCGGCACGCATCTTTTTGCCGGATTTAAGGTGCAGGATCACCCCGTCTTCGGTTCCTTCAATTTGGTCGTAGACTTCGCCGTTGCGGATCATCACCCCGCTGTTCCAGAAATGGTACGACAGCGAGTCGGAAATTTCGTTGTCGAGGAATTCCAGTAGTCGGTCCCGGGTATTGATCAAGTCTACCTTGACCCCGAGACCGCGAAAAATTGAGGCATACTCACTGCCGATGACACCGGCACCATAGATGATGATATGGCGGGGATCATGTTTAAGCTGCAGAATCGAATCGCTGTCGTAGACTCGGCTATGGCGAAAATCAACATCGTTCGGCTGGTAAGGGCGTGAACCGGTGGCGATAACGAATTTGTCGGCGCTGTAATGCTCCCGGCTACCATCGGGCTTTTTCACCATCACGCTATGGCTGCCGGTGAAACAGGCTTCGCCGAAAATGATGGTGCACTGGTTACGATCGTAAAAACCCTGGCGCATTTGGGTCTGTTTATTGACCACTTCTTCGGCATGGCCAAGAATCTGGCTGAAAGTGCTGTGCAAGGTTGAGTTATTCTTGCAGTAGAGTGGATTTTGGTTGTATTCGATGATCCGGCTGACGGCATGGCGCAGCGCTTTGGAAGGAATGGTTCCCCAGTGGGTACAGCCGCCACCAACACTGTCTTCACGTTCAATGATTGCGACATTGAAACCGGCTTTAGTCAGCCCCATGGCCGCCCCTTCTCCACCTGGACCACTGCCAATGATGATGGCATCAAAGTGTTGGGTTGAAGAGTGTTTGCTTTTCGTCATGCTTGGCCTTGTTTATCATCCTGGCAACATTGCTATCGCGTTATTTTAACTTCTTCTAAAGCAAGGTAGAATTAACCTTCTACGATAGGGAGCGGAGGATCACGTTGCTGGGATAACTTTTCGGTAAAACTTGGAGATCGGTGGCGGTTTTGCTGGTCGCCTTGCTGTAGTGGAGTTTGTGAGCCACTAGAAAAACTGGCAAGAACGGCTTTGATTAAGCGCCAGTCAGGATTTACTATGTTTTGATGGCAGTGAAAAAGCGCGTATAGTGACTATCAATGTGACGCAAGATAATTCAAAGAGAAACAAAAAACCCATGGGAATCAGGGCTCAGCAGAAAGAGAAAACCCGCCGTTCACTGATTGATGCTGCCTTCAATCAATTAAGTGCTGAACGTAGCTTTTCTAATTTAAGCTTGCGGGAAGTGGCCAGAGAGGCCGGTATTGCACCGACTTCGTTTTATCGTCACTTTAAAGATATGGATGAGCTTGGTCTGACAATGGTTGATGAAGGTGGTCTGATTCTTCGCCAACTGATGCGCCAGGCTCGTCAGCGTATTGCTAAAGAGGGTAGTGTGATCCGCACCTCGGTGGAAACCTTTATGGAGTTTATCGAGAGCAGTCCGAACGTTTTTCGTTTGTTACTGCGTGAACGTTCGGGCACCTCGCCAGCCTTTCGTGCCGCCGTTGCCCGCGAGATCCAGCATTTTGTTGCGGAACTTACCGAATATCTCGTGGCTAAAACCGGTGTGACCTATGATGAGGCGTTTACCCAGGCGGAAGCGTCGGTGACCTTGGTCTTCAGTTCGGGGGCAGAGGCGCTGGATTTGGACAACCATGCTCGCGTAGAGCATGCAGAAAGATTGATTCTGCAATTGAGAATGATTGCAAAGGGTGCTTATTGGTACCGCAAAGAGCGTGAGCGCAGAGAGCTCAGGCAAAAACTCTAACTTTATTATGTTGGTGAAAGGATATGAACAAGGAACAAACTAAAGCTGAACGTAAAACGCTAGTATTGTCATTGCTGGCTGGCCTATGTGGTAACGCTACACTGGCAGTATTTACCTCAAGCGCGGTGGCGTTTTCGATCTTCCCTGTGATTGCGTTTGCGATGGCGCTGTACTGCCTGTATCAGGAATACCTGAGCAAACCAATGGCCGAAGGCACGCCTGCCATTGCATTCGCTTGTTTCCTCGTCGGCGCGTTTGGTTACTCGGCATTTGTCCGCGCTCAGGTGCCGGATATGGGTTCAAACTTCCTGCCATTGATTCTAGCGCTAGGCCTTCTGTTCTGGGTCACTTACAAGCTGGGTATCATGACACCAAAAGCACAATCGGAAGCGTAGTTGCTGCTGTTGTGACATAAAGAAAAAGGCGCCGATTGGCGCCTTTTTTAGTGTGTGATTGGGTTATTTACGCTCGAGCATCACACCCGCTTCCATGTGGTGGGTATACGGGAACTGATCGAACAGGGCGAAGCGAGTGATGCGGTGCGTTTGAGATAAGATCTCGAGGTTCTCTTTGAGTGTATCCGGGTTGCATGAGATGTACATGATACGTTCGTAACCTTGCACCATACGACAGGTACCTTCATCCATACCTGAACGTGGTGGATCAACGAAAATCGTGTTGCAGTTGTAGCTCTGCAGGTCGATATTTTGATCTTTCAGGCGACGGAACTCACGACGGCCTTCCATTGCATCGGTAAAGTCTTCGGCAGACATGCGGATGATTTGGACATTGTCGATATTGTTCACGGCAATATTGTACTGGGCAGAGTCAACCGATGGCTTCGCCAGTTCAGTGGCCAATACGCGTTCGAAATTCTTGGCCAGTGCCAACGAGAAATTACCGTTACCACAGTACAACTCAAGCAGGTCGCCTTGGCTTTCTTGGGTACAGTCAACCGCCCACTCCAGCATCTTCTGGGCGACTTCACCATTTGGCTGGGTAAAGCTGTTTTCAACTTGCTTGTACGTTAGCACGCGGTCGTTAACCTGCAGTTTTTCTATTACAAACTCTTGGTCTAGAACGATTTTTTGCTTTCGGGCTCGTCCGATGAAGTTCAGCTTGAAGCCTTCGTCATTCAGGCGCTGTTTCAGTGCCTTGGCTTCTTGCTCCCACTCGGCATCTAACTGGCGGTGGTATAGCAGAGAAACCAGAATTTCGCCGCTGAGGGTCGATAGGAAATCGACTTGAAATAGCTTGTGGCGTAGGGCTTTTACCGGTTTTAGTGCATCAACCAATAGAGGCATTAGGTCATTGATCAAACGGCTGGCCGCCGGGAATTGGTCAACGCGATACTTCTCACGGGTTTCTTGGTTAAACATCACGTAGTAAAGGTCTTCGCCTTCGTGCCAAACACGGAACTCGGCACGCATACGATAGTGTTCGGCAGGAGAGGCAAACACCTCAAGCTCAGGTGTATCAAAATCAGCAAAGATATTTTGAATACGCGCTGCTTTTTCATCTAGCTGTGGTTGGTACTCAGCTGGATTGATTGTGGTGGATGCCATAGAGGTTGCCTCAAACTGCTCAAAATAAGAGCGCCAGATTTTATTGTATTGTTGACCGATGTCCAGTGTTGTGCCGGATAAAATCGTGAATCAACCGTTATTTTGTGCTCACAGCAATAACAGCTAGACATTAAGATGTAGGATAATTAGCATGCAATTGCGCTGGTTAGCCTGCTTGCAGGCAAGGGAACGCGGTGAAATTCCGTGACTGACGCGCAGCGGTGATAGAGAACGAAAGCACATGGACGTTAAGTTCGAACACTGCTTCTACAATCTGTGCAATGCAGATGCCTGAAGTGGGAAGTTGTTGCCTAGGTGGCCGTCCGGCCAAGCTCTTAAGTCCGAAGACCGACCAGTGTACCGAGCCAAGCAGTGGCTTAGGATTTAACGCGACTTAAGGTATCTAAATAATGAATAAAACGCTTTTAGCTGTGGCGTTGGCACCCTTGTGCCTGCCGTCTATGGTTTCCGCCGAGACTTCGTCCGATGAAGTGATGGTCGTAACCGCCAACCGATTTGAGCAATCTGTCAAAAATGTGATTGCCCCTGTCTCTGTTGTAACCAAAGAAGAGATTGATGCCATTCAAGCCAAGTCTATGGCTGAGGTACTACGCCGCTTGCCGGGTGTGCAGGTGGTTTCTGGAGGTTATGGTCAAAATACAGAAGTGTATGTTCGCGGTACGACCTCACGTCATATATTAGTGATGATCAATGGCGTTCGAATTGGGAGTGCGACGCTGGGCAGTGCTGACTTTAGCCAAATCCCTTTGACGGGTATTGAACGTATCGAGTTTATCCGAGGTTCAAGAGCGGCACTTTATGGTTCTGATGCGGTAGGTGGCGTACTGAATATTATTACGGCTTATCAACCGGGCGAGACGTTGGCAGAGGTTACTGCTGGAGCGGGCAGTGATGGTTATTACCAGTTAGGAGGCTCAGTTGCTGGAGCGTTAGGTCAAAATAGTTGGGGTAAAATTGCCCTCAGGGGTGAAAAGGCTGACGGATTTTCTGCCCGTCAGGAGCCGTATGAGCAAGATGATGACGGTTTCAAGAACAGTAATATCGTGGCTGAAATTGGTACCCAGCTAAATGACAACTGGAAACTCAGTCTTCAAGGTTACTATCATGATGGTGAAAGTGAATACGATGATGGGTATTTCGACTTTGCAACGGGAGACTTCATTTCCACCCCTAATGCTCAAACGGAGTCATCATTGTATAACGTGGCTGCCAAGGCGGGTTACACCAATGATAACTTCATCAGTGAGTTAACTGTTGCGCAGAACCAAGATGAAGCACGTAACTTCAGTGATATCAGTGCAGGCAGTAAGATCAAAACCAAGCGGGATGTAGTAAATTGGCAAAACTACTACCAACTGAACTCTGAACTGGAATTCGGCGGTGGTGTTGAGTGGTATCGCGATTCGGTATCCAATAGTACGACTGTTCTTTCGCAAGATGAGCGTGACAATACTGCGCTGTATTTTACCTCTATTTACCGTAACGAGGCGGGTTTGCAGCTAGAGGGTAGCGTCAGGACTGATGATAATGACAGTTATGGCCGTAATAATACTTGGCAGGCCGCAGCCGCATACTCTTTCCTGACAAACTATCAGATTTCGGCCAATGTTGGCACAGCGTTTAAGGCACCGACATTCAATGATTTGTATTGGCCTGACTCCGGTAACCCGAACCTTCAGCCAGAAGAGTCGACCAACTATGAAGTATCACTGTCTGGCTCACACCAACTACTGGACTGGCGGGTAACAGCCTACCAATCTGATATCGATCAGCTTATTGCATGGGCGCCGATTGATCCCGACAACCCATTTAGCGACTGGATCCCGATGAATGTGGATGAAGCGAAGATCAAGGGGCTTGAATTAACCGCTGGATTCAATACCGGGCCACTCTACCACGATATCAGTTATGACTATTTGGATGCTGAAGATAGCAGCACCAAGAAACAACTGATCCGTCGCTCTAAGCATAACGCGAAATGGAATGTGTCCTATTTGCTTGACCAATGGCAGTTTGATGTCAGTGCGTTATACAAAGGCAAGAGCTACGATGATGCAGCCAATACTAAAAGTTTGGATGCTTATACCTTGGTTGACTTGGCAGCAAGCTATTACTGGAACGACAACCTAATTCTACGAGGACGAGTCGCTAACTTGTTCGATGAAGATTATGTAGCGAAAGAAACTTATAACGTCCAAGAGCGTAGCTACTACGCAACTGTGACTTACCAGTTCTAACTACACCCTAAGCCACCTGCTGGTGGCTTTTTTCTTGGAGCCAATACCCATGTGCCCATTAAAAACCATTATCAGCTGGTCTTCTGGCAAAGACTCAACTTTAACCTTGATCCGCTTGCTGGAAGATCCCCGCTATAATGTGGTGGGGTTGTATACCACCTATGTTGAAGACGAAGTCCCTTTTCAGGCCACACCATTAGAGGTGGTTCGAGCTCAAGCTGCCTTAACCGGTCTACCATTAGTAGAAATAGCCTTACCCGAGGTGTTCCCGCCAAATGAGGTCTACCAGTCACTGGTTATTGAAGGGCTGCGTAGTAGTGGCTTGGAAGTCGAGGCTGTGGCCTTTGGTGATATGTTCTGTAATGGGATTGCCGATTATCGTCGCAGCTATATCGAACCTGCTGGCTGGCAGTGCGTCTTCCCTTTGATGGGAGAAGAGAGCAGTGCATTGGCCAATGAAATACTTCAGCGGGGTATCCAAACCATATTAACAGCAATAGATACCAGTCAGCTAGATGGGGGCTTTTGTGGTCAGTGGTATAGCAGCGAGCTTATTGTCTCATTACCTGCTGAAGTTGATCCGTGTGGTGAGGATGGCGAGTTTCATACTTTAGTGGTTAAGGCGCCATGCTTTCGTGGGGTATTGAATATTGAGTTAACGGAGACAGAAAGACAGAGCCGCTTTCATTATCAGCGCTATTGCCTAATTTCAAAATAATCGCTGTTATTTTGGTGAAGCCCTAAATTCGCAGTATGATATTGCCCCTTGTGAGTGACATGGCAGAGAGTGAGTGTGAAGCGGGTACTGATTTTTGATTCCGGTGTAGGTGGACTTTCCGTATATCAGGAAATATATGCGCAGCTGCCTGACGTCCAATATATCTATGCATTCGATGATGCTGCTTTCCCCTATGGCGAATTGTCTGAAGAAGAGCTTATAGCGCGAACCCGCCATATTGTCTCTCGGCTAGTCGAACGCCATGTTATCGATTTAGTTGTGATTGCTTGTAATACCGCCAGTACGATCGTGCTGCCAACGTTACGTGAGTGCTTATCTATCCCTGTCGTTGGTGTGGTTCCGGCAATAAAGCCCGCGGCCATACTTAGCCAGCGAAAGGTGATTGGTCTATTGGCAACACCAGCTACGGTACAGCGTGAGTATACTGACTTACTTATTAGCCAGTTTGCCAGTCATTGTGAAGTGCTAAGAATAGGATCCACACGCTTGGTTGAAATGGCGGAACAAAAACTGCGTGGCCAGCCGATTTCTATTACTGAACTTGAAGGCATTTTGTCACTATGGCGAGGCAAAGTGGATTGTGTAGTGTTGGGATGTACCCATTTCCCGTTGATTAAAGATGAGATAATTGAAGCCATCAAAGGTGATGTGATTATTGTCGACTCTGGGCGGGCGATAGCAAATAGGGTGAAGGATTTGCTGGGAGAAATAACAAGAACCAGTGCTGAGCCTAACCTGACATACAATAGTGCCGCTGGTAATAACACAGCGGCACTCAATAAAAGTTTGGCAGAAATGAAATTAACGCCAGTTAGGACTCTTCAGTTTCCCCGGCCTTAGGCTCATTGGCTTCACGGACTTTCAGGGTGCGTTGGCCATATTCTTTATCATTTAATTGGGCTATCGCATTGTCAGCATCGTTGCTGCTCATAACAACGAAACCAAACCCTCGCCTTTTACCTGTTCGTTTGTCTTTCATTAAGCGAACAGCAAAGACTTCACCATGCTCAGAAAATAACTTCTTTACTTCACTTTCATTGGCCCGATAAGGCAGGTTGCCAACGTAAAGGGTTTTACTGGCTTGGGTTATGTTTGGTTCAGCAGATGATGATTGAGTTGGGATTAGTGGCAGGATAAAAGCAGTACAAATCGCTCCAAGTGCAAAGGCAATACCGGGGTAGATGGGGAGGAAACTAAATACTAAGCCCCCAACAATGGCGATTGCGAGAATCGGTTTAAGAGATTGATCGGATAATTTCATAAGTTAACTACATCGTCATAAGAAAAAAGAAGGCGTTATTGGTTATTTTAACAACAAAGTCACATTGATATTACTTTCATTGACTTGTAATTGCTAGCTAGCGAGTGTGACGCCCCTCTAATGTTGAAATTAGAGGCGTTTATCTCACATTAGTAGAAATAATCGCCGGGTGGAATTTTTTTTAAAGAAAACCCTTGTCAGAGTGATTCAAATCTCTATAATGCCGCCTCACTGACACGGAGCACGGCAACTTAAGCCGCTATCCAATCAGTATTGTTCTTTAACAATTTGACCATGCAATCT
>NZ_JBNNXT010000043.1:0-42973 GCF_052873815.1 Photobacterium sp. DNB23_23_1 | reverse complement strand
TATCATAGCAGATTTGATGGAGAAATGTGCACTACTAAGGTAGGAGGGAGGTAAGTGTCTGAAAAGAAAAAGCGACAGGTTATTCAACCTGTCGCTATGTAGGGTCGCCATTGCTGGCTATATCCTGTCGAGTCTGTCCGTAACCAGTTATATAACATCCCGGTTTGACAATATCCTTTGTTATTGGTGCTTCCATGCCAACGTGTTGTTCTTCATCATCCTGATGTGTTTTTTCCGTCCTTGAACAATTATCCCTGTTTAAACGGCTATCCTTAACCGGCTGCTTCCATCAGCATGTTGCCATCTGGCAACCAGTTCACCATCCGTGTGTGCACCCCATCCCTAGAATGCTGATTCCTATGTTGTGTTTTCTTTTCCGTAAGTGTCTTTCCTGACAATCCTTACCACATCTTGCGGCCTACCCAGCTCCTTGCCGGACATCCTGTATTCCTTCGAGCGCCCTGCCCATGCCGTCATTGGCGCTTTCCGTTCCGGTGCCAACTCCCTGTCGACAAGGGATACTTTACGCCAATCTAGGCTTGAAGCAATGTACCAACACCGGCGACTTGGTTGTAACTTTATTTCAGCAATCACAAGGTTCTGTTATATCTTGCTTTTAAGGCAAAAACTATTAACAACTTCATCAACATCTACCGATACAAATAGCCGATCTCTCACAAGCCCCCAAGCCATTTGCGTTTTGCCTCAATAAAGCTGTTATTTTCTTGCAGATGTAGCCACTCTCTATGCAATAAAAAAGGCAGCCGACGCTGCCTCTTTTTCACCACCACTGGAAGTCTGGCTGAATGGAAATTTAGTGCAAACCGCCGACGTACTGCGACAAAGCGGTAATTTCGTCGTCCGTCAGCTTCGCGGCCACCGCACGCATCATGGCATTCATATCATTGCCACGCTGACCGTCGCGGAATTTCTCAAGCTGTAACTTGACGTATTCACCATTCTGGCCGGAGATCTTAGGAAAACCAGACAGGCTGGTCCCATTACCCCGAGGGCCGTGACAAGCCGTACATGCGGTCACGCCGCGCTCGGCATCACCAAACCGGTAGAGCGCCTGGCCAAGTTCAATCGACGACTCGGCAGTGGTGTTATCTGAGATAGGTAGTGAGGCATAGAAGGCAGCCAAATCAGCCATATCCTGTTCGGTCAGTGGCATGGCCATACCGCCCATCACAGGATCGTTACGGCCTTGGGCACCACCGGTGCTCATAGCAAGTTTGAAATCTTTGAGCTGCTTTTCCAAGTAACCCTGGTGCTGACCGGCAATTTTCGGGTATTGAGCCATTATCCCATTACCATCTGCACCATGGCAGGCGGCACATGTTGCGGCTTTTGCCTTTCCGGCTTCTGCATCTCCCTGGGCCCAGGCAAAGCAACTGGCCAGCAGAGTCAATATCAGTGCTAATTTCTTCATGACATTCCGTTTATAATTATAGAGCTTCCAGTACCACAAGTAATGCTCAGTGACATGGTATACAATGCGACCACTAACCGAGCTCGGTTTTCATACATTTTACACAATTTCACATAAAAGTAATCAGTCGACTACATCAAGACTTGACGGAGTTAACAGTGAATCAACCTCTCAACTATAGAAACACAGGATTTATCACAAGTGCACCTACAATCCGACACTTGCCGAACGACACAGGCGTTGAGATCGCATTTGCTGGCCGCTCCAATGCAGGTAAGTCGAGTGCACTAAACCGCATCACCGACCAAAAGAGCCTCGCCCGCACTTCTAAAACCCCCGGACGTACCCAATTAATCAACATGTTCGAGGTGATCCCCGGCTGTAACTTGATTGACCTTCCGGGATATGGCTACGCCCAGGTTCCGCTGGAAATGAAGTTAAAGTGGCAGGAGTCACTGGGTGAATACCTGCAAAAGCGCGAGTGCCTGCAGGGCCTAGTCGTGCTGATGGACATCCGCCACCCGCTTAAGGATCTTGATCAACAGATGATCATGTGGGCGATCGAAAGCCGCCTGCCAGTGTTGGTTCTACTCACCAAGGCTGACAAGTTAAAGAGCGGTGCTCGTAAACAGCAACTGATGAAGGTACGCGACAGCGTCAAGACATTCGGTGGCGATGTACAGGTCGAAGCCTTCTCGTCACTCAAGGGGATCGGCGTAGATCAGGTCCGCCGTAAATTGGATGAATGGTTTGCCCCTGAGCTAGAGCGACAACTGGCGATGCTCGAAGAAGACGAAGCGCAAGACAAAGAGTAACGACTTACAAATCAACACTAAATAAAGCTCCCGCCTGGGAGCTTTTTTTTGCCTACGGACGCGGCACAAATATCACGGGACACAGGCATAAAAATACCCCACCAGCAAGGCGGGGCAATGGGAGAGAAATAGGAGGTTATTATATTTGTCCAGAAAGCATCAGTGATTTCCCCCACCAACGCAAGTTTTTTCTCCCATAATTGTGTATCCGGCAACACTTAACCACAGGTTACATCTTAGGTTCCAGAGGATAACCACCAGTTTTAAGCTGTTGGCGACTAATAGTGGGTGAAGTTGTTTTTTATTAAAAATAAAGCGTACTGCAGTCCATTAAAGACATCCCAAAGTGGAATAAAATTACAGTTTTATGATTGGCCGGATAAAAAAAAGCCACCCCAAATCCAGGATGGCTATTTCATGTATTTGTTGGCTAGCCGGCTTGGAGCCCACTACCGAAAACAAATATGAACAAGAAGCAAACAAGAGTATAGCGCTCTGAAAAACAAAATTAAAGTAATTACTCTAAAAATGAGTAACGAAGGATTACGGTATACACAGTAAACGCTGGAAACATAACCTTCCAGTAAGTTATTCGCTATCTAACGAGATGAGATGGCAACAAATCAGTGCCAAGATGGTCAAAATGTAAACGGGATAATTCGGAGGGATGGAATTTTTGGCGCCACAATAAAAAACGCCCTGGCCAAATGACCAGGGCGGCTGAATCAGCCAAATCCAATAACGTGAAACAAAAGGTCTGAAAGATAGAACATCTTACCTCTGTACCCTACGCCTATAACTGTATATCAATTGCTCAGTATTGAAAAGTATTTTTGTAGTTTTTTTTCAGGATTTCGTAAGTAGTTTCTAACATTCGTAACTCACTGAACGAATAATTTAAGCAAAAAAATAGCCAGCAATGCTGGCTATTTTCATACCATTATAAGCTCTCGGGCTAATTTAGTGCGCCTGGTCCCAGTTATCACCAATACCGGCGTCTGCAATCAGCGGGACAGCCAGTTCAGCCGCCATTTCCATCAGGCGGCGAACTTCAACAGATACGCTTTCGACCTCCGACTCTTGTACTTCAAATACAAGTTCGTCATGTACTTGCATTAGCAAACGTACTTGGCCTTCAGGCTGCTGGCCAACCCACTCATCCACTAACACCATCGCACGTTTGATAATATCAGCGGCAGTTCCCTGCATAGGGGCGTTGATCGCTGCACGCTCAGCCGCTTTGCGGCGCATACCGTTGCGCGACTTGATATCAGGCAGGTGCAAACGACGCCCGAACAAGGTTTCCACGTACCCTTGTTCACTGGCTTGATTGCGGGTGCTCTCCATATATTCGAGCACACCTGGGTATCGCTCGAAATACACATTCATATATTCCTGAGCTTCGTTACGCCCCATATCCAGCTGCTTAGCCAGACCAAATGCGCTCATACCATAGATCAAGCCGAAGTTGATCGCCTTAGCGCGGCGGCGTTGCTCGGTAGATACCGACTCCAGCGGGATCCCCAAGATCTCAGCAGCCGTCGCGGCATGGATATCCTTGCCCTGCCGGAAGGCATCCAACAGGGCCTGATCACCCGACAGGTGGGCCATAATACGCAATTCGATTTGCGAGTAGTCGACCGCCAGTACTTTGTAGCCTGTTGGTGCAATGAAGGCCTGGCGAATACGGCGCCCTTCCTCATTACGTACCGGGATGTTCTGCAAGTTTGGATCACTCGATGACAAACGCCCCGTCGCGGTCACGGCCTGATGGTAGGAAGTATGGACGCGGCCTGTTGCCGGGTTCACCATCTTCGGCAACTTGTCGGTATAGGTCGACTTCAGCTTAGCTAGGCTACGGTATTCCAAGATCAGCTTAGGCAGTGGGTAATCCAATGCCAGCTCCTGCAGCACTTCTTCATTGGTCGAAGGCGTACCAGAAGGCGTTTTCTTCAGCACCGGTAGACCCATCTTTTCAAACAGAATAGCCTGCAACTGCTTTGGCGAGCTCAAGTTAAACTCATCACCTGCGATCTCGTAAGCCTGCTTCTCCAGCTCATCAAGACGGACGGCGATCTCGGTAGACTGTGCGCCAAGCTGCATGCTATCAATCAGCACACCAGTACGCTCGATACGCGACAATACCGGTACCAATGGCATTTCAATGTCTTCAAACACCGACTTGAGTTTTTCATCGGCATTCACTTTTTCAACCAGCAGGTTATGCAGGCGAAGGGTAATATCGGCATCTTCTGCCGCATAAGGGCCGGCTTGCTCCAAATCAATCTGATTGAAAGTCAGCTGTTTCTTACCCTTGCCGGCAATGTCTTCAAAACTAATGGCTTTGTGCTCAAGGTAGCGCAGCGACAGGCTATCCATGTCATGACGGCCAACCACACTGTTGAATACGTAAGACTCCAGCATGGTGTCAAAACGGATCCCCTGCATGTCAATACCATAGCGGGCAAGAATACTGGCATCGAACTTGAGGTTCTGGCCCACCTTGGCACGCTCGGGGTCTTCCAGCAATGGCTTAAGCTGAGCCAACACCCAGTCACGGTCCAGCTGGGTTGGCGCATCAAGGTAGTCATGGGCAACCGGCACATAAGCCGCTTTGCCTTCTTCGACCGCGAACGACACACCCACTAAGTTTGCCGTCATGTAATCGAGGCCGTCGGTTTCAGTATCAAACGCAACAACGTCAGCAGAGTTCAGTGTTTCCAGCCACTGATTAAACGCCGCTTCATCCAATACGGTTTCATAACCACTGCGGTCTATTACCGGTGCCACCGGTTTACTGTCTGCCGCAGGCGATGCCGCTTTTTCATCGGCAACAATACGGCCGTCACTGCCGTCGAGCATTTCGGACAACCAACGACGGAACTGCAGCTGGCCAAACAACTTGGTCAGCGCATCGGTATCCGGTGTGCTTTTCACCAACTGCTCTGGCGTCACATCGAGCTCAACATCCAGCTTGATGGTTGCCAACTCGTAAGACAGGTATGCTGCCTCTTTGTTGTCCTGCAGTTTTTTCGGCATGGTTTTCGAACCACGGAAACCCAATGGCGGGATATCATCGAGGTTGGCATATAGCGCATCCAGACCGCCGATCCCCGTCAGCAAGGCCTTGGCCGTCTTCTCACCAACGCCCGGTACTCCCGGAATGTTATCGACCTTGTCTCCCATCAGGGCAAGGTAGTCGATGATCAACTCAGGGCCGATACCAAACTTATCAACAACCCCGGCCGGATCCATCACCACATCCGTCATGGTGTTGATCAGGGTAACGTTCTGATCAACCAGTTGAGCCATATCTTTATCACCGGTACTGATCAAGACCGGCATACCGGCTTTTGATGCCTGACTGGCCAAGGTACCAATCACGTCGTCGGCCTCAACCCCGGGGATCGAAATCAGCGGTAAGCCCATAGCCTTGATAACGGCGTTTAGGGGTTCGATCTGGCTACGCAAATCATCCGGCATCGGCGGACGATTGGCCTTATATTCCGGATACATATCATCTCGGAATGTTTTTCCTTTCGCATCAAAGATGACGGCAATGTGCTCGGTGGAAAACTGGCGCAGCATACTGCGCAGCATATTTACCACACCGTAGACAGCACCGGTTGGTTCACCGTCTGAATTAGTGAAGTTAGGCGCAGCATGGTAGGCACGATAAAGATAAGATGATCCATCAATCAGAATAAGTGGATTTTCTGGGATAGTTGCCATAAAGATAGTCTTATATCCGGGGGATGAAAGAGTGAGGACCCTAGGATGCCATGACTACCATCAACTGTTAACTGCTGTTTTCCAATCAAGGCCCTACATCTGTGGATAAGTTTGTTGGTAGTTCATTTTTAAGTGTTGATCAATTTTTTAATAATCAAAAAAAACACAAATAAAACAAATAAAATACAACAACTTAGACTTATATAGCTCATTTGATCCACGATCCAGCAATGATCGTTAATTGTGGAAAAAGTTAACAGTGCGTTCTTAAATAAGATGAACTGAGAGTAAAAATAGACAAATCTGACGATAAAGGGAGCCATTATGAAGAAAATTGCAGTTATTTTGAGCGGCTCAGGGGTGTTTGACGGTGCCGAAATCCATGAAGCCGTCCTCTCCCTGCTGGCTATCGAACAAGAAGGGGCGAGTTGGCATTGCTTTGCCCCGAATATGGATCAGCACCATGTGATTAACCACCTGACCGGTGAAGAAATGGCGGAAACACGCAATGTGCTGATCGAAGCAGCCCGGATCGCCCGTGGTCAAATCGATGATCTGGCCATGTTGGATCCCAGCCAGTATGACGCTCTACTGCTCCCCGGCGGTTTTGGCGCAGCCAAAAACCTGTCAGACTTTGCCTTCAAGGGTAGTGAGTGCTCCATCCACCCTGAGGTCAAACGGGTCTGCCAGCAATTTGCCGAGGAAGAGAAACCCGCCGGTTACCTTTGCATCGCACCTGCAATGATCCCACTGATCTACGGTCCGGGAGCCAAAGGGACGATAGGTACGGATCCCGATACGTCAAAAGCTTTCAACCAAATGGGCGGTGAACATATCAAATGCCCGGTCGATGATTTCGTCCTGGATCAGAAGCGCCGGCTGCTGACGACCCCTGCGTATATGCTAGCGGGCAGCGTGTCTGAAGCCGCAGAAGGAATCAATAAGCTGGTCAGGGAGTTGGTGAAGATCGCCTAAGGCCGCCGATCAGGCAATCAGCGCTAGATAAAGAAAAAGCGGCACTACTCTCCAGCTAGAAGCCGGAAGTAGCTGCCGCTTAGCAGAAGGGATAGCCGTTTTTAGCCCTACACTAAAAACCCACCCTAGCTAAAGTACACTGGAAGCAATGTGAGCAATGTCGTGCCTTCAATGAGAACCGGTTTAAACCTTTCTCGTTGAGTGCAAGCTAATAATAACCATTCTCATTTAAGATGCAAGCATTTTATTGAGAATTATTGTCATTTAGTTGTTTGACAAAATGCAACCTGAAGTCTTCAATACCGTCTTTCTTTTCTAAGTGCTCGATTTGATAACCATTTCTCAACAATAAGCGCAACATGGCTGGAAACCGATTTCGGGATTTCACTCTCAGCGTCTGGTAACCTTGAGCCAGTACCCATGCCTCCTGGGCCTCGAGCAGGGCCTGTGCCACACCACTACGGCGTCCAGCTGGTGCAACGCCACCCAGCCAGCTGTAAAAACAATCCTCCGACAGCTGATAACCGATCTTGACCCCAGCCAATTCGCCATCTATCTCAGCCACTAAAATCAAAGCCCGGTGGACACGGAGTCTCTGCTTTAGCTCGTCTTCGGTAGCGGGGCGAGCAAACTCGGTGATCGCGGCCAACACCGTTACGGCTTCTTCAATACTGGCCTCACGGATATGCATAATTCCTCCTATATACCAAACTGAATAAGGCCAGCAATGCTGGCCTTAAACTGTGCTTATTATGGTGCGAAACCCTGATAAGGGAAAGCTAGACGCCCAAGGTGCTGCGCGGTTGCTTGTCACTGCTCTGTCGGGCTGGCGGCACGGTCGTCAGCTTGTTAATCAGGTAATTGAGCAACACCCCGTACATAGGCACAAACAACCCAAGGCTGATCAGCAATTTAAAACCATAATCCACCAGAGCGATCTCGACCCAGTTCTCTGCCATGAATGCATCTGGGCTGTTATAAAATGCAATAGCGAAGAAGGCTAAGGTATCGAGGGCATTACCGAACAAGGTCGAGCAACTCGGGGCGACCCACCATTGCTTGGTCTGGCGCAGCCGGTTGAACACCGACACATCCATGATTTGCCCCAGCAGGTAAGCCATAAAGCTAGCAATCGCAATCCGGGCAACGAACAAGTTGAACTCAGCGAGGTGGCCTAGGCCCTGATACTCCCCTTGATAGAAGAGAACCGACAGCACATAGGAAATCACCAGCGCTGGCATCATTACCCTGAGAATAATTTGCCTTGCCATTGCCGCACCGAAAATACGTACCGTCAAGTCAGTCGCAAGAAAGATAAACGGAAAGGTAAAGGCGCCCCATGTGGTATGCAATCCCATGACTGTAAAGGGAAGCTGAACCAAATAGTTACTTGATGCGATGATCAACAGGTGGAAAACCACCAAAAAAGAAAGGGCCTTGCGCTGCTGTACAGGCAAAAATTGAGAAGTCGTCATTGTCAGACCTTTTTGTCATTGGGGGAGAGGGAACCCAAAACACTACCGCCAGCTCTCACACCGCCAGTAGCAACCGAAGGCGGGGATTATACAGCAAACCACCGCTTTGCCTAGAGTATCACCGCTCACCCAACAATCCAGCGAGGAATAACAGTGTTTCTTGTGCTTCACTGTCGAGCCCTTCTAGCCACATCTGGCCACTGTAGTGCTCACCTTTCAGCAGCAAACGGCAGCCTTCAAAGTCCACCAGCCATACATGCAAGTCTGCATTAAGCTCTTTTTCCACAACCGTGATCCCCAGCCCCTGAAGCAACATATCTGCCACTTCGGTAAAGCTATCATAGTCGAACTCAGGCCCGCCGAGCTCTAACAGTCTTGCTGCGGTATCCAACCGTCGACACCAATAGTGCGAACTTATTGCCATAGCGCGTATTCCTTTTAGCAATGCTTAGCTGCAGGAAATTTCCTGTAACCAATTGTTTCTGTGAGTATCAAGCAATAACTAGCCCCTAGCCAAGGGGGGGAGGTTCATGGTTTTATGAAAGTGTTGCTGATTGGGGAGACCCGGTAAGCAATCGGTGAATTTAACATTCTCACCAAATACGCAAGCTGTTTTGTAGCGAACAGATCATGCTGGGGCCAAGCCCCTGTTTGTATCTAATACGCATTTTATACCGGGCGCAAATTGTCCGGTATTTTTTTGCCTGTTTCACACCCACCGACTTAGAAAACGGTTCAGAAACCGACCTCTTCACCTGCAGTCAGGTGATCTTCAATCAGTCCCAAAAAGGCGTTGCCGTATTTTTCCAGCTTGCGGTGGCCAACACCATTGACCGACAGCAGCTCACCCGCCGAAGTCGGCAAACGCTCAGCCATCTCCATCAAACTGGCATCATTGAATACCACGTACGGCGGCAAATCTTCTTCGTCGGCAATGGCCTTGCGTAGCTTACGTAGTTTAGCGAACAGCTTTTTGTCGTACTGGCGGTTGGCCATTTTGTCGCTCTTGGCACTGCGGGCAGCAATATCCAGCCTCGGCACGGCCAGCTCAAGGGGGATTTCCCCGCGCAGTACTTCGCGAGCTTTGGCCGTCAGCTGCAATATCGAACTGCGGACAATGTTCTGGGTCAGGAAACCACGGTGGATCAGCTGGCGTAAAATACTGACCCAAAACTCATGGCTATGCTCGCGGCCAATACCATAAGTACTCAGTTTATCGTGGCCATATTCACGAATACGCTGGTTCTGCATGCCGCGCAGCACTTCCACCACATGGGTAATACCGAAACCTTGGTTAACCCGGTAGACACAGGAAAGTGCCTTTTGCGACACTTCCAAGGCATCAAAATGCTTGGGCGGGTCGAGACACACATCGCAGTTACCGCAAGGTTCTTCCCGCGCTTCACCAAAGTAATTGAGCAACACCTGCCGCCGACAGGTTTGGGCCTCGGCAAAGGCTCCCATGGCATTGAGCTTGTGGCTTTCCACCAACTTCTGGGCACCGTCTTCTTTCTCATCCAGGCAGCGCCGTAGCCAGGCTAAATCTGACGGGTCGTAAAACAGGATCGCTTCAGCCGGTAAGCCGTCTCGGCCTGCCCGTCCGGTTTCCTGATAATAGGATTCAATGTTACGCGGGATATCATAATGAACCACGAAACGGACGTTGGGCTTGTTGATCCCCATGCCGAATGCCACCGTCGCCACCACAATTTGCACATCATCACGCTGGAAAGCTTCCTGTACCCAAGCTCGCTCGTCATGACCCATCCCGGCATGATAGCCAGCAGCACGGATCCCACTCTCATTTAACTTTTCGCTGATCTGCTCCACCCGTTTGCGGCTATTGCAGTAGATAATACCGCACTGGCCGCGCACCCCAGCTAAATAGCGGGTCAGCTGGGCCATCGGCTTGTATTTTTCCTGCAGGGTGTAACGGATATTCGGCCGGTCGAAACTGCCGAGATAGGTATGCTGGGCCTGTAGGGCCAAACGGGCAATGATATCCTGCCGAGTGGTATCATCCGCTGTTGCCGTCAGGGCGATCACTGGTACATCGGGAAATGCCTGACGCATACTGCCAAGAGCGGCGTATTCCGGCCTAAAATCATGCCCCCACTGCGAGATACAGTGCGCTTCATCCACGGCAACCATGCTCAATGGCAAGCTGGCCAGCCGCTCGGAGAAATCACGGCCAAGCAGGCGCTCTGGCGAGACATAAACCAACTTGATCTGGCCTTGTTCCATCGCCTGAAAGGTACCCTGTACTTCTTCCCACGACATGGTGGAATTTATACAGGCGGCAGCCACCCCGTTGGCCTTAAGCTGGTCCACCTGATCTTTCATCAGGGAAATCAAGGGAGACACCACCAGTGTCAACCCATCACGCAACAAGGCCGGAATTTGGTAGCACAGCGACTTGCCGCCACCGGTCGGCATGATCACCAAACAATCCTGCCCGGACACCGCCGCCTCGATAACAGATTGCTGACCCTCGCGGAACTGCTGGTAGCCGAACACATCCTGCAGCACCTGTTCACAGGTCATAGGGCTTTCGGTCTTGCACGGCTGGCTTGCTGGCATAACGTTCTCATTGGCGCGGGTGACCCGACACGGGGCACCTGAAGATGGACAAGGCTGGCTATTCTATACCATTCAGATCGCCGATGGGAGTCACCCCTGGTTCAATTCATTTCCGTAGCCCGAGGCTGAGTTTGCTGATGAAAAAGACAATAGTATTGGGATCGATCACGATTTATACTGCGCCTGCATACACAACTGAATATTTATTTCTCTCCTGCCAGCTCGGCACCAACTTTTCAGGTAATCATGGAAGCGCAAAATACCCGGACCCAGCGCGGCGTCATCCTCGCCCTGTCGGCCTACACCATGTGGGGTGTCGCCCCGATCTATTTCAAGTCCCTCCAGCATGTAAGTGCAATGGAGATCCTCAGCCACCGGGTGATCTGGTCGTTCGTGTTTCTTGCACTGATATTGATGGTTAGCAAGGGATGGGGGCAAGTACGGGCCGTATTAGGTCGACCGAAAGTGGTCATGCTATTACTGGCAACCTCATTGCTGGTCGGAGGAAATTGGCTGATTTTCATCTGGGCAGTCAACAACAACTACATGCTCGATGCCAGCCTGGGGTATTACATCAACCCACTGCTCAATGTCTTGCTCGGGATGCTTTTCCTCGGCGAGCGCCTACGGCCGCTGCAATGGGTTGCTGTAGCACTGGCAGCAACTGGTGTGGCAGTCCAACTGATCCAGTTCGGCTCATTACCGTGGATCGCACTGGCATTAGCTGCTAGCTTCGGCCTCTACGGCCTGCTGCGCAAAAAAGTTAACCTTGATGCGGCCACGGGGCTGTTTATGGAAACCAGCTTGTTGTTGCCTCTGGCGCTCGGCTACGTCTTTCTTTTTGCCACCAGTCCAACATCGGACTGGTCCGTCAACCCGATGACCACTAATCTGCTGCTAATGGCAGCCGGCATCGTCACCACCGTGCCACTATTGTGCTTTACTGGTGCAGCCACCAAGCTCAAGCTCTCAACGCTAGGCTTTTTCCAGTACATCGGCCCGAGCCTGATGTTCCTGTTGGCGATTACTGTCTATGACGAAAAATTTACTGTCGATAAAGGCTATACCTTTGCCTTTATCTGGGCGGCGCTGATCTTATTCAGTTCAGACGGTCTGAGACACCATCGCAATACCCGCAAACAACAAAAGAGCAAGGCTAAGCAAGCATGATCAATGAAATGACCACCCTCGCCACTCTGGTAACTGTCCATATCGTCGCCCTGATGAGTCCGGGGCCCGACTTCGCCTTGGTGGTACAAAATGCCGGCCGCTACGGCCGCCAGACCGGGATTATGATCGCCCTCGGCTTGTCATTGGGGATCCTGCTCCATTCTATCCTCAGCCTGACCGGTGCGAGTTTGCTCATCCACCAGCACCCTATGTTATTTACACTGCTGCAAGCTGCTGGCGGCAGTTACCTGCTGTGGCTTGGGATCGGCGCGCTCAAAGGCACGTGGCAACACTACCAGCAGCGCTATCAGCCAGCAGAACAACAAACAGCCAAACAAGATAAGCAAGTGCTTGCTAACCGTAAACAAGCACTGGCCAAGGGCTTTACCACCAATATCCTCAACCCCAAAGCTCTGGTTTTCTTTATCAGCTTATTATCAACCTTGGTGCCCGCCAGTATGTCTTTGGGTGGCAAAGCGACGGCAATCGGCTTGTTGTGGGGAACCTCGTTTCTGTGGTTTGCCCTGCTGGCCTGGCTATTGACCGGTGCTCGCCTACAACAAAAGCTGCAGCGCTGGACACCATGGATTGATGCCACCTGTGGCGCCTTGTTCACCCTTATCGGTAGCCTGATCCTGATCAGCATTATCGCGTAGTCAACGCGACGACTAGAGTGCCTCACACAGGTTGACCCGCTGCACAAAAAACAGTCAACCGTTAGACACCACCACTTTCCTTACTTAGGCTAGCTACAGCTTAAGTAAGGAGTACTCCCCCATGGAATGGAATCACCGACACCGGGTCGTCCTATTGTCAGCCTGCCTGCTGACCCTGCCGACATCCACCTTTGCCAAAGACAGCCAACAAAGTACGGATCAACTCGCCCCGGAAGCTGCCACCGGACTCACCGAACAGAAAGCAGTGACGGGCAAAGACTGGATGATCGCCTCTGCCAATCCATACGCCAGTGAAGCCGGCGCTGACATTTTACGTCAGGGCGGCAACGCTATCGATGCCATGGTCGCCACCCAGTTGGTACTGGGCCTGACCGAGCCCCAATCCTCCGGTATCGGTGGCGGAGCATTTATGGTGTATTGGGATCAAAAAAAGGCAGCCCTTACCACCTTTGATGGCCGAGAAACGGCACCGTTCGCCGTCACTCCCCTGCTATTTCAGGATAACAAGGGCCAGCCTCTGCAATTCTTCGATGCCGTCGTCGGTGGCCGCTCGGTCGGCACCCCGGGCACCGTCAGACTGATGTGGTATACCCATCAGCGTCACGGTAAATTGGATTGGAAGAAACTGTTCGAACCAGCGATCCAGCTTGCCAAAGACGGCTTCACCGTCAGCCCAAGGTTGGCGTCACTGGTCGAAAAAGACCAAACCCACCTGCAACGCTTCGAGGCAACCAAAGCCTATTTCTTCAATAACGATGGCTCACCGATTCAGGCCGGCCAAACGCTGAAGAACCAGGAATATGCCGATACCTTGCGCCAAATCGCCGAGCGCGGAGCCAGCGCCTTCTACACCGGCGAGATAGCCAAAGATATCGTCAAGGCGGTACGTACGGCACCTGGCAACCCGGGCGTCCTCAGCACCATGGATCTCGCCACTTATCAGGTCAAGGAACGGCCTGCCATCTGCGCCCCTTACCGCCAGTATGAGATCTGCGGCATGGGGCCACCAAGCTCTGGCGCCCTGACGCTGGGTCAGATCATGGGAATGCTCAGCCACTATCCGCTTGCGGAGTTGGGGCCGGACAACCTGACCAGCTGGCGCTTGCTCGGCGATGCCTCCCGCCTCGCCTTTGCCGACCGCGGTCACTATATGGCCGACAGCGATTATGTACCAATGCCCACCAAGGGGTTGCTAGCGGGTGACTACCTCCAACAGCGGGCAGCCTTGCTCAACACGGACAAAACCTTGGCCAAAGCCGAAGCGGGCACCCCGCAGTGGGATCACGCCATGCGCTATGCCATGGATGAATCAATCGAGCTGCCCTCGACCAGTCACTTTTCAATCGTCGATAAGAACCGTAACGTGATTTCCATGACCACCACCATCGAGAACGGGTTTGGCTCCCGGGTAATGGTGCGCGGCTTTTTGCTCAACAACGAGCTGACCGACTTTTCCTTCCGTAGCCATGACAACGGCAAGCCGATTGCCAACCGGGTCGAGCCCGGCAAGCGCCCCCGATCCTCCATGGCACCGACCATCGTGATGCAAAAAGGCAAGCCCTACCTGGCTATCGGCTCACCGGGCGGCAGTCAAATCATTGGTTACGTTGCCAAGACCCTAGTCGCCCACCTCGATTGGGGGCTGGAGCTGCAACAAGCCATCAACCTGCCTAACATGAACAACCGCTTCGGCCCGTTTGAGCTGGAAGCCGGTACCGATGCAGAAAGCTGGGCGCCACAGCTGGAAACCCTCGGCTTCGAGGTACAGGTCAAGGAGCTCAACTCTGGTGTTCAGGCCATCAAGCTCAACAGCAAAAACCTGACCGGTGCTGCCGATCCGCGCCGAGAAGGCAAAGTCATCGCAAAATAAGATCACCGCTGGATACACAGCACCACTGAGTAAACCGGCATAAAAAAACCCGTGGCAGATGCCACGGGTTGTGTTTTCGTCATTTGACTAACATCGAACCAGCGATTGCTCTTTTGAGCGTTTACATCGGCTCAAGCTTGGCATATTGGGTCACCAACCATTTGATGCCCTCACCATTGAAGGCTACCTGTACCCGGCTCTGGGCACCGCTTCCCTCAAAGTTGATGATGGTCCCCTCACCAAATTTCGGGTGCTTGACCCGCTGACCAAGGGTATAACCCGTTTGGTTAAAGTTATCGTTGACCTGGGTCTGGCTGAAACGACCGCTGCTGGCAGGTCGTGACACCTTGGCCTTCATCCGTACTTCTTCGATAAACTCTTCCGGGATCTCGCGGATAAAACGCGACGGTTTATGGAAGTTGTCCTTGCCGTACAAACGACGCATCTCCGCATAGGAAATGTAGAGCTTCTGCATAGCACGGGTCATACCCACGTAGCACAAGCGGCGCTCCTCTTCCAAGCGGCCCACTTCCTCGGTAGTGCGCGAACTCGGGAACATCCCTTCTTCGACGCCAACCATAAATACCACCGGGAATTCCAACCCCTTGGCACTGTGCATGGTCATCAGCTGGACAGCATCATCGAACTCATCAGCCTGACCTTCGCCCGCTTCCAGCGCAGCATGGGACAAGAACGCCGACAACGGGCTCATCTCCTCGGCTTCTTCCGGGATCTCGAACTGGCGGGTTGCGGTGACCAGTTCCTCAAGGTTTTCGATTCGTGCCTGGGCTTTCTCGCCTTTTTCGTGCTCGTACATCGCACGTAGGCCAGAATTACGGATCACCTCATCGGTTTGCTGATACAGCGGCAGCTCGCGGGTATCATCTTCCAGAGCATTGACCAGTTCGATAAAGCGGCGCAGCGAATTGGCTGCACGGCCAGCCAGCACTTGCTCTTCCAGCAAGGCAACACTGGCTTGCCACATGGTCGCTCCGCGGTCACGGGCTGTCATGCGGATTGTTTCCAGTGTGCGATCGCCCAAGCCACGGGTCGGGGTATTCACTACCCGCTCAAACGAGGCATCATCATTACGGTTGGCAATCAGTCGCAAATACGACAGGGAATCTTTGATTTCCTGACGCTCGAAGAAACGCATACCGCCATAAATCCGATACGGCATTCCCGACTGGATCAACGCTTCTTCCAATACCCGCGACTGGGCATTGCTACGATAAAGCATGGCTGCATCGCTCAAGGCTCCGCCCTGATCGCGCAGCTCTTTGATTTTGCCAACCACAAAGCGGGCTTCATCGAGCTCGTTGAAGGCCGAATAAATAGAGATCAGCTCACCTTCAGCACCATCGGTCCACAGATTCTTGCCCATTCGCTCGTTGTTGTTGGCGATCAAGCCATTGGCCGCTTTCAGGATGTTAGCGGTCGAACGGTAGTTTTGCTCAAGGAAGATCGAACTAGCCCCCTTGAAATCATTGAGGAAGCGCTGGATGTTCTCCACCTTGGCGCCACGCCAGCCGTAAATTGACTGGTCATCATCACCCACAATCATCACATTACAGTCCGGACCGGCCATCAGGCGCAACCAGGCAAACTGGATGTTGTTGGTATCCTGGAATTCATCCACCAGAATGTGCTTAAAGCGAGCCTGATAGTGTTCACGGATATGCTTGCTACGCTGCAGCAACTCGAAGGCACGCAATAGCAACTCGGCGAAATCGACCAAACCAGCACGATCACATGCTTCCTGATAGGCAGTATAAAGACGCAGCCAGGTTTGCTCGACCGGGTCATTGAACGAGTCAATGTGCTGCGGACGCAGACCTTCGTCTTTCTTGCCATTGACATACCACACTGCCTGGCGGGCCGGCCACTGCTTCTCGTCAAGATTCTGGGCCTTGATTAAACGGCGCATCAAACGCATCTGATCGTCAGAATCGAGGATATTGAAATCTTCCGGCAAGTTGGCATCCAAATAGTGGGCGCGCAGCATGCGGTGACACAGGCCATGGAAGGTGCCGTTCCACATACCTGCCGACGAACCGTGCATCAACTCATTGATCCGGCCGCGCATCTCAGCGGCTGCCTTGTTGGTAAAGGTTACCGACATGATGGAGTAAGGCGAGGCTTGCTCTATCGTCATCAACCAGGCAATGCGATGGACCAAAACCCGGGTTTTACCACTCCCGGCGCCGGCCAAAACCAGGTGGTTACCCAACGGTGCCGCCACCGCCTCGCGTTGCTTGTCATTTAGGCCATCTAACAGAAGTGAAACGTCCATCGCTCTCTACTGGTTATTTATACAATGGTGATGATTATAACCACAAAGCCCACCGTGATGCGAGAAACCTCCCCTCTGCCACACCACCCAGCCAACAGATGACAAACCCATCAATAAAGCGTGACAAAAATTTCACCTTATCAACCTCTTGCCAGATTGTTTTGTTCTATGCTTGGAACTACACAAAGTTAACGAAAAGTTAAAAAAATTAAGAAAGCATGAAAGTTATTCCTAACTCGCCCTTTCTTATGTACCGAGAGCACCAACAAGGTGTCAGTTAACCCAAAAGGAAACGTTGCATTTTCCTGCAACAGTCAGCGTATTTAAGAGGATTAAACATGAAAAAGACCACCAACATTGCACTCGCGACTGCAGTAACAGGCCTGATTGCACTAGCCGGTACCGCCATGACCACCACCGCCGCGGTCGCTGCTGAGGAAAAAGAAAAGTGCTACGGCGTAGTCAAGGCAGGCAAGAATGACTGTGCCACCAAAACCAGCTCTTGTGCCGGTACCTCAAAAACCGACGGCCAGAAAGATGCATTCGTGATGGTTCCTAAAGGCTTGTGTGATCGTCTTGCTGGCGGCTCAACCAGCTCATCATAACCTTTAATCACCTACCAACTTGATAACACTCAAATGAAGGAATCATTATGAAAAAGTCTAATCTTGCTGTTGCTACTGCGGTTTCTGGTTTACTTGCCCTTGCGGGTACGGCACTAACACCTTCTGTGGCCGTCGCGGCAGAAAAGGAAAAATGCTACGGGGTGGTCAAAGCCGGTAAAAATGACTGTGCGACCAAAACCAGCTCTTGTGCCGGCACCTCGAAAACCGATGGCCAGAAAGATGCTTTCGTCATGGTGCCTAAAGGCCTTTGCGATCGCTTGGCCGGTAGTTCTAAAGAGGCCGAGTAATTGAGCAGGTTGTCTCCTGACAAGATGGTAGGGGTGGGGCTTCGCTCCCCCCACATCCATCAATTTCTCGCCGACAAGCCAGATATCAGCTGGCTGGAAATCCACAGCGAGAATTTTTTTACGCCTCACTCGACGTCCCGCCAGCAACTCAGGGACATTGCCAACCACTACCCGATCAGCTTCCATGGGGTCGGGATGTCTCTCGGCTCTGCCGATGCGCTGGATAAACAGCACCTATCCCGGCTCAAGCAGCTCGTGGATGAAATAGATCCGATTGCGGTATCCGACCACCTCAGCTGGAGTTCGGTTGACGGTCAGTACTTCAATGATCTGTTGCCCCTGCCCTATACCGAGGAGGCACTGGCCCACTTCTGCCACAAGGTTGAACAAGTACAAGACACGCTCGGCCGTCAGCTCTTGGTCGAGAACCCATCCAGTTACCTGAGTTTCAACCACTCCACGATTCCGGAATGGGAATTTCTGCGAGCTGTCCAACAACGCACCGGATGCGGTTTGCTGCTCGACCTCAACAACATCTACGTCAGCAGTTTCAACCACGGCTTCGATTGCCAAACCTATCTGGATGCTATTGACCCTCGCACGGTTAAAGAGATCCACCTGGCGGGCTTTACCGTCAAACAGTTCGAACAAGGCGAAATATGGATAGACACCCACAGCAAACCCGTTAGCGAACCAGTATGGCAACTCTATCGCCAGTGGGTACGCCAGCACTTCACCGCACTTGGCGGGGTGCCAACGCTGATTGAATGGGATCTCGATATTCCTGCGCTCGACGTACTACTTGGGGAAGCCGACAAGGCGCGATACATTATTGCGGAGGAGGCCAATGATGGGATCTCCGCAGCCTAAAAAGCCGCACCAACTACATAAACTACAACAGGATTTCGCCGAAGCGCTGCACTACCGGCCAAGCCCTGCTAATGAAGCCGTTACGACCGGTCAGTTTGCCCCGGAACAACTGATACAAATCTACCGTAACAACTTTATTATCAGTCTGTCGGAAGTGCTGGAAGCCTCCTATCCATGCTGCAAGGCCGTGGTCGGTGACGAGTGTTTCGCCCAACTCGCCCGCCAGCATGTACTGGCCTATCCACTCGGGGAAGGCAATGTGACCGATTACGGCGACGGCTTTGCCGATACAATTTCCGGCCAGCCGTCAGTAATTGAGGCGGTTCCTTATCTAGCCGAACTGGCCCAGTTGGAGTGGCTTGTCGACCGAGCTAGCCAGCATGCTCCGGTCAGTACAGGTTTTCCGTTCGAGCAACTAACACTGATCACCGAGGACAACCTGCCTCAGTTGGTAATGGAAGTTGCTGAGCCTATCTACAGCTTCGATGCCCATTACCCTGTCGCCAGCCTGTGGCAGATGATCACCGATGATCAGGTTGAGCCGATTGATATGAATCAGCCGGAGTCGGTCATTATCCAGCACCGCTCACAAGGCATGCTGGTGATGGCAACAACCACGACGGCGACAGCTTTGTTACACCTGTGCCAGCAAGGTCGTGCATTGGGCGACGCTGACGGTACCATGCTGGCCATTCTAGGCGAGCTGATCCAACAACAACTTTTCACCCGTATCCACGGCTTGCCTGAGGGAGAGTGTGCATGCTGAATTTTCTCAAACAAATCGATATCACGGCCCAGCGGATCACCGAACCTTTGATCCCACTGTTCTTGCTGTTCACCCGGTTTTGGGTAGCATGGGTGTTCTTCAAGTCTGGGATGGTGAAATACAGCAGTTGGGACAGCACCCTGTACCTGTTCGAGTATGAATACCAAGTGCCGCTGATCCCTTGGCAAATCGCCGCCTATATGGGCACAGCAGCAGAACTGATCCTGCCTGCCTTCTTAGCGCTCGGCCTATTCACCCGTCCGATGGCGTTGGCGCTGTTCCTGTTCAACATCATTGCGGTAGTGTCCTACCCACTGCTGTGGGAGAAAGGCTTCTTCGACCACCAGCTATGGGGCATGATGATGCTGGTCAACGTGTTCTGGGGCGCCGGGATGATTTCTGTCGACCATCTCATCAGCAACAAGCCGAAGCAGTCTTTATTGCAGTAAACCTATTTAGGGCGAAACAGATAAAGACAAAAAAGGGACAGCATGCTGTCCCTTTTTTGATCGCTCAAATAATCGGCTATATGTGGGTTCGCCTTACTCAGACACCAAAGCCAACAACTGTGAAAGCTGGCTGATTTCGACGTCCGGTAACCACTTGGCACGCGGCTCGCGGCTCAACACCCGTTGCTGATCGTTGAACCAGCAGGCCTTGAACCCATGTTGCTTAGCGCCACCGACATCAGTCACTAAGTGATCGCCAATATGGAGAATATCGCCTGGAGCAATGCCTAGATCAACCACCGCACAGGCAAACAAATCAGGCTCAGGCTTGGCCAACCCATCACGGCCCGCCATCAGCACCCCATCAAAATACTGCGCGAGTCCGATTTTTTCCGCATCGACATTGCCATTGGTAATCGCCACTAGCGGCAACTGTTGCTTGAGCATCGCCAATACCCGGTGCGTTTCTGCAGGGACATCCACTTGATTTCTGACCTCAAGAACCACCGCGACCCCTTCGCCAGCGGCCTGTTCTGCAGCTGAAAGGGAATAACCCAGCTGCATAAAGCCAATCTTGAGCAATTCAAACCGCCATTGAGTCACATTATGGCGCAGCATGGGATCGGCTTTGGCAAGACGCTTTTTCAATTGCAGCCAACCAGCTACCCCTATCCCTTTCAACCGTGGGTGGTTAACCGCCAACCAATCATGCATTGACTGCTCAGCCCGGCGTATCACCGGTCGGTTATCATAGAGGGTATCGTCAAGATCAAAGGTCAGTGCCTTGGGCGCGGAAAAAGGTCGGTAAAACTGCATCAGCGGCTACTCTCAAAAACACCCCAGCTCAACGCTTGTTGCGTTTGGCTCGGGGATGGGCTTCATCATACACCTGTGCCAGGTGCTGGAAGTCCAAATGGGTATAGATTTGGGTGGTCGAGAGATTAGCATGGCCCAGCAATTCCTGAACCGCCCGCAGATCCCCCGAGGACTCAAGCATATGGGTGGCAAAACTATGGCGCAGTTTGTGCGGGTTGATATGACTCGATACCGCCTGCTTCTGGCCCCATTCCGCCATCCGCTTCTGGACATTGCGGTTAGAAATACGTAGGCCCAGTTTGGACACAAACAACCCCGGCTCGCCAGCCGCAGCCAACTGGCCCCGCACCTTCAGCCAGTGTCCAACCCATTCGCGGGCCAGCCCGGCAAACGGTACAACACGTTCTTTGTCGCCCTTACCGATCACCCGCAAATCGCCTTTGCGCAGGCTGACATCCTTGACATTGAGACTCACCAGCTCCGACAAGCGCAAGCCAGCGCCATACATCAGTTCCATCATCGCCCGATCGCGTATAGACAAGGGATCGTCCTCATCGACGCTGAGCAACTGATCCATCTCATCAACATCCAGATTCTTCGGCAGCGGCCTGGCCTTACGCGGTGCAGACACCCCCTTAGCCGGGTTAGCCTTGAGGACACCTTGCCGGACCAAGTAATCGAAAAAGCTACGTAGTGCTGACAATCGCATCGACAGGCTGCTGGCCTTAAGACCATCTCGCATCCCCTTGGAGGCCAACTGGCGGACCCAACCAGCATCGACGGCCTGCCAGTTATCGACACCCAACGCCACCAGCTGCTCGGCCAACGTTGTCAGCTGCCGCTTGTAGTTTTGTTGGGTATGAAGGCTAAGCTCCCGTTCACTGCGCAGGTATTCGTAAAATCGCTGCAGCGGCTTTTCCAAGCCAGCTGGCAAGCTCACTCAATCACCTCACGGGTATATTCCCAGTGATGGATCAGCTTGGCGAGGACCATGGCCAACTGCTCGACAAACAAGGTGTCCATCTCCGGCTGGAAATGACCGCCATCGACACTGGCAAAGCTCAGTACCCCAAACGGCCTGTCATTGCCAAGCGGCAAGATCAAGAACGACCCCAGCTGCGGCGGCTGGTCAAACAGCAGATCCGCTTCAAGCTTCCGCAACCGACCCAGATAGACCGGGCGCGATGACAGCCGCGAACGGCTGAAGCTCTCGAAGCTGCGGCGGTCAAGGAACAGGTTGTCATCCAGGCTATCAAACAGACGCAGGCTGATGTCAAGATTCAGCTCATCGGCCAGTGTTTCCAGTACACACAATGCCTGGTAGATATTATGAGTCTGGAACAACTGTTGCTGGGCCTTGGCAAAGGTATGGAAAAGTTGGCTGTTGTGGGTCGCCGCCCCAACCAAGCCAGTAATTTTCTCTTCCAACTCACCAACATTGCTACGCAAGCGCTCAAGCTGGATATCAACCAGAGACACTACGCCACGGTCGGCATGGTGGACCTGAATCCGGCTCAACAACTCTGGATGGCGGGCAAAGAAGTCAGGGTTAGCCAACAAAAAGTCCGCTACCTCCTGCTCGTTCAACGAGACGGCATCCTCATCGGGGGCACATACGTCAAGCTGAGATATATCGGTCATAATACAATTTGTCCATCAAACACATGCGTTGCCGCACCTGTCATATACAAAGGCTTGCCCTCTCCCGGCCAGCGGATTTGTAAATCCCCCCCCGGTAGCGACACCTTCACATTGTCGTCCAGCAGCCCCTGCATCCGGCCAATCGCCACCGCGGCACAAGCCCCGCTACCACATGCCTGGGTTTCACCAGCACCACGCTCATAAACCCGCAGCTTCACTTCGTTGCGATTGATCACCTGCATAAAGCCTGCATTCACCCGCTCAGGAAAACGCTCGTGGGATTCAAGGATCGGCCCCAAGGTCTCGACCGCTGCAGTCTCGACATCATCCACCACTGTGACACAGTGTGGGTTGCCCATGCTGACGGCCCCGCAAAATACGGTTTTCTCACCCGCCCGCAGGATATAAGTTTTCTCGCTTTGATTGGCACGAAAAGGAATTTTACCCGGATCGAACTCAGGCACCCCCATATTCACAGAGACCTGGTTGTCGTTCTCCAGCTTGAGTACCATTTTACCGCCTTTGGTGCTGACCGAAATATGGTATTTGTTGGTCAGCCCCTTCATCCAGACAAAACGGGCAAAACAGCGGGCACCATTGCCACACTGCTCCACCTCACTACCATCGGCATTGAAGATCCGGTAATGGAAATCCGTCTCGGGATCATAGGGCGGCTCTACCACCAATAGCTGATCAAACCCAACCCCACGGTTGCGGTCAGCCAAACGCCGGATCGCATCCGGCGAGAAGAACACGTTCTGGGTCACACAGTCGACGACCATAAAATCGTTACCTAGCCCATGCATTTTCGAAAAATTAACCTGCATGTTGTTCCTTCTCGTTATTCTGGCAACAGCTGCTCTGATTGCCACAGCTGCGCGAGTTCTTCGCGTTCACGCACCACGTGGGCCTGGCCGCCATCAACCATGATCTCCGCTGCGCGCACGCGGGTGTTGTAGTTCGACGACATCACAAAACCATAAGCCCCTGCCGAACGTACCGCCAGCAAGTCACCAGTCTCTAGGCACAACTCGCGATCTTTACCGATAAAGTCACCGGTTTCACAGATAGGGCCGACTAGATCATAAGACACCTTCTCACCATTACGCGGGATAACTGGAACGATATCTTGCCACGCTTGATAAAGGGTAGGACGGATCATGTCGTTCATCGCCGCATCGACGATGGCAAAGTTCTTGTATTCGGTAAGCTTGAGGTATTCCACTCGCGTCAACATCACCCCAGCATTGGCAGCAATCGCCCGGCCCGGCTCGAAAATCAGCTCCAAGTCACGGTGGTCGGTCAGGCGCGCCATCAACGCTTTGGCATACTCCGAAGGCTGAGGCGGACGCTCATCGCTGTAGGTAACACCCAAGCCGCCACCCACATCAAGATGATGAATAACAATGCCTTCGGCTTTAAGGGTATCAACCAATGCCAGCAGGCGGTCGGTGGCATCAATGAACGGGTCAATGGCTGTCAACTGCGAGCCGATATGGCAATCCATCCCCGTTACAGCCAGGTGCGGCAGGCGATGGGCCAAACGGTACACTTCTGGCGCTCGCTCAAAGGCAATGCCGAATTTATTGTCACGCAGGCCAGTTGAAATATACGGATGGGTCTGGGCATCGACATCCGGATTAATACGCAATGATACCGGCGCTACCTTGCCCAACTCACCGGCAACCTGATTAAGCCGCTCCAGCTCAGGTTCGGATTCTACATTGAAGCATTTGATGCCAAGTTCCAGGGCCCGCTTCATTTCCGCGGCGGTCTTACCGACCCCAGAGAACACGACCTTGGCCGGATCGCCACCCGCGGCGACTACCCGCTCGAGCTCGCCACCCGAAACGATATCGAAACCGGAACCCAGTCGCGCCAGTACATTAAGCACGCCGATATTGGAGTTTGCCTTTACGGCATAACAAATCAGGTGGGGATGTTCGGCCACCGCTTGGTCAAAAGCATGCCAATGACGTTCGAGCGTCGCACGCGAATAGACATAGAGCGGTGTGCCAAAACGGTCAGCCAAATCGGCCAGTGGAATCTCTTCGGCCCATAGCTGGCCATCTTGCTGATAATTAAAATAATCCAATGTAGTCTCTTCCCTGTCTGAACCGTTTATTGATCGTTCTGTTGCTGCTGCTCGCTGTCGTCAGGCATGTAGAGAGCCCCACTCTGACCACAACCGGTAAGGGCCAGTACGCCCAACACCAAAATTGCTAATAAACCTTTACGCATTTTTGAAAGCCAGTGATTATCATTTCATTGCCCTCTATAATCGCACCCACACTAGGAAAAGCAATAGGACGATCGGGGATGAATGATACAGAATTTCATAAGTTAGCAGATGAAGTGCTGATGAGCATCGAAGAAGGCATCGACGAATCTGGTGTCGACATCGAATACGAGACCACTGGCAACGTATTGACACTGGAATTTGAAAACCGCAGCCAAATTGTGATTAACCGCCAAGAGCCATTACATGAAATCTGGCTGGCATCAAAATCAGGCGGCTATCACTTCAAGTACAAGGATGGCGAGTGGCACTGTACCCGTAGTGGCAACGAACTTATCGCCCTGGTCAAAAAAGAATGCTCACTACACGCCGGTGAAGCTGTCGATTGGTAAGCCTAATTATCAACCTGCCCAAACAAAAAAGCGGGAGCCTAGGCTCCCGCTTTTCTTTGCTTATTTTCAGCGCCTTAGCGCGAAAAGTTGGCATTCATCAACGGCTGAGGAGTTACCTCCGGTCGTCGCGACGGCTGCTGACCGCTCTTGTACGGTAGTACCTGCGGTGCGCCATTCTCGCTATGGACAATGTCGTAAAACTGCGGCAGGTTGAAATTGATAAAATTAGCGCTATAGCTAAAACGATCATGGGCCGAGGTGTAAAAACGGTTCACCCCATGCACCATCTCATCCTTGTCACCGCTACACTGGCGATAAACCTCAATACGGTTGGACTCATCCAGAATATAGATGTTGAACCCTGAATCACAATTTTCGAAGAAAAACTGGATCAAACCTTCGCTGGCATAAGCATCGACAATTTCCGGCGGATGTGGCTCGTCGGTCTTGCCCATCACCAGATTAGCCGAGCCCAGCAGTTTGTTGGTCGAGATACAGCTGTAGAAGTCGACGGAGTTTTCCAGTTTCTGCACCGACACGCCGCGACGCTCAAAGAACAGGCCGTGGGTCTGACGGGCAATACGGATCGCCTTAAAACGGCGACGCTTTTCCTGCTCAACCGGCTTGAGGCGCATCTCGATACACTCGGCCACCAGCTGGTACACCAAGTTGCGGATCAAGCCACGCATGTGCTTGCTGTAACAAAATACGTCCACCGACTCCGGCGGCAACGCATCTTGGTGCATCTTGCCCAATACCGTCTTCAATGCATCCAGCATGGCACTGTCACCGGTGAAGTTCAGGGTACGCACTTCGTTCCACGAGTTGCGGTACACCAAATCGACACTACCGACCAAGCACATTTGGTCTGGGCCATAACTGAAGATATCAGTATTCTTGAAATCAAATTTGACCGAGCGGTTACGCAGCCGGGTGGTAGGGTCGTTCTCCAAATTGACGAACAGGCCAAGCTGGCGAATTTCACACGGGCTCGACAGCGCCTGCAAGCTCGGTTGCGGACGACGGATTGGGAAAGTATTGCGGATATCACTGACCAGCTGGTAAAGCTTGTCGATATCAACCGCTGAGTCGCGTATTACGTTGTGCAGGCAGGTCGATTCAGTCAACAGCCCATTGAAATAGGCCCATGCCACCAACTTGCTGAGGTAGCGGTTATGCTCCAGTGCCGGGCGGCCCATGATAGCCATCGGATCGAGCGACTGCTTGTAGAGGTACCATCCAGCAGTATTAGTTCGCCCGGCCGGTACCTGGATCAGGCTCAAATCCTGCTCATGCAAATCCGGGGACAGCTGCGGGTTGAGTAAGGTCACCTTGCCCGGCAGTACCTCGAATGCCGCATACAGCTTACGGGCCAAAATACTGATATCTTCCGGACTGATTGCCGAGGTAATGTTATTACGGCGGGCAAAACGGATCAGGTTACGGTAGCTGAGCATCAAGGCATCGAGCAGTTCGTTGTGCGCACTCTTGACCTGCTCGACCTTCCAGTCGCGGCGACGATCGAGTTCTACAAGTACCTCTTGCGGCCACTGCCATTCGTCGGTCAGCTCCTGCAACACCTTACGGCGCCACGGTACCGAACCAGACGCAGGCTCGCGGGTCAGCTTTTCATGGGTCTTGAGATAAAAACAACGACGAACCAGATCCAGACGACGGTGATCATTGATACGTTCAAGGTAACGGGTCACCTTCTCCAGCATCAGGTAATAGGCATCCATGCAGAATTCTGTACGGTCAATGGAGAAGAAACGCCGTTTACCGTCAACACTAAGCAGTTGGGTATAAGGATATTCCCAAGAATAAGCTTCAAGCAGGATGGCTTTTAGTACTGACTTATACGGCGAGTCGATACTTTTATAGAGTTGCCACAAGCTGGAACCAAAATATTCCTCGGCCGGAATGCGGGACACACCGCCAAAATCTATCCATTCATCACGATGGATATACCCGCCATTTTCAAGATAGCAGATGTAATCATCGTAACACTCCTCCATTTCCGGCGGCACCATAAACCATAGCAGGCGCTGGCCAGCCAGATTAACGGCTGAACGGTAAAACTCATCAAGTAGCAATAAATGCTGGCTTGAACCACAGTTTTCACCGGTCATCTGCTCAGAGAAGTTTTCACGGAAGCGGTTTTCGTCGATCAGAAAGAAGTTTGCCTCAACTCCTTGGGCCATGGCCCATTCAGAGATCACCGCACACTTGGCATCGAGAGCCTGACGGTTTTCAGCTGGCATGTCGGTCCGGATGCAGACCCAAATATCAAGATCGCTGGTTAGACTCTGCCCCAACGAGGCGGTACTGCCCATCGCATAAAGCCCCTGGATAGGGTGCATATCATTTGCAGGAGTATAAATTGGTGTAGAACTGGCCAAACCACAGTCATCGATCAACTGTTGCTGTTGTTTGGTGGCAGTAAAAGACGCAATCCCCACCGATACTTCCTGATCAAGATAGCCAGGTACCGCCGGGTGATTATAGTGAAGTAAGATAGGCAACAGATTGAAAACCTGTACAGACTGCGGCGTCATGGCGGCACGCGCCCGCTCGAGTCTTAGCTCATTGAGCTTATCTAATCTACCTTTAAGCGTTTCAATATAGTTCTGCAAATTACTCTTCCAAGAGCTACCAGCTTAAGAGCGGCCCAAATCTTGTCATTAAAGCGGTTGAGATGGCTCGAACCAGGAGTAAAAACGTGATCAATCTAACAGTTTTTGTATTAACCGTAAAGATAGCGCCGTTTTATGACAGGTTATTAATGGACTGAAATGTTGCCAGCGGACCTTTCCGTAGTCACCTTCCCTCAAATTAGTACAAGCTCACCAAACCGCCACTTTGCGATCGGTTATCTGTATACCACCGAGAACATATGTGACCAATATCACATTAATTGCAGTTTATAGCAAGACAATATTGCCCCAACGCACTCGCAGCCACACATCAATTACCATCCCTGCCCAGTAGTGGTAGGATTAGAAACAATAATAATAGTGCTCAATTACATATATGGACCCGATCCTATGACCGATACCCCAATCCGTATTGCCACGCGCAAGAGCCCACTCGCAATGTGGCAAGCCGAATTTGTCAAAGCAGCTCTAGAGCAAGCCCACCCCGGCCTGGAAGTCGAACTGGTTCCTATGGTCACCAAAGGCGATATTATTCTCGATACTCCGTTGGCAAAAGTGGGTGGCAAAGGGCTATTTGTCAAAGAACTCGAAGTGGCGATGCTGGAAGGCCGTGCCGACATTGCCGTACACTCAATGAAAGACGTCCCGGTAGAGTTCCCTGAAGGGTTGGGCCTCGTCACCATCTGTGAGCGAGAAGACCCACGTGATGCGTTTGTCTCCAACCACTATGAAAATCTGGCACAACTGCCAGCCGGTGCCGTAGTAGGGACATCAAGCTTGCGTCGCCAATGCCAGCTGCGTGCCCAACGTCCTGATCTGGTGGTTAAAGATCTGCGCGGCAACGTCAACACCCGCCTGCGCAAAATGGATGACGGCGAATATGATGCCATCATCCTTGCCTGTGCTGGCCTTATGCGCCTAAAAATGGAAGACCGTATCCGCGAGGCCATTGCCCCGGAAACCAGCCTACCGGCGGTAGGCCAAGGCGCTGTTGGCATTGAATGTCGCCTTGACGACGAGCGTGTATGCAAACTACTGGCTGCATTGAACCACCAAGATACGGAAACCCGCGTATTGTGCGAGCGCGCCATGAACAACCGCCTACAAGGCGGGTGCCAGGTACCAATCGGCAGCTATTCGGTACTGGAAGGCGATCAGATCTGGCTGCGCGCGCTGGTCGGTGAGCCTGACGGAAGCCAGATTGTTCGCGGTGAAGTCCGCGGCCCTCGCGATGACGCCGAAAAATTGGGCCTTGAACTCGCCGATCAGCTGTTGGCCGATGGGGCCAAGACTATTCTCGACGAGCTTTACGGCAACGCCTGATGACCATACTGATCACCCGCCCGGCACCAGAATGCCACCAGCTAACACAGCAGCTGATCGCTGCGGGGATCAACGCAATTGCGCAGCCCCTGCTGGAAATTCAGCCGGGGCAGCAACTTCAGCACCTACCTAACGCACTTTCTCACCTGAAAAATGGCGATTTTCTGATTGCCGTCAGTGTTCACGCCGCCAATCTAGCGCACAATTACATGATGTCAGTAGGTGCCAGTTGGCCAAAAAACGTGCATTATATAGCGGTCGGCCAGAAAACCGCCGCAGCGCTGCAAGACTATACAGGACAAACTGTTTTGTCCCCGTCCGGGCGTTGCGACAGTGAGGGACTGTTGGCCTTGCCAATATTGTCTGATGTAGCTGAGCGACAAGTGCTCATCTTACGCGGCAATGGCGGGCGCGAGTTGATCTACCAGCGCCTGTGCCAAGGTGGGGCCGATGTCTCCTATTGCGAGACATACCAGCGCAACTGGTTACCGCTTGATGGCCCGGCCTTGAGCCGGAGTTGGCAGCAGGCCAACGTTGACACCCTGGTCGTCACCAGCAGTGAGCAACTTGACCAACTGGTCAAGCTTATACCAGACAGCGCTATGGCTTGGTTTCTTAACTGCCAGCTATTCGTACCAAGCCAGCGAATCGCCGATCAAGCCCATGGGCTTGGTTTTCGTTTAATTTCCAATGTGGGAAGTGCGGCCAATGGCCCGCTGTTCACGACCCTAAGCAAAATAGGCACAATGGGAAAATCGGATGACTGATAAAAAAACCAATAATGAAAACCCTGCAGATAAACAACAATCCGCAGCAAACAATACCAATAAGCAAGGACAAGCAAGCGCCAAAGCGCAAGCGCCAAAGCCAGCCGCTGAGAAAAAGCCAACTCCTGAAAAACAGGTAAAAGCAGAGCAGCCAGCACAACCGGCCGCCGCAGCACCAGCCAGTCAACCGAGCGAAAAGCCGGGTGGCAGCAAAACCGGTGCAATTGCTATCGCCTTGGTCATCGCTCTCGGTGCCGGTCTTTACTACCACGGGCACCAACAGACCCAAACCCAAAACAGCCAAATGGCGGCTTTGCAGCAAGAAGTCTCACAACTTCAATCCCAGCTTCAGTCATCTCTCAAAACATCCCAGCAAGAAACCCTAAGCCAAGTTAATTCCAGCCTGCAGCGCACCGAAACGTCGATTGAGCAGCAGGAAAAGTCGATTATCGGTTTGCAGATGGCCCTATCAGAAATGAAAGGCCGCCGTCCAAACGACTGGCTGCTGGCGGAGGCCGATTACCTGGTCAAGATGGCGGGCCGAAAACTGTGGCTGGAACATGACACCGCCAGTGCGACTATTTTGCTCGAATCTGCCGATCACCGTATCGCTGAGCTTAACGATCCAAGCCTAACGCCTATCCGCCAGGCGATGCATACTGATATCACAGCACTGAAAGCGGTTGCCCGTATTGACCGTGATGGCCTGGTATTGCGCCTTACTAGCCTCCAGGAAGAAATTGGCAAGCTACCATTGGCCAACGCTATTCTGCCAGAAGCCGAAGTTGTAGAGACCACCGAAGTGTCTACCTCCGTCGACGATTGGAAGCAAAACATGATGACCTCACTGAAGAACTTCAGCGATCACTTCATCACCTACCGCCAGCGCGATGGCAGTGTTATCCCTTTGCTGACTCCGAAGCAAGACTTCTACCTGCAGGAAAACATCAAGTCTAAGCTGGAAACCGCGATCAAGTCGGTATACCGCGAGCAGGGCGAGCTATATACCACGTCATTGGCCATGGCCAAAGACTGGGCTGAGCAGTTCTATAATATGGACGATCCTGCCGTTCAGAGCTTCATCGCCACACTCGAGGCACTCGGCCAAGAAAACATCGAAGCTGACTACCCGAGCAAGCTGCAGTCGCAAGCACTGATCACCGATACTATCAGCGATCGTCTACGCCAGCAGGTGAAACCGCTTAGCACAGAGGAGAACCCTGCATGATCAAATTGCTATTGCTGGTCGCCGCACTGATTGCCGGCATCGTTGTCGGCCCGATGCTGGCCGGAAACCAAGGTTATGTGCTTATCTCGGCGGCCAACCAAACCGTGGAAATGAGCCTGACGACACTGATCATCCTCGTGGTCGTGCTGTTCGGTGCTTTTTTCCTGCTGGAGAATATCCTCAAACGCCTGTTCTCACTGGGTAGCTCGACCCGCGGCTGGTTCTCAGGCCGTAAAACCCGCAAAGCCCGCCTACAGACATCTGAAGGCCTGACTAAGGTGATCGAAGGTGACTGGAAACAGGCTGAAAAACTGGTGGTCAAGTCAGCCAAGCACAGCGATGCACCACTGCTGAACTACTTAGCAGCAGCCGAAGCCGCACAAGGCCAAGGCGATGCCAGCCAACGGGACGAATACCTGAGACTGGCTGCCGACCTTGATGGCCAGAGCTTGGCTGTTGCCCTGACCCGCGCCAAGCTTCAGTTCCGCCAGCAGCAATTTGAGCAGGCTGTTGCCACTCTGCAAGATATCAAGCACGACCATAGCCGCAACCCCGTGCTACTGACCCTATTGAAAGACTGCTACGTCCGTCTTGAAGACTGGAAACCCTTGCTAGCACTGCTTCCTCAACTGGAGAAATCTGGTGTGGTAGATACTGAAGAGGCAGCCAAACTCGAAGCGAAAGCCGAATGCGGCATCATGCGCCACATCGCTAAGCAACAAGGCAGTGAAGGCCTGATGGGTCACTGGAACAGTTTGAGCCGCAAGGCCAAGCAACGCCCGGATCTCGTGGCGTGTTTCGTCAAACTAATGAGCCAATACAACGCCGACAGTGAAGCCTATACCGTGCTGCGTGATGCCTTGAAAAAGAACATTGACGAGTCGTTGATCAACCTTATCCCGACCCTAAAACTGGCCGACAGCCACCCAGCAATTGTTCGCCTGCAGGATTTACTCCGCTATGATAGCAACAACCCGAGCACCCATAGCGCACTAGGCCAATTGTTTATGCGTGAAGGCAAGCTGGAAGAAGCTAAAGAGCATTTCGAGAAAGCCATCGCTCTGCGCAGCGATGTCGCTGACTACGGCTATTTGGTTGAAGTGATGGAGCAGCTAGATGACAAACAAGGCGCTGCCGCATTGTCACGACAAGCCCTGACTCTGGCACTACCCGCCAAAAGCTAACAAAAAAGCAACATAACGTCCAGTAATTAAAAAGCACCCAAGAGGGTGCTTTTTTATACTTAAAGACAATGAATTATGTGTCCCAGAGCGAATATTTGTTTCCATCTGTTAACAGGCGTTTCAAGCTATATCCATCCCATTGCTAGCATTTTGTAAACAGGTTTCAATAGGGGCTCATGTTGCTCAACAGATGGATACCTAACTATGGATATGCTTCCTTGGTTAATCGTTTCTGGCATCATTGTTTCTGTGATCACCTGCCTGATGACAGCAGTACTGATCAAAGAATCATAATTGCCCAGAACAAAAAAACCTCCGCCAGGAGGTTTTTTTATACCCGTCAATAGCTCGCTACACCGAAGCTTGAGCCTTCTCTATAGCCTTGTGATAGCGACGGGTCGCCTTGATGGCCTTCTTCAACTGCTTGTTCTGCTTCTTTGCCAGTTTCTTCAGTTTTTTAAGCTGCTTGGCTTTCTTCCTTGCCACTTTACGGCACGCAACCACCGCTGGGTGCGAAGCAATAACTGGCACTGGCGTATCCAGCTTGGTAGCCAAAACAGGGGCCGGGGCAGAAGCCCTCGCTAAAGAGGACACGTTGGTCACCTCGGAAACCGCCGCCGTATCAACGGCTACCGCTTCGACCGCCGCCAAACTCGGTTTGATCACATGAGCCATATCTGTCGGACGCTTCAGGGCACTAGGCTTACACAGGTAGCCTTTTTCCGAGGCCACACGGGCACAGCTACTGCACATATAATTAGCCGTACTGACCATCCGGCTAATGGTGGAAAACTGGGCCGTGATCTCAACCCGGCGATATTTACATAACGACTTTGCCATTCCCTCATCTCCGGCCGTCCGACCCCTGTCAGGCCGGAGTAACTATTCTCATTACAATATACCGCTGCTAACCGCCAACTGCTACTTCATTGCTGCTTTCACATACACATCGAAGCGGTTTTTCTTGGTTTCGATGGCTGTCGCAGGCTTTTGCCCTGCTAAAAACTCGGCATAATCCGGCCGCTTGACAACCACCCGCTTGGTGGCCAAAGCTAACGCTGGGGCCAGCAAACCATCAGCATCAAGATCGGCCCCGACCAAAGTTTGGAACACCCGCATTTCCTTTTTCACCAACGCCGATTTCTTCTTGTGTGGGTACATCGGATCAAGGTACACCACATCCGGGGCCACAAAATCCGGATCGGCAGCCAGCAACTCCAGCGCGTTATGGCTCGAGGCATGCAGCAGTGTCATCCGCTCGCTGATCCAGCCACCGATTTCGCTATCCGCTTTGGCGCGGGCCAAACCGTCGTCCAGCAACGCAGCCACTACCGGGTGGCGCTCGACCATCTGTACCTTGCAGCCGAGCGAGGCCAAAACAAACGCGTCGCGTCCCAATCCTGCCGTACCATCAACCACGGTTGGTGTCACGCCTCCCTTGAGACCCACCGCTTTGGCAATCGCCTGACCCCGGCCACCACCGAATTTACGCCTATGTGCCACGGCGCCACTCACCAAGTCGACATATACCGCGCCCAATTTAGCCTCATCAAGCTTGCGAAGCTCCAGCCGCTCAGTTGTCAGGACCAATGCAAACACGCTGTCTGGGTCATGGGATAGTCCCCAGCGTTCAGCCAACAGATCAAGTTCATGTTGACGCTCAGGGGACTCAGAAATTAAGGCTAGTTGCACACACACACTCCGGTAAATACAGCACCTGCCAGCCAAACACGGCAGGCATTAAGTTGCGGATTATAACACCTCTTTACGCTGGCTCAATTGAGCAACCAGCTTAGGCAACGGCTGTGGGTAGCCAAACACATAGCCCAGGGCATAATCCATTTCCAATTCACCGAGCTTGGCAAGGTTCGCTTCATTCTCGACACATTCATCTACCGTCTGCTTGCCCATCTTCATTGAGGTAAGCCGGTGACTGATAGCACTTACTGTCCATATAATTAACATGGAGCGACCCCCTTGCATACTGGCGGCCGACTCCAGCCCGGCCTGAAAACCATCCGTCCAGCGAATGCCCTTGTGGTAAGAATGGATCACTAAAGTATCGTAGGTCGACGCCTTGAGCGGTAACCTGCTGAGAAGAAAAAAGAACAATCAAGCGCATAAGGGCCAGTAACTAGCCAAACGGCTATTTTTTAATATAATTTAGCGACATAGCGTGGTGTCAGTATAAGATATGACCAAGCACGTATAAACCAAGGATTGCTTCCACCATGACCAGCCAAATTCGAATTGATGATCTCGACCGGGAAATCCTCAATACCCTGATGAGCGATGCCCGCACCCCCTATGCCGAAATGGCCAAGCGCTTCAACGTCAGCCCTGCTACCGTCCATGTCCGGGTCGAAAAAATGCGTGCAGCTGAAATCATCACCGGCACCGAAGTGATCATCAACCCCAAGCTACTCGGCTACGACGTGTGCTGCTTTATCGGTATCAACCTCAACGCAGCACGGGACTACCACTCGGCACTGACCAAGCTCAATGAGCTTGACGAGGTGGTCGAGGCCTACTACACCACCGGGGCGTACAATATTTTCGTCAAGTTGATGTGCAAATCGATAGAAGAGCTGCAGTACGTGCTGATTGATAAGCTGCAGGCAATCGACGAAGTCCAGTCAACCGAGACCCTGATCTCGCTGCAAAACCCAATCAACCGCAACGTCCACCCCTGACCATCTGCGATTATTCAGCGCTAACAAAAGGGCCTGCACCATAGTGCAGGCCCTGATTATCACAGCCGATAAGTAAAGACTTAGCTGCTCTTCTTTCAGATTATTCGCTTAGGTTATCCAGCTCAGTCTGGCGGGCAGCGGCATCTTCTGCCAACCACTCGGCAACTGATTTAGCAAAGTAGGTAAGGACACCGTCGGCGCCCGCACGCTTGAAGCACAGCAAGGATTCCATCACAGTTTCGCGCTCCTTGAGCCAACCATTCTGGATCGCTGCCATGTGCATCGCGTACTCACCCGAGACCTGATAGGCAAAGGTCGGTACCTGCAGTTCAGTTTTCACCCGGCGCACCACATCCAAATATGGCATACCCGGCTTGACCATCACCATGTCAGCGCCTTCGTTGACGTCCATGGCCACTTCATGCAGTGCTTCGTCGCTGTTGGCCGGATCCATTTGATAGTTTTTCTTATCACCACCTTTCAGGTTACCTGATGAGCCGACCGCATCACGGAACGGGCCGTAGTAGTTAGACGCATACTTGGCAGAATAAGCCATGATTTGAGTATGAACATAACCGGCTTCTTCCAGCGCTTCGCGGATTGCACCGATACGGCCATCCATCATGTCCGACGGAGCAACAACGTCAGCACCCGCTTCAGCATGAGACAAGGCTTGCTTGATCAGCACTTCGGTGGTGACATCATTGATCACATAGCCGTCTTCATCGATGATGCCGTCCTGCCCATGGATGGTGAACGGATCGAGGGCAACATCGGTGATCACGCCTATCTGTGGCACATGCTCTTTCAGCAGACGGACAGCTCGCTGGACCAGACCTTCCGGGTTGAAGGCTTCCGCAGCACAGGTTGACTTAAAGTCCTGCGATACCACTGGGAACAAGGCTATCGCAGGGACACCCAACGTAGCCAGGTACTCGGCTTCCTGAAGCATAAGATCAATAGACAGACGCTCTATCCCCGGCATGGAATCGACGGTTTCACGACGGTTCTTACCCATCAGGATAAACATTGGGTAAATCAGGTCATTCACAGAAATCTGATTTTCGGCCATTAAACGGCGACTAAAATCATGCTTGCGCATACGACGCATACGGCGTGCCGGAAACGCGCCCTGGATAGATACAGACACTGCATACTCCTTTTTGGGTTAAATCGCTTATGTGGATCATACCACCCTCATTCGGTGGCTGTTGATCCGATATTGAAAAATGCCTGGGTGGTAACAAACGCATTGGCCATCACTTGATCAGGTTGCTGACCGCGACACTCTGCAATCACGGACGCGATATGGGGCAGAAACTTGGGTTCATTGCGGCTCGATTTTGGCTTGGGCCGGTAATCCCGCGGCAGCAGATAAGGACAGTCGGTCTCCACCATCAAGCGGTTATCTGGAATGTCGGCAACAATCTCACGCAACTCAGTGCCGCGGCGCTCATCACAGACCCAACCGGTGATCCCGATGTGCAAGTCCAGCGCCAAGCAGTCCCGAAGCTCCTTTTGGGTACCGGTGAAACAATGCAATACTGCTGCCGGTAACTTATCGCGCCACGGCTTGAGAATTGCCATAAAGCGCTCATGGGCATCACGGCAGTGCATGAAAACAGGCATATTAAGCTCAGCAGCCAACGCCAACTGGGCCTCAAATACGGCTTCCTGCTGCGGTCTTGGAGAGAAATCCCGATTAAAGTCGAGTCCACATTCACCGATGGCCACCACTTCAGGGTGAGCAGCCAGTTCGCGGAGATCGGTCAGCGCCAAGTCTTGGACACTTTTGGCATCATGGGGATGCACCCCTGCGGTGCTGTAGGTATAGCCCGGCCACTGACGGGCCATTGCCACCGCCTGTCGGCTTTCTTCGATACTGGTACCGGTAAGAATAAGGCCGTGGACACCCGCTGTTTTGGCGCGCTCCACGACCTCGTAGCGGTCTTTATCAAACCGGCTGTTAGTCAGGTTGACCCCGATATCAATCATCGCTGTTCCCACTTAATTTTCTAAGCAATGGGAACAACTTAATGAATATCGCTACGTTTTGCTATCACCCTTTGTAAATTTTTGGGTTAAACACATCACGCAACCAGTCACCTAGCAAGTTGATGACCAACACCAACACAACCAATACCATCCCAGGAAAAGCGGTGATCCACCAGGAGCCAGAGAAGATATAGTTAAAGCCGATACTGATCAGCGAGCCCAACGACGGTTGGTCCACTGGCAGCCCGAGCCCAAGGAAGGAGAGGGCAGCCTCAGACATGATGGCATTGGCAACCTGTACGGTTGAGATAACCAAAATCGGTGACAAGCAGTTAGGCAGAATATGGCGGAACATGATCCGTGGCGCCTTGAAGCCCATCACTTTCGCCGCTTCAACATACTCTTTTTTCTTTTCAGCCAATACGGAAGCGCGAATGGTTCGCGCATACTGTGGCCACTCAGCAATACCGATAATCACCACCAGCATCACCACTGCATACTGACTATATAGCTGAGTACCAAGACCAGCGCGGAAGATAGCCGAAACAATGATCGCCACCATCATGGTAGAGAACGATAGCTGAATATCGGCAAAGCGCATTAAGAAACTATCAATACGGCCGCCGAAGTAACCCGCACTAAGGCCAATAACCACGCCCAGAACCATCTGTACAGCAACCGCCAAAATACCGATGATCAATGAGATGCGCATGCCATAAAGAATGGTCGATAAAATGTCGCGTCCTTGCGGATCGGTACCGAGCAAGAAACGCGGGTCTGAATATTCCATCCAGATTGGTGCCATCTCAGAATCCATGATGTCAATGGCGGTTGGATCATAAGGGTTAACCGGTGCTAGCAACGGAGCGAAAGCGGCACTCAGTGCGCATGCTAAAAAGACCGCAAAACTCAGCATCGCGACTTTATCGCGCTTGAAGTGATAGATGAAATCAGAATCTAGAAAGCGCTGCAAGCGGCTAGGTGTTGTCGTTTGAGTCATAGACATCGATTACGCTCCTTTTCCAGTCAGGTTAACAGTCGGGTTAATCAGACCGTAAAGCAGATCCACAATGGTATTAGTGACCACAAATATCAAACCAACAAAAATCACATATGCCGTAATAAGAGGGGTATCGACCCGGTTAATTGCTTCTAAGAACAAGAAACCCGTTCCCGGCCATTGGAAAACCGTCTCGGTCAAAATGGTATAAGCAACCATAGTACCGATCTGCACACCACCGACAGTGATCACTGGCAACATGGTGTTTTTCAGCGCATGCTGATAATAAATTTTGTTCAGCGCTAATCCTTTCGCCTTGGCAAACTTGATATATTCCGAGCTCAAAACCTCCAGCATTTCAGAGCGCACGAGGCGAATAAACAACGGCAGCATAATCGATGCCAGCGCAATCGATGGTAAAACAAGGTGCGCCAGTCCATCTAAATTAAACAAACCCGATTCCCAACCTAATGGACTAGTGGTAGTGCCTCGTCCAAACGAAGGTAGCCAACCGAGCTCTATTGAAAATACATACATCAGCATAATAGCGGTTAAGAAAACCGGAATGGATATACCCACACTGCTGAAGGCCATAATCACTTTGGTAAAAAAGCTTTTGGGGTGAATCGCAGAATAGACACCCAGTGGTATCGAGAGCAAGACGATAATCACGGAGGCGCCAAATACCAATTCGAGCGTCGCCACCAATTTATCCATTATCACGTCCAGTGCCGGACGTTTAAAAAAGTAAGATGTCCCTAAGTCACCTTGAACCGCATTACCAACAAAGCGAGCGTATTTAGTCACAAATGGATCATTCAGGCCCAGTTCGTCACGAAGTGCTTGTCGTTCTGCCTCTGAGACAGATTGCCCCACCAACTCACGCAGCGGATCGCCAAGGTTATCCTGGATTGCAAACGCGACCAGACTGATCACAAACATCACTATCAGTGCCTGATACAGGCGCTTAACCAGAAACGTAAACATTTCTTATCCCTTTCATAAACTAAAGAAACGTCAGGCCAACCTTGGCCTGACGTTGTTGCAGTGAAGAATTACTCTTCAACTACCAGATCACCGAAGTACGGGAAGTTCATTGCGTTCACAATCGGCGCGATCTTCACGTTAGACTTTGCAGCCCACGCTAGGTTTTGCCAATGCAACGGAACGTATGCCGCATCGTTATACAGAATTTCTTCAACTTTCTTCAGCTGAGCAGAACGTTTGGCTGGATCAGTTTCAACGTTTGATGCCTCAATCAAACCATCCACCTCGGCGTTTGAGTAATAGCCACAGTTGTATTGCCCGCGACCAGTATCTTCATTACGCGTCATTGTTAGGAACTCGGTAAAGTTCGCTGAATCTTCTGTATCTGCGTGCCAACCGATCATCATCATGTCAGCCGCACAGACATCAAATTCCGGCCAGTATTGCGCTTTTGGCAACGTTTTAAGGTCAACTTTGATCCCGATTTTAGAAAGCATCTGGGCGGCAGCTTGGGCGATCTTGTCATCGTTCACGTAACGATTGTTTGGTGCCATCATGGTTAAAGTGAAGCCATCTTCATAGCCCGCTTCTTTCATTAACTCTTTCGCTTTAGCAACATCAAAACGGACATCTAACGCTTCATTGTGGCCAGCGTAACCAACCGGACTCTGCTGAGAGGCCGTTGTCGCGAAGCCTCGCATGATACGCTGTACGATACCGTCGTTGTTGATCGCGTGAACAATCGCCTGACGCACACGGACATCTTTCAGCGCTTCGTTGCTATTTTGGTTCATGTGGAACGAGATAAGACGTGTGCCTGGTAGGGTCACCAAATCCAAGTCCTTCGAAGATTCAACACGTTTGTGATCATTAGGTGCGACAGGAGCAATCATATCGACACCACCAGAAAGCAGCGCTGCAACACGAGTGGCATTCTCTTTGATAGGCTGCAAAGTGATAGTGTCAACGTTGCCTGGAGAGGCGGTATCCCAGTAACCATCAAAACGTTCAAATTCTACTTTCACGCCTTGCTCACGACTCGTCACGATAAATGGGCCGGTGCCAGACATGTTCGTCGATGCAAACGAGTTACCGTGCTTAACGATCGCAGCTTTATCACGACCGTCTTCTGTGGTGCCCGTATAGAACTTGCTGTCCATTGGGAAGATGTATGTCGCTGTTTGTAGAACAAGCGGGTATGGACCCGTTGTTTTTAGATCAACCGTGTAATCATCCACTTTTTCCATCGCAGAGAAAGGGTCGAAAATCGCTTTGAAATCAGGTGAATCTTTCAGACGCTGGAAAGTCCACACGACATCATCTGCCGTCATGGTATTACCTGAGTGGAACTTCACGCCTTGACGTAGGTGAAAACGGAAAGTGTCATCATCAACACGCTCCCATTTCGTTGCCAAGCGTGGCTCAAAGTCGAGATCTTGCTTAAAGCGCACCAATGGGTCGAAGACCATGTGCGATAGCTGCAGAGTGCCACCAGATAATTGCTCATGCGGATCAAGTGATACTGGATCAGCATCATAGGCGACTTTGATGTCAGCTGCGGCGGCACTAAAGCTCAGGCCGGCAGCCATTAAGGCCACGGCCAACTTGGTCTTGAGGGTTTTCATTGCATAGCTCCTTTATGCGGGGAGGTAACTCCCTTGCTGTTGTGTTTGCTTTTGTTGTGTCCTATGCCGCTGTAGACAGCGGCATGAAATGATTAAGCTAACTTCAGTCCTTCCTGACTCATGCCCTTGAACTCAGGCATCAGAGAGATCAGCTGACGACTGTACTCATGCTGTGGTGCAGTGAACAACTGCTCGGTCGGGGCAACCTCTAGCAAGGTGCCCTTCTGCATCACACCGATGCGATCACACATCTGGCGGATCACCGGGAGATCATGACTGATAAACAGCATGGTCAAATTCAGCTCATCCTGGAGATCTTTGAGTAGATTAAGAATTTGTGCCTGGACTGACACGTCTAATGCCGATGTCGGTTCATCACAAATCAATAGGCGGGGGCGGGTAGCCAATGCCCGTGCAATCGAAATCCGCTGGCGTTGGCCACCCGAAAATTCATGCGGGTACTTCACACCAGATGCACTACCTAAACCTACGTGGTCAAGCAGATCATTAACGATTTGACGAGTCTGGATTTCATTTTCAGTCAGTCGGTGGAAACGAATAGGTTCCGCGATGATATCGGCAACCTTCATTCGCGGGTTCATTGAAGTATAAGGGTTCTGGAACACCATCTGCATCTGGCGACGCAGCGGACGGCGCTCGGCTTCATTTTTGAGTGCAGTAAGATCGACACCTTCAAAGGTAATTTTACCGGAGTTAGGCGGATACAAGCCAGTGATCGCTCGGGCTATCGTCGACTTACCTGAACCCGACTCTCCCACCAACCCGAACGTTTCCCCTTCAAAGATCTCAAAACTGACGTCATTATTCGCCTGGACGTATTCACGACGGCTTTCGAAAAATGAATCCTTGGTAACAAAGCGTAGATTAACATTCTCAACCTGCAACAAGGCACCGGTATAACGACGTTGATCTTCACTTTGGCCCAGCCAATGATTTTTCACATCAAGCTGGCTCATTTCCTTCGCGTCTTCGATATAGCTTACCAGCGGGAAACGCTTGAGCTTAATATCGGAACGCGGAACAGCTGAAATTAAGCTTTGTGTATACGGGTGGTTCGGGCGGCACAACACCTGCTCCGTATCACCGATTTCCACCAAATCACCGCGATACATCACAGCAACCCTATCGGTCACGTTGGAAACAACACCCATATCATGGGTCACCAGCATACAACCGACGTTTTTCTTCCGACACAGTTCGCGAATAAGATTCAGGATCTGATCCTGAATCGACACATCCAGCGCAGTGGTTGGCTCATCGGCAATGATTAAATCCGGTTCGCCAGCCAAGGCAATAGCAATCACTACCCTCTGACGCATACCACCTGAAAACTGATGCGGATACTGTTTGATACGTATTTCTGGCTGCGGGATCCCGACTTGTTCCATCAAGTTGATGGCCCGCTTCACCGCTTCACTCTGACTCACCTTCAGATTTGTCACAATCGTTTCAGTCAGCTGCTGCTCAACCGTAAAGAGTGGATTAAGCGAGGTCATCGGATCCTGAAAAATAAAACCAATTTTCGATCCGCGCACTGAGCGCATTTGCTCCGGCTTCAACCCCGAGATAAGCTCACCATCGAGGTAAACATCTCCACTCGCAACTCGTCCTGGCGGGCTAAGCAAATCAATGACTGCATTGCCCACGGTCGACTTACCGGCGCCGGACTCACCGACCACACCGACAATCTCGCCTCGTTCAATTGAAAACGAGAGCGACTTCACTGCAGCATGAACCCCATGTCGTGATGGGTATTCGATACGCAGGTTTTTCACTTCCAATAAAGCCATTACCAGACCCCAACTGCTTGGCAGCGTTCTGCCCTGTCTGAAAAATTGAATCCCTTCTTTCAGCATAATTTGCTGAATGTATGTTCAGGACATAATCTGTCAAATATTTCACAATAAATCAACAACGCGCAAGTAAAAACCAGGAAAACGAATAAAAAAAGAATAAATAATCACATAAAATGGAGGAAGAGTAAGAAAACAAGAGAGAAAACAGATATAACCCCTATACACAACATCAGCATTTAGCAGTGAAAGCAGCTGTAATTACAGTTATATGATATAGCTAACACTTTTAAATTTTGCATAAATATACAGAGAGCAAGAACGCCCCGTTTAACATTATAGAAACATAAACCATGTCACCACCTTAATGTAAACCTATATCTCGTGAAATAGTCACATGTCAGAGATCTAAGCTGCGAATAGACATTATTGACAGCAGATCACACTTTTACTGAAGGGGTTAAAGGAAGGGGAAAATCACAAAAACGAAAAAAGCCCCGTCATTTCTGACGGGGCTTTCCAATATGGGGTGGCTAACGGGATTTGAACCCGCGACAACCGGAATCACAATCCGGGACTCTACCAACTGAGCTATAGC